>JBPCTR010000148.1:0-24637 GCA_051011575.1 Acidimicrobiales bacterium | reverse complement strand
ACCCACGACCGCCCGCTCGAGCACCGTGCTCGTCGTCGAGGATGAACTCGCGATTCGCGAAATGATCGTGAACGTGCTTCGCGACGGGGGGTACGAGGCCATCGAGGCGTCGGACGGCGCGGTGGCTCTCGACTACGTCGCCGAGCTCGGCGATCGGCTCGGCGCTGCGGTGATCGACATGATGATGCCGAACGTCGACGGGGCTGAACTGGTCGATCGGCTGAACGAGCTCCTGCCTGCCGTGAAGGTCGTGCTCGTCAGTGGCTACAACGAACGCGAGGCCACGAAGCGAATCACCTCGGCCGGTCTCGCCGCATTCGTGAAGAAGCCGTTTCGGCCTGCCGAACTGCTCGGCACCCTCGACCGGCTGCTCGGGGAGTCGTAGCGCTCACCGATCCCCAGGCGCATTTGGGGGGAACCCCTCATTCCACCGTGACTCACCGAAACGTAGTTTTCTTCCATGGATGTTTCGGACGCCCTGTCGCTGTGGTTGGCGGAAGGCGAGATCGACGAGGATCTCGCCGCAAGACTTCGAGCGTCGGTCGACGCACATGATGCGCCGGAGAAACGGAGCAAGCTGATCTGGCTCCTCGTGTCGCTTGGCGCCGTCCTGATCGGTGGAGGACTCCTGCTGTTCATCGCGAGTCAATGGGACCAGAGTTCGCCAATGCGGCGACTCGTGCTCCTCTTCGGCGTCTATGTGGTCACTGTGGCCGGGGCGGCCATGTCGGATCGACAGCAGCTCGATATCACCGCCAGGGGTCTTTGGTTCCTCTCGTCGATCGTCGTCGGTGTCAACATCTTTCTCGTCGGGCAGATCTTCAACCTCCCGCTCAACTTCTGGCAGGGCACATTCCTCTGGATGATCGCCACGCTGGCCATGGGGTGGGCGTCGCCCTCATCGGCGCAGGGGTGGTTGGCCGTGCCGCTCGGCATCCTCACGCTCGGATGGATCTCGACGCCCTCATCCCGATTCTTCGATCAAGGCGCATTTCTGTGGGACTCGCGCGGCATCCGACCGCTCCTGGCGCTTATAGGCATCGCGCTCGTCGCGGTCGGCGTCCTTGTGAGAAAGACCGAGTTCGAGTGGATTCACCGACCCGCCGTTGCGTTCGGCGCGGTCCTTGTCAGTGTTCCGATCACGGTGTCCACCTTCCATCCCGATGCGTTCGCATGGACGTTTCAGATCGATGTCCGCCCCCTCCACTTCGTGATCTCGGCGGTAACGATTGGTCTGGTCGTCGTCGTCTGGAGGCGAGAGCCCGCCTCGCCGCTGGTGATCGCCTTCGGTGTCGTTACGACGCTCCTGCTCCTCCTTCTCCCGCAGACGACGGACAAACAGTTCGACTTCGACTTCGAGCGCGACACGATTCCCTGGATGGCGTCGAGCTTCGAAGCCTCCGAATTGCTGTTCGGGATCTACACCGCGGTGATCTTCGGTCTTGCCGTCGTGACGATCATCGCCGGGCAGCATTTCGTGATCCGCGGGTTGGTCAACGTCGGATTTGCGATGGTTAGCGTGCTGCTCTTCGCGCTCTACCTGGGTCGAATCGCCGGCGAGTTGCCGACCTCGCTCGCGGTCATCGTCGGTGGGCTTCTGCTCGTGAGCGGAGCGATCTTCCTCGAGAGAAAGCGACGTGAAGTCACCTCCGAGGTGGCAGGGGAGGCGACGCCATGAGCCGCAGACACCTCCTCGCGGTCGCCGTCGCCCTGGCCACGATGATTGCGGCACTGGGTCAACCCCTGTGGATCAGGACGACAGGTGCGGACGTTGCGTTGGCCCTTCAGCCGGTCGATCCTCTGTCGCTCTTCCGGGGCAACTACGTTGACCTCACCTACGACGTCAGAGCCGATGTTCCCTCGCGGCTCGATCGCGGCGATCCCGCATATGTCGTGTTCGATGACGCCAGGCCAGCTACCGCCCTTCGTGTCGAGAGTTCTCGACCGACGCTGGGACCCGGCGAAACATGCATTCGTGGCGAGTTCGTGTTCGGCGACCGGATTTCGTTCCCAGCGCTCGAGCAGTATTTCGTCACCCCGGAGGAAGGTTCCCGTCTGGAACGGGAACTGTCGGGCATGGTGGGCATCGTGCGAACAACCGGATCCTGTCGAGCGATCCTCGTCCGCATCGAACCTCGCTGACGGTCAACGTCAGCCTGACATCAGGCGGCGGGAGGCGCGGTGGTGGCTTCCGCGGGATCGACAATCGCCGTCGTCACGCGGTCGATCGTGAGAACCTCACAGCTCGTCACCGAGTCAGGATTGTTGATCCACCAACCTCGGTTCATCGCGCCGGTCTGTCCGGGAGCCAGGTCACGGATCCACAGCGTGCGCTCGTCCAGGCGAGTCGTGTCCTCCATGAAAGCGATCGTCACGGCATAGGTCGCCCGATCGGGGGTGTGGTTCGTGACCGATCCGCCGACCTCCCATTGGTTTGCCTGGTTACGAGAGCACCCGGTGAAGTCGGTGATGTCGGCCTGAGGGACGAATTCGGCGTCGTAGGTCCGTGTGCCGACCCCGTCAACCTCGACGTACTCGCATCCCGTGGCGAGCAGCGCGGCGAGAGCGGTTGTTGCGAGAAGGGAACGTGTGCGTGTCATACCTCTCTGTCGTTCGCGGGTCGTCGAACGGTTCACACCAAATTCCCGCGACTCCGGGGTGGGTTCTGCCCCTCGGTTGCGGGCTATGGTCGAAATCGATGGGCGTGGGGGACAAGACCACTGGAACCTCCGTGATCGACCGCGTCGTTGCGCACGGCGCCGAGACGCAGCCCGACCGCGCCGATCTCGAACCGTTCCTCCGGAGCTACTTCGAACACGTCGACACCGACGAGCTGGCCGCCAAACATCCATCCGATCTGTTCGGGATGGCGGTCGATCACCTGAGGCTCGCGTCAACGTCTGAGCCGGGATCGATCTCGATTGAAGTCGTCGACCCCCGGATCGAGGTCGACGGATGGGAAAGCCCACACGCGGTCGTACGCATCGTGACCGACGACATGCCGTTCATCGTCGATTCGGTCCTGATGGAGCTCAGCCGACTGCACATCGGCATTCACTTCGTCGCGCACCCGATCATGCGGCTCCGAGTCGACGACGGAACACTCCTCGATGTCGACGGCCCAAGCGACGGCACTCGCCTCGTGTCACTCATGACGCTGGAGGTGGACCGTCAGACCACATCCGACGATCGCGCGGCCGTGCAGGAGCACCTCGCACGAGTGTTGGGCGAGGTGAGTGCGGCCGTACGCGACTGGGCGGAGATGCGTGCTCGCTTGGGCGAGATCGGGGCCGCACTGCGAAACGCCGACCTTCCGCTCGACCAGCGCGAGGTCGACGAGACCCGGGAGCTGCTCGCATGGCTCACCGATGACCACTTCATCTTCCTCGGTGCCCGTGACTACCTCCTTGACGTCGACGATGGTGTCGAGGTTCTTCGCATCGCACCGGGCTCGGGCCTCGGCATCCTCAGCGGTGACACCCACCTCGGACGACCCCGCCCGCTCAGCGATCTCACGCCCGAAGCGCAGGCGCGCGTTCGGGAAAAACGCCTTCTCAATCTCACGAAGGCAGGCACACGTTCCACGGTCCACCGCTCGTCGTATCTCGACTACGTGGGCGTGAAGACCTTCGGTGACAACGGGGAGGTGAATGGCGAACGGCGGTTCCTCGGCCTGTTCACTTCTGAGGTCTACAACTACAGCGTCGACCGCATCCCCCGCGCTCGAGACACCGTGTCGGAGGTGATGAGCCGGTCCGACTTTCCCGCGGGAGGTCATGACGACAAGCGACTCAAGACGATTCTCGAGCAATATCCGCGCGACGACCTCCTCCAGATGGACGCCGACGAACTGTTCACCGTGGCAATCGGGATCGCTGGCCTGCAGGAACGTCGACGGGTCCGGCTGTTCGCCCGACGCGAACTCTTCGGGCGATTCGTGACCGTGCTCGTGTACCTGCCGCGCGACCGCTACAACACCTCTGTTCGGACGGGAATCGAAGCGATGCTCACTCGCGCCTACAGCGGCTCGCTCGCCGAGTGGGATGCGCACATGACCGACTCCGTGCTCGCTCGCCTGCGATTCGTCCTTCGGGTCGACCAGAACGGGATCGAGGTCGATACAGCAGGGCTCGAGAACGAGGTCGAGGAGCTCATCCACGTGTGGGAGGACGGCCTCACCGCGGCGATCGGGCACGACTTCGCCGACGAGCTGACGCCCGGCCTCGACCGCACGTACGGGAGGGCGTTCGGCCCCGATTATCAGCGGGCTTTCGATCCGCGCAGCGCCAGCACCGACGTCGAACAGTTGGAACAGCTCGGCGAACGCGGCGCGCTTCGCCTCAACGCCTATCGGGAGCCCGGTGCCCCCTCCGGCGTCTTCAAGTTGAAGTTGTACCGGCGGGGCGAGCGGGTCTCGCTCACCGCGGTAATGCCCACACTCACGAACCTCGGTGTCACCGTTGTCGACGAACGGCCCTACGAGGTTCGCCCGGACGGTCAGGAGTCGGTGTGGATTTACGAGTTCGCACTCGAGCATCAGGCCGAGGGGCTCGACTTCGGCACGGCGTCAGCATTGTTCGAGGAGGCGTTCGCGGCGGTCTGGGACGGACGCGTGGAGGACGACGGTTTCAACCGCCTCGTGCTGTCCGCTGGGATGTCGGTCTCGGACGTCGCTGTGCTGCGTGCCTACGCTCGGTATCTGCGACAGATCGGCCTGAGCTACACCCGGATCTTCATCGAACAGACGCTGGAAGCACACCCCACGGTCGCCAGAACGTTGGTCGATCTGTTTCACGCCCGATTCGATCCCGAGAGCGACGAGCGGGTGACCGCCGCCGGAATCGACGATTCCCTTGGTGAGATGATCGGCGAGATCGAGAGCCTCGATCACGACCGCGTCCTGCGTCGTTTCCACAACCTGATCGTGTCGACCACCCGGACCACATGGGCCCAGAGCACGACCGACCGATCGGGACACCCGTACCTCGCCCTGAAACTGGATCCGCGGTCGATCGACGAAATGCCCGAACCTCGCCCTCGACACGAGATCTTCGTGTACTCGCCCCGGTTCGAGGGTGTGCATCTCCGAGCGGGCCCGGTGGCTCGCGGTGGCCTTCGGTGGTCGGACCGCACCGAGGACTATCGCACCGAAGTGCTCGGGCTCGTGAAGGCTCAAATGGTCAAGAACGCCGTCATCGTGCCCGAGGGGGCCAAGGGCGGGTTTGTCCTCAAGCAGCGTCCCGGGGACCCGGAGGCGCTGCGCGAAGAAGTGGTCACGTGTTATCGCATGTTCGTCTCGGCACTCCTCGATCTAACCGACAATCTCGTCGACGGCGAGGCGGTGCCCCCAGCCCGAACAGTGCGCTACGACGGCGACGACACCTACCTCGTCGTGGCGGCCGACAAGGGCACGGCCACGTTCTCCGACGTCGCGAACGAGCTGTCGGTCGGTCGCGGTTTCTGGCTCGGGGATGCGTTCGCGTCCGGCGGGTCGAACGGTTACGACCACAAGAAGATGGGCATCACCGCTCGCGGGGCCTGGGAGTCGGTCAAGCGCCACTTCCGCGAGATCGGGATCGATGTACAGAACGAGCCGTTCACGGCGGTCGGTATAGGCGACATGTCCGGCGATGTGTTCGGAAACGGCATGCTCCAGAGCAGACACACCCGGCTGATCGCGGCCTTCGACCACCGCCACATCTTCATCGATCCCGACCCGGACACCGAGGCCAGCTACGCCGAACGCGAGCGGCTGTTCACCGTTCCACGTTCGAGCTGGGCCGACTACGACGCCGATGTCATCTCTGCGGGCGGGGGCGTGTTCGAACGCTCCGCCAAGCAGATCACGTTGTCACCCGAAGCGCAGGCCGCACTCGGCACAACGGCGAGCACGTTCGCCCCCGACGACCTGATGTCCGCCGTGCTTTGCGCCCCCGTGCATCTCTTCTGGAACGGAGGCATCGGTACCTACGTGAAGGCCCACGACGAGAACCACGCCGACGTGGGCGACAAGGCGAACGATCGACTTCGTATCGATGGCCGGGATCTTCGATGTGAAGTCGTGGGAGAGGGCGGAAACCTCGGTGTAACCCAGCGGGGCCGCATCGAGTTCGCCAGTAAGGGCGGGCGCGTCTTCACCGACGCCATCGACAACGCAGGCGGTGTCGACTGCTCCGACCACGAAGTGAACATCAAGATCCTGCTCGACCAGGTCGTCGCCAACGGCGACATGACCGACAAGCAGCGCAACGCGTTCCTCGAGGACATGACCGACGAGGTGGCTGGTCTGGTGCTCGCCAGCAACTATCGACAGGCGCTCGCTCTGAGCGCGGCGCGAGTAGATGCCGTGAGCCTTGTAGATGTGCACACCCGATACATCCAGCAGCTCGAGCTCGGCGGGCTCCTCGACCGAGGCCTCGAGCATCTTCCCGACGCGGAGGAGCTGGCCGACCGCCGGCTCGCCGGCACGGGCCTCACCACGCCCGAGCTGGCGGTTCTCAAGGCGTACACAAAGAACACCCTGAAGCGGTCGCTGCTGGCGTCGAACACGCCCGACGATCCTGCGCTCACGCCTCTGCTCATCGACTACTTCCCCACAAAACTGCGCGAGACGTTCGCCGAGCAGGTCGACTCCCATCAGCTGCGACGCGAGATCATCGCCAACGAGCTCGCGAATGATGTCGTCGATCGTGCAGGGGTCTCGATGTTGTATCGGCTCGGGCTCGAGACCTCGGCCCCGGCAACCGAGATCGCCGCCGCCCACTTTGCCGCGTGGCACATCTTCGACCTGAGCGCGGTGGTCTCCGCCGTCAACCAGCTCGACGGGACGATGTCGGTCGACCATCAGCTGGCCGCATATCTCAGCTGCCGACAGCTCGCCGAACGAGCTACGCGTTTGCTGATTCGTAACCGGCCCAACCCGTTCAGTGCGAGCGCCGCGATCGCCGATCTCACGGAACCGGTAGGAGAGACACTCGAGGTGCTCGGCGAGCTTCTTCTCGGCACCGATCGTCAGAATTTCGAGGCGAGCGTGAATGAGCTCACCGCCGCTGGAGCCGACGACGCTCTCGCATGTCGCATCGCGCTTCTCGCCCCTTCCGTGGCTGCGCTCGACATCGTCGAGGTGGCCGCGGAAGCCGATGCGCCCGTTCATGACGTGACCGCAATCCACTTCACGATCGCCGATCGGCTCGATCTGATCTGGCTCCGAGATCGGATCCTCGCACTGCCGCGGGACTCTCAGTGGTCGACCCTCGCCCGGCTCACACTCCGCACCGATCTCTACACCGATCATCGCCAGCTCACCCGAAGCGTGATGGCAATGATGACCGATCAGACCGAATGCGCCGATCGAGTCGACGAGTGGATGCACCGATATCAGGTGGCGGTCGACCGGTACCGCCAGACCCTTGTCGAGATCCGGACGACGGCCACCGATCTCACCGTGCTGCTCGTTGCTGCGCGCGAGGTCCGGAACCTGATCGGCCGGACCGCGGCCTGACCGCTGTTGAAAACGCGATCTACGCTGGACCTATGCACGTCGATTCACTGATCGCATGATTCCCACCCTGCTTCTCGCGGGGCTCGTCGTGGGTGCGTTCGGCGTCGCTCGCGATCATCGGCCAGCGAGCCTGCTGATACTTGCCGGTCTTGCGATCGTGTGGGGCATCGTCGTCTACGACGGCAGCGTGCTCCGCGCCGCGCTCGGCTCCGGACTGGGTTTTGTCAACGTGACGGTCGGTGCGGTCGTTGGCGCTGCAGGTCGCCGCATGGTCCGACCGGCGCCGGCCTCGCGCTGAGGGCGCAACTCAACAGGTGGCGATCAAACGTCCGAAACCCTCGGGCTGATCTTCGATGCCGGCCAGCCGCATCAAGTGCCACGCGAGCGCCAGATTGCTCGATACGACAGGAGCCCCGAGCTGGGCTTCGAGGTCCGCGACGTAGCTGAACAGCGGAATGCTGGTACAGCTCACGAACCAGGCGTCGCAGTCGGCGTGTGCGGCCACCGTTTTCAATCCGGCGGTCACGGCCGCAGGAGACAGGCGCCCGACCGTGAGGTCGTCGTCGATCAGGAAAGATCCGAAGGCATCGACCGTGAGGCCGTCCTCCTCGAATCGCTCGATGATAGGGAGCGTGACGGCCTCGGTGTACGGAGTGACCACGCCGATTCGATGCGCACCGAGCGCAGAAAACGCAGCGACCGCCGCCCTGATGGGGTTGGTCACGGCAACTCCGGCGTGCACGCTCTGCACCGCCTGCTCGACACCGTTGTCGCCGATGAGCGTCGACGCCGACGTGCAGCCGTAGCCGATGACGTCGAATCCGAACACGGGCGGCAAGAGGGCGGCGGCTGCCGGAAGATCGGCGCGCATGGCCGTGAGCGTTTCCTCGCTCACGTGCATCTCGTTCGGAATTCGACTGTGGTGAATCGCCACGTCGGGGAGGGGCAACGATCGGATCTCGTTTTCCAGGGTCTGATCGCTCGCCAGCACGATCAGCCCGAGCCGAGCGCGAGAACCCAGACCCTCGTCGGTGTTCCACTCGAGCGGGATCGGCGTTCGGACGTTCATGGTCCGCACCGTACTCACTCGCGTAGTCCAACATCGATCCGTCACTCCGATGAGGAGGAGACCGGGGGCTGCGGCCGGTCGACCGGATGGAACACGTAACGTTCGCGGGTGACGTCGTCGATCCCGCGCTGGCTTCGGATCACCGCTCTCGCGTGGGTTGTCGTCGGTAGTGCGCTCACGGCGAGGCTCGGTTGATTGGCGACCTCGCCGTCGACGAGGGTTGGGAGTCGATCGTGATGGTCACGTCCAGCTATCACGTGAGTCGCGCGGAACTCCTGCTCAAGCGATGTTTCGACGGCACGATCACCGCCGTCGGAGCTGAGACCGACCTCTCGGCTTCGTCGTGGGTGAATCGCGTCGCCCACGAATGGTTAGGCCATCTTCACGCACGGATTCTGGCCCGCAGCTGCTGACCGACCGCATGGTTGAGAACGTCGCCGGCTCGGCAGCGGTTCACCGCTGGCGGTTAGATCGGCTGGCGGGCGATGATCAGGTCGGTGACACGCGCGGTGATGCGAGGGCAGGTCTCGAGCAGTCGCCAAAACTCCTTGTTGGTGAAGACAGCGACCTTCAGCGGCGTCGTGGCCACGATGCTGGCATTTCGGGGACGGCCAGTAAGCGCAGCCATCTCGCCCACGATGTCGCCCGCTCCGACGGTTCCGAGCACGTCATCGCCGCGGCTCACGATGGCGGACCCCTCGACAATCACCACGACCTCGCGACCGATTGCGCCCTCGGTGGTGAGGACGAATCCTGCGTCGAGATCGACGATCGTGCCGAGGGCACTGATCGCTGCCATTTCATGGGTTGTCAGGGTGGCGCCGAGCGACTCGGCCAGCTCGGGGTGGACAAAGGGGGTGGGTCGGCGGAAACCGAACATGGGACTCAACTCCGGTGTTGTCGTTCAACACCTGCAAGTGTCGGCTGTACCGGCCCATTCCCAAACGTGACGTCGGTTACTCGTGGCGTTCGACACACCGCGAGCGCGGGCACCTTCGAGTGAGCCGTTGAGGGCTCAGGTGGGTGCGCCGACGGGCTCGTCCCAGAACCTGATTGCGGGCAGAACGACTCGGCGATCGGGCTCGGGATCGGCACAGGTTCGCTCTATCGCTGCGCGCACGGCCGTCATCGCAGGAAGTGTGCCCTCGCGCATGTCCACCGCCTGGGCCTCCGGCCAGCTGTCACGCCGCGCGGCCATCGTGTCGACTATCGGGGCCGATGCATCACTCGTGTTCCACTGGTCGGCGAGCCGGCGTGCCACCCGCTCGCTCGCAGTGGAGTTGTCGACCACACATTCGAATTCGAGGATCTCGGCGCCGACTCGTGCGGCCGTCGACCG
This sequence comes from Acidimicrobiales bacterium, assembly GCA_051011575.1. Taxonomy (GTDB): domain Bacteria; phylum Actinomycetota; class Acidimicrobiia; order Acidimicrobiales; family SHLQ01; genus SHLQ01. Next base: position 14,728 of record JBPCTR010000148.1, on the reverse strand, counting down.
GGCGTTCATTCGCTTCGAGCCGATCGTCCACGACGCATCGAGGACCACACTCTCGCCCATCTCGAGAAGCAGCGCGGTTTCGCGAAGGAGTTCGGCGTACGTCGCGTCGGTCACCGATGGGTCGTAGCGCCCCATGTCGACCGAGGCTGGCCGAACGGTGACCGGACCGCCCGCGATCGATCGGCGGACCTCGTCGCTCGCGAGCAGTGTCCAACCCATGTGAAGGGCCAACTCCTGAGCAACCATCGATTTTCCGCTGCCTGGCCCACCACCGACGAGGGCCACCCGAACCGCGCCGCGGTGTAGCTGGTCCAGGATCAGGCGGTGGTACATGCGCGCGACGGCCGCGAACTCGAGCCGACCAGCGGCCACCTCGTTCAACGCTTCCACGCAACGCCGCGCGGCGTGTTGGGCGACGAAATGGTGGGCGAGCGAACTCGCGTGGTGCTCTCCAGAGAACTCGCAGTAGTACCTGATAAGCGAGCGGGCCGCGATCGGCCCGGCGAATCGATGTATGTCGATCGCGAGCGACGCGAGGTCGTCGAGTACGTCGAGCGTTCTACACGAGGGTGGCCCGGTACGCGTCCCAAGAATCTGAGGTGTGCCGTCGACCAGAAAGACGCGGTGGGCTCGGAGCGAACCATGGCCTTCGCGGATCAGGCCGTCCTCAGCGCGGCGTTGGAACAGCCGACCCCTCCCCGCGAGATAGTTGTCGACGAGACGCCGGATCGTTGCATGCCCAGCTGCATCGAGGACCGAGCCCGTAAATCCATCGAGGCGATCGAGGATCTCGCGCCACGAGTCCTGATGTGCTCCTACCGATCCTCCCGCCGCGTTTCCATAGACGGGCGTCTGTGCGGCGTGGAATGTCGCCATCAACTTTGCAATCTGACGGAGGTGGATGTCGGTCAGCTCGCGGCGTCGGATGATCGACGTGAGCCGATCGGCGTCGTCGAGACGGCGCATGACCAGCATCCAGTCCGACACGTCGTCGCCCTCGGGAATCGGTGTCAGTCCAAGGTGGGTCTCAGGCGCCAATCGCTGACCGAGCCCCAACTCGATCTCCAGTGACTCTCTGCGATCCGCACATGCGCGATGGTCGAAGTCCTTTGTGGTCACCGGCTTGAGAATTTTGAACACGCGGTCGGGGGTGAACAACAGCATCGCGACCGGACTCTCCGAGACCCGGCTCGTCTCTGCGTTCGGTGTGGGTGTCACTGCGCCGGCCCTCGAGCAGCAGCAACCTTCGGTGGACGATTGATCCACCGACCGGTGACTTCGTCGGCACTGATCCGCACCCAGTCATCGCGGGGAATCTGGTCCGCCCAAGGGTCAACATCGAAGTGTTCGCACAACGTCACGAGCCACTCGTCGGTGACCGGTTCGGCTCGGCCCTTCACCAGCACGCTCCAGCCGGCCCTTGCTTCCGCGTCCCAGTCGTCGACCTCGAAGGATGCCGGTTGATTGCGAACCGCCAAATCGAGCTTCGATCCGGGGGCGGTGCGGAAGAGGATCGAGCTCGCCACAAAGGCATAGTTCACCGGCAGGATCACAGTCTGGGCGCGGTCGTTGAACCCGACTCGACCGATCGTCTCCTGAGCGAGCAGCTCGTGGCATTCGTGGGTCGACAAAACGTCGAGGCCCTGATGATCGGTGAGCACGAGGGGCACCCGCCCGGTCGACACGTAGGTACCGCTCTTCTCATGTAGTGGTGTGACATTTGACTCGGTCATGAGAGCATCGTGCGCGCCCGAGGATCTCCTGTGTAGGGACCGAAGTCCCGAGGACCTTGGGCCCTGTTCCGGGTCCTGTATGGCACGCAGAGTCAACGTATGACCTACGTTCTCGTGGCAATCGTTGCGTGGATCGCCGTCGGCTTGGCGATTGCCGTCATCGGTCGACGTGCCGGCCACAACCTCGCCGTGTTCTCCACATTCGGTGTGATGCTCGGGCCGCTGTCGCTCCTCTTCCTCGCTCGAGCGGTTGCCCAGCCGACCGTTCCGCCCTCGGTTCGTCGGATTGGCGCACCTGGCGCCGGGTGGATCGACGTTCTGGTCGGTGTCGACGGCTCACCGGAATCCACCGCTAGCGCCACCGCTTGTCTGGCCACCCTCGGGGAATCGATTCGTCGAAGCTCGATTGCGGTCGTGCTCGACGCCGAAACCGCCGAGCGGCCTGGTGCGCTGTACTCGGCCGAGCAGGCCGCGAGCCGAGCCACGGCCTTCGCCGCATTCGAACCGTGGGATCCCGACCTGGTCGACCTTGGGGGTCGACCCGATTGGGCGCTCCTCGACCACGCCCGCGCGGAAAGCTTCGACCTGATCGTCATCGGACACCCGCGAAGTGATCTCGCTCGGGTTCTTCTCGGGAGCACCGCCTCGCGGCTCATCGAGAGCAGCGAGATTCCAGTTCTCGTCGGCGGCGTCGCCGACCTGGTGACTGCCTCACGGGATTCGGTCGATGAAGGGAGCGAAGCTCGTGTTCGATGAGGTGTGCGTGCCGCACAACGGATCGCCCGAGACGACGCGGGCTCTCGAGGTCGGGGCCGGCCTCGCCGGGCGAAGCGGCGCCGACCTCCGAATCCTGGCGTACGCGAACCCCGACGATCACACGATCGTGTCCAAGCGCTTCTACGACGGCGTGTTCGATATCGGCCGCCGAAATGGTCTGACTCCGCATGTGACGGCGCTCGAGTCGCGGAGGTTCCTATCCGACGCGATCGTTGGTGAGCTGAGAGTTCGTCCCTCGTCCATTCTCTGCATGGCATCGCGGGGTCGCGACCGATCGGCGGTTCTGCTCGGCAGCGTGACCGCCGACGTCCTCACCTATGGCCCCGGCACCGCGGTACTCTGCGGCCCGAAGTGCGAACCGGACGCGCTCGAACGCGAAGGCCCGGTCATCGTCGCGCTCGACGGCGAGGCCGACACCGAGAGCGTCATGGCCTTCGTGGGCCGCTGGGTCAAGCCGGCAGGCAAGGAGATCGAGCTCGTCGAGAGCCTGCCGGGAGACCCCGTCGCTGCGATCCTTTCCGAGATCGAAGCCACAAACGCGTCGATGATCGCGATGGTGTCTCGTGTTCCCATCGGCGTCGATCGGCTCCTACACGGCTCCGTCACCGATGCGGTCGTTCGCGACAGTCCGGTACCGGTCATCGCCATGCGCGCCCACTCGCCCGCCCTTCTCGAGACATCGTCCGAGGAGGATGACGAACTCCCATTCCAGGTCCAGATCCTGTGGATGTGAAAGCCGCCCGTCGAGAGGAGAAACCATGACACGAATCGTCGTCGGACTCGACGGGTCGCGAGCGGCCCGTCATGCGTTCGAAGCGGCGCTGCGCGAAGCGCAGTGGCGTGAGGCGTCACTGGACGTCGTCCACGTTGTGGTGGTGCCGATCGTCGCTGGCCGCGACATCAGCAGGCACGACATCGACCGGCTCCGTCTGTACGGCCAGAACCTCGTTGACCGCGAGCTCTCGGTCATCGAGGAAGAGCACGGTGGGTCGCTACCGGTCGGGGTCAACACGCATGTCGCGGTCGGGCACCCGTGCGTGGAGATAATGGCCGTTGCCGAGGGCGGCGCAGGCGCCGATCCCGCCGCCCTGGTCGTGCTCGGTTCTCGTGGGCTCGGCGGATTCCGCGGACTGTTGCTCGGATCTGTGACCACGTACGCGGTGCACCATATGACGGCGCCGCTTCTGATCGTTCCTGCGACCGTCGATCACGGCCTGGCGCTCGACATGGATTCCGATGCGCAACGGACCGGCGACGGCGTACTTGCCTGAACCACGACCGGTCGTACACGCTGGTCGGGTGGCCGAAGCTCATCAGGCGCCGGAAGAGCGCGACGACTTCCACGCGGATCTGTACCAGGCCGTCCTGCGTACCACCGTCGATCCGATCATCGTGATCGATTCGTCCGGCATCATCCAGAAGGCGAATCTCGCAACAGAACGGCTCCTCGGCCACCGAGAGGCCGACATGCTCGGCAGGAACGTCTCAATGCTCATGCCCGAGCCCTTCAGAAGTGAGCACGACGGCTACCTCGAGCGCTACCTGAAGACGGGCGAACCGCGCATCATCGGCATCGGTCGCGAGATCGAGGCACAACGCGCCGACGGAACGACCTTCCCCATGTCACTCGCCGTCAGTGAGGTCGATGGCCCGGGGGATCGTTATTTCACCGGCGTGCTCCACGACCTGACCGAGCGAGACGAGGCGGCGCGCCAGCTGGAGGAGGCGAACCAGAATCTGGAACAGCGCGTCGTCGCCCGTACGGCCGACCTCGAGGCCTCGATGCTCGAACTCGCCCGTTCCAATCGCGATCTCGAACAATTCGCCTACATCGCGTCCCACGACCTCCAGGCGCCTCTGCGCAATGTGAGGCAGGGGTTGGAACTCCTCGACGAACATTTGCTGTCCACCATGGGCATCCCGTTCGACGGAGAGGCCAACGAACTGCGCGAGCTGATCGTGCACGCAGTCGGCACCATGGAGGATCTCATCCGCGGCTTGTTGTCGTACTCACGACTGCAGCGAAGTGAAGATCCAACCAACACCCCCGTCGACCTGGCCGAACTCGCCGCCGAGGTCGTGTCGGCGGCAAGCATGGACATCGCGGAGATCGGCGGAACGGTCGACATCGGTGATCTCCCCGTCGTGCAGGGAGATCGCACACAGCTCTCTCAGCTCATTCAGAATCTCCTCCAGAACGCACTCAAGTACCGACATGACGATCGCGTTCCCCGCATCGTGATGACGAGTGAACCGATCGACGGCGGAATTGTTGTCTCGGTCGCAGACAACGGAATCGGGGTCGACGAGGAGCAACACGAGAGGATCTTCGAGCTGTTTCGACGCGGTCATCCCGGCTACGCGGGGGTCGGGCTCGGCCTCGCAATCTGCCAGCGGATCGTCGAGCGTCACAATGGATCGATCTGGGTCACCTCCACACCGGGCGAAGGCGCTACGTTCTCCTTTCGGCTGCCGAAATCGGAGGAGCCGACATGACTCGCGAAGCTCTCCACATCCTGCTCGTCGAGGACAATCCGATCGATGCCCGCGCCACCCTGAAGGCGGCGGAACGGTTGCAGATCGTTGACACGATCGATGTCGTCACCTCGGGCGACGAAGCACTCGACTACCTGCGCGGCGATCATGAGTCGGCACGACGGCCGGACCTGGTTCTGCTCGACCTCAACCTCCCGGGAACAGACGGCAGGGGCGTACTCGCGCGCGTTAAGGCCGATCCCGAGCTTCGCCGGGTACCGATTGTTGTGCTCACCACGTCGTCCGACGAGGCCGATGTCGTTGGCGCGTACGACCTCGGGGCGAACGCCTATGTCACGAAGCCAGTCGACCTCGATGGTTGGGAGCGCGCGATCGGACAGATCGAAGGCTTCTGGCTGTCCCTTGCTCAGATTCCCCGTCGATGACCGAATTCGATCAATTACGGGTTCTGCTCGTGGAGGACAACGAACTCGATGCCAGAACGATGGAGCGGGTGTTGTCCAACTCGTCGATCACCGGATTCAGCCTGCACCGCGTCGACACGCTTGGGGGCGCACTCGACGTGCTCGGGCAGGAAGCATTCGACTGCATTCTCCTCGACCTGTCGCTTCCGGACAGCGAGGGTCTGGTCTCTGTCGACGCGCTCACGACGGCGGCTGCGGCCCCGATCGTCGTTCTCACGGGTCTCGACGACCCGGAGACCGCGCTCGAAGCCGTGGAACGTGGGGCGCAGGACTACCTCACGAAACAACACCTCGACGGCGAACTCGTCGCCCGCTCACTCCGATACGCGGTCGCCCGAAACCATTCGGAATCTCAGCTCCGCAGCGCCCATCAACTCCTGGACGTGCTCCGCGACCGGGAGCGGATCGGGCGTGATCTCCACGACAATGTGATCCAGAGACTTTTCGCTACCGGAATGAGCCTTCAGGCAATCCTGGCCCGGGTCGTCGACCCCGACGTCCGCGCCAGTCTCGACGGCGCAATCGGTGAGATCGACGAGTCGATTCGAGGCATGCGCGAAGCGATCTTCGGCTTGCACACCGCCACGGCTGAGATGCAGGTGGCCGAGCAGGTCGAGCGGATCATCGCATCTCACCGCGAACCCCTCGGGTTCGACGTGACCGTGCGCATCGGTACGATCCCCGACCTTCCCGACGCGCTCCGTTCCGACGTCGTTGCCGTTGTGTCTGAGGCGATCGCCAACATGGCAAAACACTCCGGAGCCACAGCTGCGACGGTGAGCATCGAGGTTGTCGCGGGCGAGCTCGTCGTGTGCATCACCGACAACGGACGAGGGATGGAATCGGCGTCTCTCGTCTCTGAGGAGTCAGAGGCTGGTCGAACGGGGAGGGGGCTGCACAACCTACGGGCGCGTGCCAAGGACCTGGGCGGGTCGTTCCAGGTGCACGCCGGTACGGGTGGCGGGACCGAGGTCGAGTGGAGTGTTCCGCTCCCGAGCTCGTAACAGAGCTATTCGAACCGCTTGCGCGCCTTTTCCTCGACTCGGGCTGCCAGCGCGGCCGCCTGGGTGCGACGGCTGATCCCGAGCTTCACGAACAGGTTGGACACGTAGTTCTTCACCGTCTTCTCGGCGAGGAACATTTCGTTGGCGATCTCCCGGTTCGACATTCCGTCGCCGATCAGATCGAAGATCCGTCGTTCTTGGGGAGTCAGCGAGGCGAGCTGGCCGGCTTCGGTTTCGCGAAGTCGCTGCATTCTGATACGAACCTCGGCATTGTCGATGAGCTGGGAGCCAGCGGCAACTTTGCGAATCGACTCGATGAGATCGTTGCTGCGTACCTCCTTGAGCACGTAGCCCGCCGCGCCAGCGAGCGCCGCGTCGAGTAACGCTTGATCATCGGCAAACGACGTGAGCATCAGGCAGGGAAGATCGGGGAATTCGGCCTTCACGTCCCGGCAGACCTCGATGCCATTCCCATCGCCGAGCCGCACGTCGAGAACGGCTACGTCGGGCGAGCAGGACCGGATCTTCTCCAACGCATTCGCGGCCGAATCGCCCTCGCCGACGACCTCGAGGTCGGGTTGGGCATCGACGACGAGAGCCACGCCGCGACGGACGACCTCGTGGTCATCCAGAAGGAAAACGCGGGTTGGTTGACTCATTTCTGCTCCTGGGGCTGTGATCGACTCCTCAACTCATACCAGCAGCTGATGGGGTGTGCTCGGGACCTTCTCCCCTAATCAGAACCGCGGTGCGACATCGATGATGGGGAAAGCGCCGCGTACGACGGAGCTGAAATGAGGTCTTGCCCGTGTTCGATATCAACGCACCGGACCAGTCCCTCCTGGTCCCGTTGCGGATGGCTGCAGACGCCCGGCTGGTCGCGCCCGCTGCGCTCGACATCGCGCAACGACTCGACGTTCCGATCGAACTCTTCACCGCGATCGGCCCCGACGACGATCTCGACAACAGCGAGGAGCGCTACCTTGCCGCCGCGCGGCACCACTTCATGGAACGGGGTGTGGCGGTCGGCGTCGATATCGAGGTCTGGGAACAGCCCGCGTGGGCGGTGGTCGAGTACTGCGCCGATCGGCTCGTTTGCATGTCCACCTCAGCCAGTCCATTCGACGCGCTTCACTTCACGGGGAGCTTCACCGCGACGATCCTCGCCCGGTCATCGGCACCCGTCTTCCTTGTGGGCCCCAGTGCCACCGAGCGCGACTTCGGGTCGGATCTTCGTGAACTGGTGATTGCCGTCGATGAGGATCCCAACGGCTCGCCGGTTCTGATCGCCGCCGATCAGCTCGCCACACGTTTGGGGTTGTCGGCTGTATGTGCCCGGGTCGCTGCATCCCACGCCCCGTGGCGCAGTGAAGCCGGCCAGTCTTCCGCTGTGGGAACGCGCGCCATCGAGACGATCGCGTTGCGGGCGGGTGACTCCGTCGGGGCCGCACTCGCTCAACGCGCAAACGACTCGCTTCTCGTCATCGGCACGCACGCCCGACTCGGACTCGATTTGATCGCTGCGGGAAGTGTCTTGTTCGACGCCGTGTCGGTAGCGCGGCGCCCGGTGCTCGCGATGGGTCCCAATCTCGGGGCTGCACCCGCCGCCGCGCCGGACCCCTCGCATCCCATCGCCTCTCGGCGTCATCGGCTCGGGTGAACCGGGCTTCAGCTTTGGAAAGCGGGGGACGTCCGGGCACGATGGTGCCGTGGGAGTACGACTAGGAATCAACGGATTCGGGCGAATCGGGCGCTTGGCTGCCCGCGTCATCCGCGAGTTTCCCGATCTCGAACTCGTGCATGTGAACGAAGTGAGTGGCGGACCCGAGGCGGCCGCCCACCTGCTGCAATTCGACACCGTGCACGGCCGCTACGAGGGCGAAGCATCCGTCAGTGGTGCGTCTCTGTTGATCGACGGCATCAACGTTCGCTTCACGTCGGAAGCCACCCCGGAATCGGTCGATTGGGATCACACCGGTGTTGACCTCGTGCTCGAGTGTTCAGGCGAATTCCGGTCGACTTCGTCGCTCGAGCGGTACTTCACGCGCGGGGTCCGCAAGGTCGTCGTCGCTGCCCCCATACGCGGCGAGAACGTGCTGAACGTGGTCATGGGTTGCAACGACGACCTCTACGACAGCGCTCATCACCACGTTGTCTCCGCATCGTCTTGTACGACGAACTGCCTCGCACCCGTCGTCAAGGTCCTTCACGAGGAAATCGGAATAGAACGCGGCGTTATCACCACAATTCACGACGCCACCAACACCCAGGTCGTCGTCGACGCACCGCACGAGGATCTGCGGCGAGCTCGATCCGCGCTGAACTCCCTTGTCCCGACCTCGACCGGTTCGGCGAAGGCGATCACGACGATCTTCCCCGAGCTCGAGGGAAAGCTGAACGGTTCGGCGGTGCGGGTGCCGCTCCTCAACGCATCGCTCACCGAGGCCGTGTTCATGCTGTCACGTCCCGTCACGGCCGAGGATGTGAACGATCGTCTGCGCCGCGCCGCGACCGGCCCGCTGAAGGGCATTCTCGGATTCGAGGACCGGCCTCTCGTATCGGCCGACTTCGTCAACGACCCTCACTCTGGCGTGGTCGATGGACCCTCGACGATGGTGGTCGACGACACGATGGTCAAGGTGTCGATCTGGTACGACAACGAGTTCGGGTACGCGAACCGATTGGTCGAGCTGGCAGCCAGGGTCGGCGAATCACTGGAGTGAATCGGCGCAGCTATGCCGTCATCACCAGTGCGTACTGGGCGTTCACGCTCACCGACGGCGCGCTACGCATGCTGGTGCTGCTGCACTTTCACGACCTCGGCTACGACCCGGTTTCGCTCGCGTTCCTATTCCTGCTCTACGAGCTCTTCGGTGTTGCTGCCAACCTGTTCGGTGGATGGTTCGGCGCACGCTCCGGACTGAACCGCACGCTCGTCGCCGGTCTCACCCTCCAGGTGGCGGCACTCATCGCGCTTGCTGCGCTCGACCCTGGTTGGACCGAGCTGGCCTCAGTGGTGTGGGTGATGGGAGCGCAAGCGCTCTCGGGGATCGCCAAAGATCTCACGAAGATGAGTTCGAAGAGCGCGGTCCGTTTCGTCGTCGACGACGCCGTCGGGCCCGGCAACACGTTGTTTCGACTGATCGCGGTGCTGACTGGATCGAAGAACGCGTTGAAGGGTGTCGGGTTTTTTCTCGGTGCCGCACTGCTGGCGGGTGTCGGCTTCGAGTCGGCCCTCGTCGGCATGGCAGGGTCTCTCGCGCTTGTTGCCCTGGTCGTTGTCGTCGTTCTCGATCAGGACATGGGACGCTCCTCCGAAGCACCCAAAGCGCGATCGCTGTTCTCTGTGTCCGCGCCCATCAACCGGCTCGCCGCCGCCCGCTTCTTCCTGTTCGCATCACGCGACGTGTGGTTCGTGGTGGCGCTTCCCGTCTTCCTCTCGGAACAGCTCGGATGGTCGTTCGAAGCCATCGGAGCCTTTCTTGCATGCTGGGTGATCGGGTACGGCCTTGTGCAATCGATGGCGCCTCGTGTTCTGCGCACCCGAGATCCATTGGCGGTCGTCGTACCTGCAGTCGTGGCCCTCGGTCTCGTCGCTGCCGCGATCGGTCTGCTGACATCACTCGATGTGGCTACTCGGCCTGCAGTCCTCGGCGGGCTGGTGATCTTCGGCGTTGCATTCGCACTCAATTCGTCGGTGCATTCATATCTTGTCGTCGCGTTGTCGACCGACGATCGGGTGACGCTCGACGTCGGCTTCTACTACGCCGCCAATGCGGCTGGACGCCTGGTCGGCACGCTCGCATCAGGCGTGCTGTACATGGTCGGCGGGTTGGACGCGGCCCTATGGGGATCGACGGGATCGCTGGCCGTGACCGCGCTTCTCAGCGTCCAACTCCGCACGCTCACCACGCCGGTCTCGGCCAACCCCGGCTGAGATCGATTGGTTCTACAGCTCCCGGCCGAGCACGCCGATGCACGTGTTGTGATCTTGCTTGATGAGGCGGTCGACCGTTTCCGCGCAGCGGCGGCCCCGTACGGGGTCCGACTACGACAGTGGTCGCGGCTCGCCGACCCGGCCCGATGGGTTCGTGAGATCGAGATGGCCATCGAGCCTCTCCGTCTTCCCGATGAGCTTCGAGCATTCTGGCTCACCTGGGATCCATCGACTTTGGTCCCACCAGTGCTCGAGGGGTTCATACCCCTTCAATCCGTGGCCGCGGAGCGCCGATTGGAGTGTCCGCCATGCCCGGAGATCCTCCTCCCGATCGCCAACGCAGCGCACGCTCGAATCTGGATCGAACTCGCCGGCGACGATCATCCCGGGGGCCGCGTGTTCCACAGCCACCACGACGAGACCGAGGTAAGGCTGTGGGCCTTCGGCGTGTCCGGGCTCCTCGACGCGGTCAGCGCCTGCTTCGAATGTGATGGAATCGATGACCGCTCGGGCGAGCTCGATCGCGTCCTGGTCGACCTCGTAGTCGGTCGCGGGCTCGACAAGATGCTCCCGAACGACGCTCCTCGGGCGTTCGAGGGAATGGACAGAAGCCGCCAGCCGATCCACTGGAGGGCGGCCGAGGGAATCGGCCCCGATCACTTCAGTCTGCAGGGCGCCACCCAGACCGTCGCCGGCCTCGAAGAGCGGCGACGCAGCGGGTCGCTCTCGGCGACGCTCGAGGGTGATTACCGTGACGTGGTCGGAGGTGGACCGCTCGACGGGACCGTCGGAGTGTTCCGCGACTGCTCGGGCGAGGTGCAGGTGTTCGTGCCGAGAGCCACATCACTCCGGGGCGCCGTCGGCATCGATGGCCGGGTCGAAATCGACGTGATCGCGGTAGCGCCGACAGGCGAGACGGCCGACGCTCTTCCGGCGAAGCAGGCGCTCGAGGCCGTCGGGTCCGTCCAGGGCATCGCCGCATCGGCGGAACTGTTCGAACGCCTCGTGTCGGAGATGGTGGATCTTGACACCTCGGTGATCGTTACGGCCATGCGACCGATTCGCTGATCTCTCAGCGGTCACGCGAAAGCAACTCATCGCCGGCATCCTCGACCAGACATGTGACTCCGGCGACAGGCGAAAAGACCACCGGGCGCCGAACGACGATCAACGGAGCTGCTTGGGTGGACCAGGTATCGAGGCCTCGGCGAAGCGTCTCGATGCCGCTCTGCCGGGTCGGTGTACACCGGGCGGGTCCCGGTAGAGCGGGCGGGGCGGGCTCACCGATTGTCGGGATGGCCCTTGCCCTTTTCGCCCCCGTTGCCGTTCCCGTTGCCATTGCCGTTGCCGTTCCCGTTCCCGTTGCCATTGCCGTTCCCGTTGCCATTGCCGTTCCCGTTGCCGTTTCCATTGCCTCCACCGGGGTGTCCCGGCGGCTCGGTGGTGGTCGTCGTCGAGGTCGTCGTCGTGGTTGGAGCAGCGGTGGTCGTCGTCGTGGACGTGGACGTGGTTGTCGTGGGAGCGGCAGCAGTCGTGGATGTGGTCGAGGCGACGGTCGTCGTGGTTGGAGCAGCGCGGGTGGTTGTCGTGGTCGTGGCAGTGCCAGAGGGGGCGCCAGTTGTGGTGGTCGTCGCGGAGGTGGTGGGAGTCGAAGCCGAAGGCGCGGCGGTGGCGTCGACCGGAGTGGTTGAGGATGGCGTGGAGGCCGGCGGTGCTGTTGATGCCGATTTCGTGAGCGCCGGGCTCGTGGATGCAGGCGCCGAAATCGGGGGCACCGATGACCGAGGCGACACCGTGGCGATCGGCGCCACCCGAGCTTCTCCTGGCGTGCTCGAGGTCGACGCTGTCGCCGTGCTCTCCACAGGAGTGTCATCTGTTGTCGTCGACCCCGGCAACGTGGTCGACGTGCTCCGATCGAAGCTGCCGTCGATCAGCTCACGCGCTGGCACCGTGGAGTCAACAGTCTCGAGCACCCGACCAAGTACCTCGACCGGACCATCGGTCCGCTCCGATGGATTCTCCGCGTCACGATTGATTTCGTACCGGACGACGACTCCTACAGCGACCACCGACATCAACAGAAATGCAAGTGCACTTCGGCGAACGATCGATGCACTACGCATGGGCACATGACCGCGGGGGGCGCGAGAATTCGCCATCTCTCGCTCGTGACGTGTGAGTTTCGATTCCAACGTTCATTGGATCCCGCGCATCGTGGTCGGTTTTCCTCGGTCTAGCACCCTGGGCGTGGTTGAGGCCACCCCTTCCCAGGTTCAGTTGGCCGCCGTCCGGGCGGGCCTGCCACAGCTAGTGTCGCGACATGGCCCCGACGTCGACCCTCGTACATGTGGCCGACCCGATGTGCTCGTGGTGTTACGCATTCGGACCAGAGCTGGACCAGATTCGTGAACGAACAGGTATGTCCGTCCGAGTGGTGATGGGCGGGCTGTTCGTTGCCGACCGTCGAGTCCCGCTCGACGACGGTCTGCGGGCGTACCTCCGTGACACATGGACACGTGTTTCCGACATTTCGGGACGTCCGGTGTCGTTCGATCTGCTCGATCGCGTCACGTGGATCTACGACACCGAGCCGGCATGTCAGGCTTTCGTGGCGGCACGTCTCGACGGCCGCTCCGACGAGCTTTCGGTGTTCGACGATATGCAACAAGCGTTCTACGCCGACGGGCGCGACCTCACCGACCTCGACGTGCTCGGTGAGGTCGTGCAACTCCCGCCCGCGCGCCTCGGATCGTCGGAGGTTGCCAAAGCGACAAACTCGGATTTTGTGGAAGCCTCGACGCTTGGCGCAGCCGGGTATCCCACGTTGCTGATCGACAACGGTGACGAAGCGATCACCGTGTCGGCTGGGTTTCAACGCGCTGACAGGATTCTGCGGACGTTGGAAGTTCTCGTACCCGACGCCATGCGCTGAGCCCGCACATCAGCTCAGGAGAATCGCACCCTTCTCCTCCTCGTAGCGAGCAGCGGCTTCTTCGACCGCAACGAGTTGTTTGTCCGCGAGATCGGGGCGAGCGCTGCGCGCACGGTCGGCGGCGCCGATCAGCGACTCCACCTGACCCTGGAATCGAGGCATGACGTGACGCGCGAACAATTCATAGCTCTTCTGCGTCGACTCCGGGTTTGCCCAGTTGTGCGCAAGGGTCAGGTAAGCCCCAAAACCCCCGTTCGACTGCTCCAGTAGCTCCTCGATCTGAGCCACGGCCATATCGGGTGTTCCGACGACCCCGAGCCCACCGTTTACGAAGTCAATCATCTCGTCGAGATTCCCACCGTCCACCGCCATCTGTGGGAACGCGGCGACGTTCTGGAAGTAGCGGAACCACTGCTCCATCCCGTACTTCACATCGCGTCGGGCCTCCTCCTCGGACTCGGCGAGGTGCATGAGACCGACAAGTCGCCACTTGGCGCGATCGGCCACCTGATCGTGGCGCGCGGCAACTTCCTCCTGGATCGTCCAGTGATGGGCGAGGACATCCATCCCGATGGCCACCGTGGCACCGAGCGACAACACGCCAGCGCCGTATCGGCCGGCGAGCTTCGCTCCCGAGGGCGACGCCACCGCAGCGACCGCGATGTCGAAGAGTGGGTCTGAGTACGGGCGGAGGTGCAGCCGCGCATCGTTCAACGTGAGACGATCAGACCGATGCGAGATCGGCTCGTCGGACAAGAGGAGATGCATCAGGATCTCCATGTAGTCCTCGAGGAGAGGGCGCATCTGCGAGGGCTCGAGTCCGAGCATCGCGGCGTCTGTAGGAAGTGCGCCGGGGCCGACACCCAACATGATTCGACCTCGGGTCAGGTGATCGAGAAGGACCATTCGTTCAGCCGTCCACAGCGGGTTGTGGTAGGGCAACGACACCACTCCTGTACCCAGTTTGATGTTCGACGTTCGGGCGGCCGCCGCCGCGATGAAGATCTCGGGAGACGCAATAATCTCACTTCCCGCCGAGTGATGTTCACCGATCCACGCTTCGTCGAAGCCGAGCATGTCCATGTGTTCGAGTAGGGCGAGGTCACTCTCGAGCGACAGTGTCGGGCTGTGCTCGGGCGGATGAAAGGGCGCCATGAAGGTGCCAAAACGCAAACGCATTGCCAATTCCCCCTTCGTTGCCGCGGACGCCAGTCGCCAACGGCCGTCGTGGCCACCCTTCCACATCACGACGAGCGGGGAAATCGATTTGTCTTGCGAAGCTCGGATGGACGCCGGGGAAAAGGGGAAGTGCTGCCCGATTGCGAGCAGTGTTCGTTCGGGCTGGCTGCCCTGTCAGGGTCGGGGACGACCGACAGGTTCAGCGC
>JBPCTR010000147.1:0-6115 GCA_051011575.1 Acidimicrobiales bacterium | reverse complement strand
GTTCAAGACCCCCCTCGGCGGCCACTGCCCGACCGGGCACGAAATCTGTCCACCGCGTCGACGGTGAATCGAGTACGACGCTTCTCAGGAGCAAGCGATTCGGCGCTCTCCAGCGCCATGGCGAGCGGAATCGATCGCGGCGGCGTGACGGCGCTCGGGAGCGTCGCAGCTCCGAAGACCAACCAAAATAGTGAGCCGATTCCTCCGCCGATCGCGAACAGCCAACTCTCGAAGGTGGCACTCACCAGGCCCGCAACGAGCGTCGCCACCCAGACCGGACCCGCACGATGGGCTGCGAGCAGTCCCATCCCCAGTGCCAACCCAAAGATCGCCAACCCGGGCGCGCCCTGTTCATAGAAGGCATCGAGCCACGAACTATGCGTCTGTGGCGACACGCCTGCCCATCGCTGCGTTTCAGCCGAAAATGGAAAACCGTCAGCTGCGCCGAAGCCGTGGCCGACGAGAGGAGCGTCGAGGGAGGCGTCGAAAACCTCGGTCCAGATCAGTTCCCGCGTGTTGACCCCGAAGGTCTGCTCGTGAGTTGCCTGGGTTCGCACGACGCCGGTTGCGAGGACGAGTAGTACCACCGCCGCGGCGGCAGCGAGTTGGGCGAAGCGGCGGTGGCGAACGAGTAGGACGACGAGAGCGACGGACAGGGAGAGCAGCGCGCCGCGCGAACCCGATGAGATCACCATCACGAACGAAATGGCCCAGTAGACGACTGCGAATCGCGACCGATTCGCCGCGATCGGAGTCGCAATGGCAACAAGGATCCCGAAGGCGTTCGGTGAGCTGAAGGCACCGCGGTAACGGTCGCTGATGAATGAATCGGTGAAGGGAACAAACGTGATACTGAGAATGACGAGGAGCCAGAACGTTCGCGCGACAGCCTTCTCCACCGACTCCTGCCAGTTTTCTGCCCACGCCCGCGGAGCAGCTCCCACGAGCAGCAGGATCCCGCCAACCATGAGGAGCAATCGCATCTCGTCGGTGCCGCTGCGGTTGGCGACAATCGACAACACCGCGGCCGCACCAGCGGCGAACATTGCCACCCGTGCCACCCGAGCGTGTGACTCGATGGGCTCGGACCTCCGATACAGGCTGTACGCAGCGGGCGCGACCAGTGCAAGCGGAATGAAACGGATGAATGAAATCCCCGGGATCGCGAATCTGAGCAGAGGAAGAAACGCGACGATCACATAGATCGTGGGCGCGATTCGGCCGATCAGCTGTGGGCGAGCCAGGAGTGTGGCCATGGCGCCCGCTCCCAGGAGTCCGGCCGCGCCGGCGAGGATCAGCTCGTCGGAAAAAGCCGGCACGAACGGCACGGAGCCGCCGCCGAGTTGGTATCCGGCCACGAGGGCGAACCCAGCGGCCGCAGCAATCGCGATGGTCGAGAACTGCGGCACGATGCGTCGGATCATGCGAGCACCGCCTCGACGGCGTTAGCGAGCTCATCGGAGACCGTCGCGTGGTTCACCGACTCCGCCCGAGCAACACACGCGTCCCGGTCGGGCTCGAGATTGTCTGCCCACGATCGGACCGTGGCCTCGAAGGCACCGCGCTCGGGAGGAAGGACGGCGCCGGTCACTCCAGCATCGATGAACTCGGGGGTCGATCCGACCTCGGTGCTGGCGAGCACCGGCGTACCGCTGGCCAGCGCTTCCTGCACGACCACACCCCAAGGCTCTTCGACGCTCGGCACCAGCGCGGCGTGACTGCGGGCCAGGAGGGCGAACTTCTCCTCCCCGACCAGGGTGCCGTGATAGGAGAGCGAACCTTCGGCAGCGGCACGCTCGACGTCGGGTCGGCGCGGTCCGTCGCCTACAACGTCGACTCCGATGCCGTAGGCATCGAGCGTGGCGGCCATGTCGAGAACAACGTCGATTCCCTTGTGGTCCATCAGCCGCCCCAGGAACACGACGCGACGGTCGCGCTCGTCGATCCCGGCGGACGCCTTCCGCGCCTCGTCCACATCAGCAACGTTGGCGTGGAGAACGTGGATGGGCACGTCGGTGATCGTCGCCGCATACTCGGCGGCGCGAGTCCCCGCCGGCAACGCAACGGCTGCATGGTCGAGCACCATCGAACGAATCCGCTCCGAGACGCGTGCGGGCATCGACGTTCTTGACTGTGCCTTCCAGTTCTCGAACATCACCCCATAGGGGATCCTGTTGCGGCGGCACCAAGTGGCCGCATGCCACGAGGCCGGATGCGCCCAGCCTGGGAGGAGGACCAAATCGGGCTCGGTCGCCAGAAGCGTCCGCCCGATCGTCGGTGAGATCCGGGCGAAGAATCCGCTGTCAGTTCCGGGCAGCGAGCGGCTGGAGACCACCTGGCACCAGTCGGTATCGGTGTGAGTCTGCTCCCAGGGCCGGTCGGTCTGGCGGGAGGCAAGGTAGATCACGTTCACGTCGAGGTCGCTGTGTTCGCGGAGATATTCGAACCAGCCGTGCCGGTAGCTCACGGGTATCTCGGATACGAACGCGACCCGCGTCACTACTCGTCACCAACCAACGATGCGGCGGCATCTATCACGGTGCGCGACACGGCGAGGAAGTCGGGAGCCTGGCGTTCACCACGCGTCGCTTCCATGAACGCCGCGATCTGCGCGTTGTGGCCCTTGTCCTGCGGGCGGATCGAGATGGATTTGCCATCGAGCACGATCTCGCTGAAGTCAATGATCACGCCCGATCGGCTCCGGCCCAGCACCTCGATGCGTTCCTTTTCGGTGCTGTGATGCCCACCGGTCGCGTACGTGATCGCGGCCACCGAACCGTCGACGAAGGAGACCGTGACCGCCAGGTCCTGCCGCAACAGCGATTCTCCCCGGCCGCCGCCAACCGCATTGGCGGCCAGCGGAGTGGAGTCGACGAGCGCGGCGGCAGCGTCGACGAAATGGCACACCTCGCCCAGCAGTCGGCCGCCTTGGCGCCGGTCGTGATACCAGTGCGTCTCGGGCAGCTCACCGGCGTTCACGCGGTAATTCACGACGAGCGGGCCCGAGCCCGGGGCAAAGTGTTCGGCAACCTTCGTTACTGCCGGAGACCATCGACGGTTGAAGCCCACGAAGAGCGTGGCGTCGGTCGAAGCGAGTGCGTCGGCTACGTCGTCGACTTCGGCGACGGTGAGCGCCAACGGCTTCTCGCAGAAGAAGTTCTTGCCCGCCCGAAGCGCCCGCGCCGTGAGTGCGGCGTGCGTCTCGTGTGGCGTGGCAATGACCACGGTCTTCACGTTCGGTTCGCCGAGCACACCGTCGGGGCCCGACACTGCCCGAGCGAATCCCGCCTGGTCGGCCATCCGACGTGCCGACATACCCGATGACGATCCGACCGCGACCAGATCGGCACCTGCCGCCCGAAACGCGGGCACCAAAACCGTGCTCGCAAAAGCACCGGCGCCGATGAATCCCACGCCATCGGTCGTCGTCTCGCGGGCCGACACGACAATGGGCTCGTTCGGTGTTGGAGTTTCGTCGTAGCGAAGCGCGATGCCGAGGTATGGCTCACCTCTGCTTTCGATCAGGTCGTATGCATCGGTGGCGGAGGCGAGGTCAAAGCGGTGGGTGACCAGATCGCTCACGTCGAGACGGTCTGCGGCCATCAGGTCGAGCACTGCTTCGAGGTTCCGACCCTCGGTCCAGCGGGAGTAGCCGATGGGATGGTCGACACCCCAGTCCTCATACGCCCGCTCGTAGCGGCCGGGCCCGTAGGAACGAGCGAATCGAAGCTCGAGTTCGTTCTGGTACCAGGGAGTCCGCTCGAGGTCGAGGCCCACATCGCCAACCACGACGACGGTGGCGCGGTCGCGGCACAGCTCCGGAACTCGGTCGGTGATCCGGCTCGTCTTGTCGGCCGCGGTGATGATCACCGCATCGGCGCATCTTCCCCGGCTCCAGTCGCGAATTCGAGCGGTGGTGTCGGCTCCGTCTTCGGACAAGGCCAGCACACCGGACGCCTCGGCCACGCCGAGCGGGTGTTCGCTCACATCGATTCCGGCGACGCCACAGCCGGACGCCATGGCAAGCCGGGCGGTGAGTTGGCCAACCAGGCCAAGGCCAACCACGACGACCTTTGAGCCGGGTCCGACTGCGGCCTGACGCAGGCCATGCATCGCAATTGAGGCGATCGTGGCGAACGCAGCCGACTCCATGTCGACGTCGTTGGGAATCGGGGAGGTTAGGAGGCCCGGCACCGCCTGGAACTCGGCGTGATTCGCTGCTCCGGCCCCGCCGGTCGCAACGAGATCGCCGGGGGCTATGTCGGCGACAGCCTCCCCCACCTTCACCACCACGCCGCTGGCCGAGTAGCCGAGCGGAATGTCCGAACCCAGGCGGCTGCGCACTGCGCGAACGGTCGACGAGACCCCTTCGGTGCGAGCTTTGGCGATCACCTGACGGACGAGATCGGGTCGGGCTCGCGCCTTCCCGAGCAGGCTCGACTGGGCGAGTGCGGTCACGGCGCGCTCGGTGCCCGACGAGATGATGCTTGCCCGCGTCTGCACCAGGACCTCGGTGGGGCCGATGATCGGACGCGGAACCTCGAGCACCTCGACAGGACCTCCGCCCACTGGCTGCACTACCTGCTTCACGTCAGTCGCCTTCCCCGGATGCCGCCAACACGATCTCGGTGACGAACTCCCGCGGCAGATCTTCCCAGATCTCCCACCACACGCTGTGACAGGCGGTGCGAGAACCGAACGAGGAGGCCACGCTCGCCCACACCACCCACGCCGGCACCGATTCACCGTCGACGGTGGTGCGCAGCAGCTCGAACGGTGCTGCGGTCACATCGTCGCCCACGCCGTCATCGGTCAGCTCTGCCTCAATTCCCGGCGCGAGGAATACTCGACTGAAGAGTCGGTGGAAGCCAGTGCCGAGAACAGAGTCCCGGAGCACGATCCGGCCGGCTTCGATCTCGAAGCGACGGGTGTGGACGGGCGCGCCGTCGAGGTGGCGGTACCCGTCGTGGGAGGCCTCGACGACGATCATCTCGTCGTCGACAATCTCCTGCACGACGGGGGCGGCAAGGCGGCCGGCACGAAACGACCCCCACACCTCGGTCTGATCGATCTCTCCGACCTCGACCGTGTTGTGCGCCGCGGTGGATCGTTCGTACGCTCGCCGGTCGCCCACATATGTCGATACACCGGTGTCGACGATCGCCCGCTCTCCATCGACAGCCGCCACAAAGGCGAGGCAGCCGGCCTGGGCGTGCGCAGGCAGGTCGGGCGGGCACGGCGGACCCACATCGCACACGACGTGTAGCCGCGGCCCCGGTCGGCAGACCACATACCCCGATGCATCGAGGTTCACGACCCGCTCGGCTGGAATTGCAGACGGTTCGAGTGCGGCGATCCGATCGAGACCCACAAGAGTGGCGTCGCCGAACAGTGGCACGTCTCCATCGGGCATGAGGATGGTTCCCAACCAGGTGCGCATGCGCGCGATCGCGTCGTTGATGCCTGGCACCAGCGCGACTCCGGCCGCAGCCGACAGACCGGCGATGTCGATGAGGTCGCCCAGGACTTGGCAGTGGTACGACGAGGACCGTTCGTAGTGGCCGCCGTCGGCCAACACCTGGATCGGCAGCTGCTGCTCGAGGTGCTGACGGGCGAGGCCGATCAATTCGTCGTCGTGAAGGAACGCTCCGAGACCGAGAAGTGCCTTCACGTTCTTGATGAGATGATTGCCGCCCACGTCGAGTTCAAGGTTGTTCCGCAGAAACCCGGCATGCAGCCCGAGCTGAGCTCGAACGTCGTCTTCGACCGCCGACCCTGTCATGAGCCGATCGAATACGCCGCACAGCACCCACGCCCGGAGCGACACCACATAAGGCGACCACGCATCCCACCGACCGAAGGTCGTTCCGGCCCGCCACGAGGTCCACAACTCGTCGAAAACCGCCCGACCGCGATCGGGATCCTCGGCGAGCAACCATGCCCACTCCATGTAGTGCAGGTGGTACCGGAACAGCTGCGTGGTCGCCTGCGGACTCCAGCCGCCGTCGTCGTCGATGCAGTGCACCTCGCCAACGAGGTCGAACTCCCGCTTGGCGAGGTCGTCGACCGAACCCGCCGGTGGTGGTGCGATTGCATCGATGGGCACGAACTCCGC
>JBPCTR010000146.1:0-17300 GCA_051011575.1 Acidimicrobiales bacterium | reverse complement strand
GTCGAAGGGATCGCCGGCCATCGTCGTCGGAGCGGCCTCCGCCGACCGCGTCGCCCATGCAGGAAACGGAAACTCGATGAGCAGCGGGATCGGGAGCCGCGGTTGGCTGAGATACATCGACCCGGGCTTGAGGATGGTCGCTCGTTGCCGTTGGACCCCCGGCAGGAAGCCGTACTGATCGCGCCCGGCTTCCGCCGTGTCCAAGCGTCCGACGACGCGCACCGCCGAATTCGCGACGATTCGCCGCTCCACCTCGCTGGCGGTCTGTTGCGCGCCGATGAGAATGATGCCGAGGGAGCGGCCACGTTCGGCCACGTCGAGAAGGATCTCCTTGATCGGACTCGACGAGTCACGTGGTGCGTACTTGTTCAATTCATCGAGCACGATGAACTGAAGCGGGCGGGCAACACCAGAAGCCTCCTTCGCGTCGAACGCCTGCCGCAAGACAACACCCACCACGAACCGTTTCGCCCGATCGTGGAGCTGATGGATGTCGACGACCGTGAGCTGGTTCCGATCGAGATCGAGCGCGTGGTCGGGAGCATCGTCGATGTCGGCGCGAATGAGGTGCTCGACGTGGCGCACCGATGAGCTGAGTCGACGCACAAAGGCGTTGACGCTCCCACCGCTCACCGCCCTCCCCGTCCACCGCTGATCGGGTCGTTCGTCGGGATCGATTGGGATCAGACGAGACTCGACGAAATCGACGAGCTGGCGGAACGTTCGAAGTGTCGTCCCCTCGATGCGTACAGCCCCATCGCTCGACGGTGCTCCCCGCGTCGCGGCGGCGAGCTGTGCTGCGACCGACTGCACGACGATCGTGTACTGCTGACGCTCGTCCTCGGCGTCGGCAAACAGGAACGGCAGGAGCCCTTCCCGACAGAAGGTGTCCAGCGTCCAGAAGAACGGCTGTACGCCGACCGTACGGGCGCCGGTGGCCGGCGTGGCGTTCGGATCGCCTTTGCGGGGCGGCGCCACGATGCCCACGCTGGCGAACGGAGCCGCCTCCAACCCGAGGTGCGCATATCGGGCCGACTGGTCGGGGGTCACGAGCGTGTTCGGCGCATCGAGAAAGAGCAGATCTTCGCCCTTCACGTTGAAGATGAGGCCCTTGGTGTTCGCCGCCTCGGCGCCGAGTACCCCCGAATTGAACAGTGAATAGAGCAGGAAGGTGGCGTAACTCGTTTTGGTCGCGACGCCCGAGATACCCGAGATGTTGACGTGAGCTCCCTTCGTGCCGTCGACGAAATCGAGGTCGAGGTGGATGGGTTCGTTCTCGCGACTCAGGCCCGCAGGAAGTCGGCGCTGAACGCTGTCGAAGTCGAGCGCCGCGTCACGCTCGGCGTCGGCCGCAACCCGAACCTCCGTGCCCGGCAAGGGCGGAACGAAAGTCTCGGGAACGACCCTGGTCACCTGCACCAGCGCGGCCTCGGCGACCTCGGCGGGAAGCACACCGTCG
The DNA here is from genome assembly GCA_051011575.1 of Acidimicrobiales bacterium. Lineage (GTDB taxonomy): Bacteria > Actinomycetota > Acidimicrobiia > Acidimicrobiales > SHLQ01 > SHLQ01. The sequence goes on along the minus strand of JBPCTR010000146.1, from coordinate 15,841 downwards.
GCGATGAGGAAGACATCGCTGTCGAAGGTTGCACCCTCGTGGCGGGCGCGCACCTGACTCACGATCCCGTAGATCGAGATCTGCTCGCCCGTCGGGAGCACCCGATCGAGAGCAACGACCTCGTCGAGTTGCAGGTGTTCCCCGTCGGCGATCGCCACCCAGAACTCGAGGGGCGTGGCGTCGTCGGTACCGAGGACTCGGCCCACGGTGGGGGAGGAGTGCAGAGAGTTCATCGCTGAGGCGAACCCTAGTGTTCGGACGCCATTCCCCGACCAGCCCTCCGCGGCCATCGAGCACAGATCTCGTACCGTCGGAGGGGTGAACGACGGTATTCTCAGCGAACCGATCGACCTCGACGGGCCCCGCCATGTGAAACCCCGTTATCCGGCCGTCGCCGCAACTGCCGGGGTGGTCGTCGAACATCGGGCGACGGGCACGGTGGGTGCGATCGTGTCGTTCAAGCCACAGCGGATCGTGATCCGCGACCGCAACGGGAGAGACCACATCCTGGCGCCCCGCGATGGGGCGTTCATGGTCGCGGGCAAGCCGATCTCGCTCCGCCAACCCGCACCAACATCGCTTGCAACCGAACCCTCGTTCACGGCGTCGGGTTCGATCGAGGTCGATGGGGTGCCCGCCCGGATAGCCCGCGCCAGTCGCATCTGGGTGGAAGGGCTCCATGATGCTGAGCTGATCGAGAAGGTGTGGGGCGACGACCTCCGCATCGAGGGTGTGGTGGTCGAACAGATGGACGGCATGGATGATCTCGCCGACCGGGTCGCTCGATTCCAGCCGCGGACCGGACGTCGGCTCGCCATTCTCCTCGATCATCTCGTCGACGGGTCCAGGGAGAGTCGAGCCGCCGCCGAGATCTCCCATCCCGATGTCCTGATCGTGGGACACCCCTACGTGGACGTCTGGGAGGCCATCAAGCCCGCCGTGGTAGGCGCCGACACGTGGCCGGTGATTCCGATGGACACCGACTGGAAGACCGGCATCATGGAATCCTTTGGCTTCGATGGCGAACCGGGCGTGTTCTGGAAACAACTGCTCGCGCGGGTCTCGACGTTCCGGGAGCTCGAGATTCCGCTCGTCGGCGCCGTCGAGCAGATGATCGACTTCGTCACTGCTGAACCCTGATCTCGATAAAATCCGACCATGACCATGCGTGCAACCGACGCGATCACGAGCCGCCGCTCCATCCGCGCGTTTCGCGCGGATCCCGTAGACCCCGACGTGCTACGCACGATCCTCACCGACGCAGCGCGTGCCGCCTCGGGAACGAACATCCAGCCCTGGAAGGTGTACGTGCTCGAGGGACGGTCGCGCGACGACCTCATCGATGCCGTCCAATCTGCCTTCGATGCCGGGGAATCGTCCGGCGACGACAACTACTACCCGAGCGAGTTCATCGAGCCTTTCAAGAGCCGTCGGCGCAAGATCGGCTGGGACATGTACGGCCTCATCGGGATCGAGCGGGGCGAGTACGAGAAGATGGCCGCCCACGCTCGACGCAACTATCAATTCTTCGACGCGCCGATCGGTCTGATCTTCACGTTGCACAAGACGATGCGATCCGGTGGCTGGCTCGACCTCGGCCTCTACATGGCGAACGTGATGACCCTCGCCCGGGAGCACGGTCTGCACACGTGTCCGCAAGCCGCATGGCAGGAGTTCGATCACGTCGTCCACACCCACCTGGAGCTCCCCGACGACGAGGTCGTGACCGTCGGAATGGCACTCGGCCATGAGGACACCGACGCCGTAATCAACGAGCTTCGAACCGAGCGGGCGCCACTCGATGACTTCGTGGAGTTTCGAGGATGAAAACATTCTCCGCGATCGCGAATATCGGCGACCCCGCACGTGTTTACACGCCCATGATCCGACCTCTTGCGCGCGCCCTTTCTGCGGGTGCTGCCGTGGCCGTGCTGGCGACCGCATGTGGAACCACCGTCACCGACATTGCATCGAGCGAGGTGACAGAGGCTCCCGCAACCGCCACCACGGCCGCCCCCACCGATGCGGCTCCGGAAGCATCGACCGACGAGACAACCGCCGTCGTCGACGAGGCCCCGGCCGGCTCCGACTCGGTCACGAACGGGTCACCTGCCGAGAACGCCGAGGCCAACACGGCAAATCTTCAGTCGGCCGACGACGCGCGGGACATCGAGGTTCTCACCGTCGCCGACGGATCGATTTCCTCGCTGCGGGACGCCGTCGACGGTGACCGACCCGTCCTCGTGTGGTTCTGGGCACCTCATTGACCGACCTGCCGGCGTGAAGGTCCGGACGTGGAGCAGTTCGCTCTCGACAACATCGAAAAAATTCAAGTGGTCGGCGTAGGAGCCCAGGACGACTTCGATCTGGCGCTCGACTTCCTCGATCGAACCGGCGTGGCAACTCCGACCATGCTGTGGGACCCCTCGTTTGCCACGTGGCAGGCCTTCGGCGTGCGAGCAAACTCACAGATGATGGTGCTGTCGGGTGATCTCGAACGCGGTACCGGACTTGTGTACGGGTTCGATTCGGGGCAACAGCAGGCGATCCTCGACCTCGTCGCCACCCTCTGACGGGTGACCCCTGGACAGGTCCGACCACCGCGAATTGTTTCGATCGTGTGACGAAGTGCTACCGTTTTGCGAGCGCAGCGCATTGGCGCCGCTCCCGACCCTGATATCAACTGTCGGGCCCCCTGGGACCAGAGGCCTCTTCCCCATGTCGAAATCACAAATCCGAGGAAGCGCGGCGGTGGCCGTGTGTCTGATCGCAAGCGCCCTCAGCGCAGCCGCAGCGTCGGCCCAGACGAGCGAGCTCTCGTGCTTCGGGATCACGATTCCGCAGGCACGAGCTGCCGGCTACAAGGTCACGATCGGAACCGCCGGCGTCGACGTGATGACAGGTGGCAACGTCACCAAGGACATGTTCTTCGGCCTCGGCGGCGATGACGTGATCTCCGGTGCCGGCGGAAACGACATCATCTGTGGCGGCGAAGGGAACGACATCATCGTCGCCGGTGCAGGCGACGATCGGGTCGACGGTCAGGGCGGGAGCGATGACATCGACCTCCAATCCGGCGAAGACCAGGGTCGCGGCGGAGCCGGAAACGACCGGCTCGTCGGCGGTACCGGCGACGACCACCTCCAGGGGGGAATCGGCGCTGACCGCCTTTCCGGAGAGGACGGCGTCGATGTTCTGCTCGGCGGCGACGGTCACGACATCATCTTCGGCGGTCCCGGAAACGACCGGGTGGTCGGCGGAACCGGCAACGATCGAATCGCCGGTGGTCCGGGCCGCGACAAGCTGCGCGGCGCGAGAGGAAACGACATCATCAGCGGCGACGATGGTCGCGACCGTGTGATCGGCGGCGGCGGCAACGACATACTCGATGGGGATGCGAACGCCGATGTGTTGCGCGGCGGTCCCGGCAACGACCGCTGTGATCCGACCGGCGGCGATCGCCTCGTCTTCTGCGAGATGAACCTCGGCGGAGATTCGATCGTCGTCTCACCACCCCCGGGCGAAGAACCCGGCCCCGACCCCGATCCGCCACCGGGCGACGCCATCCCGGCCTCGGAGGCGCCTCAGGGAACCAACCAGTTCGGATGGCCGTTCCTCACCGACGTCGGCCTCACCGCACTTCTCCAGTGCGAGTCTGGCGTGAATCACCAGATCAACACCGGCAACGGATTTTATGGGGCGGCCCAATGGGTACCTGCGACCTGGACGTCAGCCGCCACGCAGGCAGGATTCTCCGAATGGGCGAACACGCTGCCCCATCTGGTGCCCGCCGAGATCCAGGATGTTGTCACCGAGTGGTGGTGGGGTCACACCCGAGTCAACACCCAATGGCCGCACTGTCACGTTCTCGCCATGGAAGCCATGAACATCCTCCCACCTCCCGGCTGAACACCCGTCGGGTCAGACCCCGATCACGCAAAAGTGCTCTGACCCCTTCTTCAAAGAAGGGGTCAGACCCCGTCAGCTGAGTTCGATGCGGAGGCGCTTGTTGCCCTTGCCCTTCGATTCGGTCTTCGCCACCCGAAACGTGCCGACCTCTCCGGTGCGGGAAACGTGCGTGCCACCGTCTGCCTGTTTGTCGAGCCCGACGATGTCGATGATGCGAATCTCTTGAACCGACTCCGGGATCAGGTTCACCTTCGTGCGGATCAGGTCCTCATCGGCGAGCGCGATGTCGCGGGGCAGATGAGAGACCTCGATCGCGCGGTCGGCGGCGATCTCGGCGTTGACGAGATCGGTTACCCGGGCCGCGAATCCCTCGGGTAGAGGGTCGAACTCAAAGTCCATCCGCCCCTTGAGAGGCTCCATGTTTCCGCCCGTGACAGCCGTGCCCCACTCGTTCCAGATCACCCCGCACAGGATGTGCATCGCGGTGTGGGTTCGCATGAGTTGGTGACGGCGGTCCCAGTCGATCGAACATTCGACCATGTCGCCCACCGATGGCAGAAGAGCATCAGGAGCGATCACGTGCTGAATCGCGCCATCACGTTTGCGTACATCCACAACGTCGACGCGGTCGCCCGAGGAGAACTGGAGTGCGCCGGTGTCGTGAGGCTGCCCGCCCCCGGTCGCGTAGAAGATGGTGCGGTCGAGCACGACGGCGTGGTCATCGATCGCGACCGCGGTCACGGTGGCAGATGCTTCCCGGAGTTGGGCGTCGCGTAGGTAGAGCAGATCGGTCATGACGATCGAGCCTACTTCTGGCGTCGACCCCGGTTCGGGCTACCGCCTCGGCAGCCGGTCGATCACGACATCATGTCGAAGGGGAGGAAGATCCCATCGAGCTCGTTGGCGAGACCGACGATGTCGAGGCTCTCTTCCGACGTGCGATGGCGTTGAGCCAACCACTCGACGATCGCCTGTGTGTTCGCAAACGCGATCGGTCCAAAGAACTTGGGCTCGGAGAACTTCTGCCGAGTGAGGACGAACGCACCCTGCACCTCGCACTCACCGCCGACCATGTGTCGCACCGTGTCAACGCGCGACATCAAACCGTTCACCAGCACCGCACAGTTCGTGCCGCCGACGTAGATGTCCTTGCGGGTCGTGCGGATGCGACCCTTGAATGGCGCGGCACGCACGACGGTGACTCCATGGTTGCCGATCGCGACATTCTCGAGAACGCCGTCGGAACCCGGTACCAGCCGGTTGTGCAGGATCGAGATCCCGTAGTTGGTGAGCGTGTGCATGGCCGCATCGACGATGCGCTTCTCCTCTGCTCGACGCGCCGCTTTGCCTCGCAACCTCGGTTCAGGTGTGACCGAGGGCGCGCTGGACGTCGGCACCGACTCGAGAGGTGCCGTTTCTGTTTCGCCGTCCCAATCGCCGTCCGCCAGCGGTTGCTGGGATCCGAGTTGCTCGTGATCCTCCATGGAATGGGTATCGGCACAGCCGGTACTGAAGTTGAGGTGACCCCGCCATCTCACTCGTCCAGGGTGGCGACGTGGACGAGCGCATCTCCCTTGTTGGCCATGGGATAAAGCGTGCGCCCCACGACGAGTCCGGTCCGGGTGGCGCGGACCGTGCTCAGCCGCTTCCCCATGGCGTCGGCAACGATGCCGAGCGACTGCCTCTTCTCGACGGCATCGCCGGTCTCGATGTCGAGATGCACGATGCCGCTACGCGTTGCGCGCACCCAGCCCGAGCTGCGTGATACCCGCCTGGGTTCGATCGATTCCGGCGCGCCGTCGATCATGCCGAGGTGGGCGAGAACCCGCCGAACGCCGGCCTCGCCGGCGGCGATCGCCGATTGGTCGAATCGCAGCGCTTCGCCGCCCTCGTAGAGGAGGACCGTCTTCCCGATCTTGGTCGCCGATCCGCGCAGCGACCCCGACCGGGACTTCGAATGCATCATCACCGATGCTCCGAACACCTCGGCGAGCTCGACCGTGCCTGCGTCATCGAGGTTTGCCCGGATCTGAGGAAGGTTGGTTCGGTGATCGCTCGCCGTATGCAGGTCGATTCCGACGTCGCATCGATCGACGATCTCGGTCATGAAGATGTGTGCGAGCCTCGACGCGAGCGATCCGCTTTTCGAGCCGGGGAACGATCGATTCAGATCACGTCGATCGGGAAGATAACGATCGCCGGTCACGAAACCATGGACATTCACAACCGGGACGGCGATCAGGGTCCCCGCCATCGTCTTGGGGTCGACGTCGGCGAGTACCCGGTTGATGATCTCTACGCCGTTGATCTCGTCGCCGTGAAGGGCGGCGTTGACCCACACGTTTGGACCGGACGTCTTGCCGTGGATGGCGACCACGGGAATCGACATCTGCGCGCCGGTCACGAGCTTCGATACCGGTAGTTCGACGCGGGCGCGCCGTCCCGCGGCCACATCGATCCCGCCGATCGTGAGTGGAGTTCGCCGTGCCATCCGCGTGGTTCCTTTCGGCGTAGCCGCCCGTTGTCCCGGCTGTCGGGAAAGCGGAATCTTCTCCCCATCTTGAGTCGTGCACGCAGTGTCGACACACTTGGGTCTTCGATTCGGTCGGATGACCGGGTCGAGCGAAGGAGTGTAGTGAGGCTTGCCATCCTTTCACGAGAGCCGAGGAGCTATTCGGCGCAGCGTCTCAAGATGGCGGCGATCGATGCCGGGCACCAGGTTCGGATTCTCGACACGCTGCGCTTCGCCATCGATCTGAGCGGCGACGAGCCCGATCTGCACTACTCCGGGAACATCCTCTCCGACTACGACGCGGTCCTGCCTCGGGTGGGGGCGTCGATCACGTACTTCGGAACCGCGGTCGTCCGCCAGTTCGAGCAGATGGACGTGTACACCCCGAACACGGCGGCGGGGATTCTCAACAGTCGCGACAAGCTCCACGGCCATCAGATCCTGTCTCGGCACCGGATCGGCATGCCCGCGACGACCTACGTTCGAGATCGAGCCGATATCGACGCTGCGATCACCCGCGTGGGTGGTGCCCCGCTGGTCGTGAAACTGCTCGAGGGAACACAGGGTGTGGGTGTGATGCTCGCTCCCGACGCGGCGGTCGCCCGAGCCATGATCGAGACGATGGTGGTCACCAAGCAGAACGTCCTCGTGCAGGAGTACGTGGCCGAAAGCCGCGGCCGAGATGTTCGTGCCTTCGTCGTTGGGGATCGGGTCGTTGGCGCGATGCGGCGGATGTCGCTCAACGAGGACTTTCGTTCAAATCTTCACCAAGGTGGCCGCTCCGAGGCGATAGACCTCCCCGACGACTATCGCGAGGCGGCGATTCGCTCGGCCCAGATCATGGGTCTGCGCGTGGCGGGGGTCGACATGCTCGAGAGCGATCGCGGTCCGCTCGTGATGGAGGTCAACTCGTCGCCGGGACTGCAGGGCATCGAGAAGGCGACCGGTCTCGACATCTCGCGGATGATCATCGATTTTGTCGACAACCAGGTGGCGTTTCCCGAACTCGATGTGCGGCAACGGCTCACCGTGAGCGTCGGCCACGGCGTTGCCGAACTGCTCGTGCGTGGCGACGGCGCGTTTGTCGGCCACACAATCGCCGACAGCGGCCTCGAGGAGCGAGACATCACCGTGCTGACCGTGCAACGGGGTACAACCGTCGTGCCCAACCCCAAGCGGTCATTCGTGCTCGAGGCAAACGATCGGCTGCTCTGTTTCGGAAGCCTCGAACAGATGCGCGGCATGATCCCGAAACGTCGGCCCCGCCGTGTGCCGCTTCAGCGATTGGCCAACGAGTCGGTCGACGACGCCTGAGGGGGCATCAGCGGACCGTCGAGGAACGTGATCGCCAGTCGCTGCATCGCCTGCGCCATGTCGGGTACGACTTCGGGGTCGAGGTGTTCGAAGAGATGTTCACGAACGTGTTCGACATGGAGGGGCGCACACCGCTCGATCGTGGCGAGACCATGATCGGTGAGAACCGCCCAGGTTCCTCGTGCGTCGTCCTCCACCTTGGCTCGGCTCACCAGATCTCGGTCGGCCATTCGGTCGACTCGTTGGCTGAGTCGGCTTCGTGAGTACAACAGTCGATCGGAGAGGTCGCTCATTCGCAGCCTGCTGTCGGTCGCCTCACTGAGATGTACGAGGACTTCGTAGTCGTCGAAGCTGATGTCGCAGTCGTCGCGAAGACGAGCGTCGAGTTTGGTGATCAACCCCGAACTGATCGCCACGAGGGATCGCCAAAGCAACATTTCATTCGGATCTAGCCACCGCGCGCCGCTCATGACTCCGCCACAATATCGATTCAGGCCCGCGCGCCCGGTGATGTTCCGTCGGGGTGATGTAGTTTTGAATCATGACTGCGGAAATTCATCACGATCGACAAACAGAATGGGCCGAGCTTCGGGCGACCTACCTGCGTGAACCGAGGGATCGACCTCCATCGAGCGCCCAGGGCGTTCATCATCTCGCGCTGCTCAGTTCCGACGTGGCCCGCACGATCGATTTCTACCAGGGCATCCTCGAGTTCCCGCTTACCGAGCTGTTCGAGAACCGGGACTACCCGGGCTCGACCCACTTTTTCTTCGATATTGGGAACGGAAACAGTCTCGCGTTCTTTGACTTTCCGGGGCTCGATCTAGGGCCTTACGCCGAGGTGTTGGGCAGCATGCATCACCTCGCCATCTCCGTGGCGCCGGACAAACACGCCCGCCTGCGCCAACGGCTACTCGACGCCCAGGTCGAGTTGAGCTTCGAATACGACACGTCGCTCTACTTCGACGGTCCTGATGGTGAGCGCCTCGAGCTCATGGCCGACGAGCTCGGTGTGATGTACGGCGACAAGATCGGTTAACGCCTCAACTCACAACGCCGCGTACCAGTCGTACCCCCGAGAGGCCCAGTAGTCGCCCTCGGGTTGGACATCGCTGAATTGGATCGTGCCGATCCGCTTGATCTGTTTGATCCCGTACTTGAGTGGTGTGGCCAACCGCACGGGCGCACCGTGTTCGTCCGTCAGCGGCGCTCGCTGCAGGTCGAGTGCGAGCATGGTCTGGGGGTGGAGCATGGCGTCGATCTCGAGACCGACGCGGTACTCGTCGTCGGGTGTTGCGAGGCCCACGAATGCTCTCGACGCCTGGTCGGGGTGGAACGTCTCCACGAAATCGGAGAATCGCGTCCCGCCCCACGCCACCACATGTGACCACCCCTCGATGCACTTGTGCTCGACGATCATCTCTATCTGGGGCAGGCCGCGGAGATCGTCGAGCGTGTGCGTACCCAGGACGGCGCCATCCGCTCCGATCACGGTGAGTTCCCACGCGTCGAGGTCGATCTCTTCACGAATGCCGTGGCGGCCGTTCACCCGCATCATCGAGGATTTCTCGAAGTCGAACGTGGGGGCGTTGGCGCCTTCGCGGAACAGCCCTCGCCAAATCGACTCGTTCGCCTGATGCACGTCGCGGAGCACGTCGGGAATGTTGGCGTCGGCGGGCCGAGTCTGTACCCAGCGCCAGCCGAACGCAGCCGCGCCGATTCCCCCGATCCCCGTGAGCACGGATCGTCGGGATCGCGAGACGTACTCGTCGGTCGAAAGGGTCGGTACGCGCTCGGGTTCGTCGGTCGCCTCGGCAACGGTGACACGTTCGAAGCCGGTGATCATCGCGAAGAAGTTCGCGAAGCCGGCGCGAACGACCTGCACGAGATGCAGCACAAAGAACGCAAGAAAGCCCATCGTGACGAGCCAGTGGATCGTGCGTGCCGATTCGTAGCCGCCGAGCAGCGAGGTGAGTGGAGCGAGCTGGGTGGGCTTGTAGATCGAGAATCCGCTCAGAACGGCCAGTGCACCCATGCCAAGCACGCCCGCGTAGGTCAGCTGTTGCACGACGTTGTATTTGCCCTGCGGCGGGAGTTCGCCGCGACCGATCTCGTGTCGGAGGACGCCCGGGATGTTGCTCAGATCGCTTCGGCTTGGAACGAAGTTTCGCCAGCCCTTCGTGCGAGTGAGGTAGACGGCAAAGGCGATGCCGTTGATCAAGAAGAGCCAGCCGAAGCTGAAATGAAACGCCATGCCTCGGGCGAGGCGGCGTTCGAGGCCGAGTGGGCCGTTCACCCAATCGGGAAAGAAGGTGAACACCTCCCACCCGCCGATGCCGGCGACGAAGGGGTCACGAAGGTCGGCCCAATAGATTCTGAGTCCGCTCCAGATCATCACCGTGAGCAGCGGAAAGTTGATCCAGTGCATCCAACGGTTTCCGCGTCGATGGCGCTCGATCGCGATCGTGTGCTCGTGTTCCGTGTTGTCCACGAGTCCACGAAATCACGGTCGAGCCGGCGTTGGTGGGATCCGGCGAGTCGTTGTGAAGATGTTCCGATCCCCCCTGGGTCTGACCCCTTCGCCGCAAATGGGGTCAGACCCCTTGCGGTAGCGTCTGGCCCGATGTGGACATGTCCGGAGTGTGAGCGGCGATTCGGGCGGGCAAATCAGGGACACGAATGCGCCCCGGCTCTGTCGATCGCCGAGTTCTTCGAGTCCGGTCCTGACTTCGAGCGGCCGATATTCGAGGTGGTGCGGGCTCACCTCCTCGATGCCGCGATCCACGACGCTGCTCCCGACGAACTCTGGATCGAGCCTGTTTCTGTCGGAATATTCTTCAAGCGCCGCACGAGCTTCGTGCAACTCAGGACGATGACGAAATGGGTCGCGGTCTGTTTCAACCTCGAACGGAAGGTCACGAGCAATCGTCTCGCCCGCAAGGTGATCGCACACAGCGGTCGCCACTACCACGTCGTAAATGTGCGCAGCGCCGACGAGATCGACGATCAACTCCTCGACTGGCTCACCGAAGCCTGGACCGTCGACGCGCCCTGAGGGGTCTGACCCCTTGTGGCGAGATTTGCTCTGACCCCTTCAGGGAAAAAGGGGTCAGACCCCGGTCAGGTTGCGGCGATCCATGCGGCGGTGTCGGTTGGGAGGAGGCCGGCTTCGAGCGGCGCCGACGTGAGGACCACGCGACCATCGGGGAGTTCGATTGGCTTGGCGCCCATGTTGACGACACACGTTGCGTCGTTTTCACGCCGGTAGGCGAGCACGTTGGGTCCGAGGTCGAGCAGCTCGATCCCTTCACCGGAGAACGTTCCGTTCCGCAGGCCGATCGCCGCTCGGTAGAGCTCGAGCATCGAGTCGGGGTCGCCCGCCTGCGCCTCGACCGACATTTTTCCGAAGAAGTCCGGCTGCGGAAGCCAGGGTTCGGAGTCACCGAAGCCGAACGATGGCCCGTCGACCTCCCATGGAATGGGGACTCGGCAGCCATCGCGACCGTTCTCGGTGTGCTCGGATCGCTCCCACACGGGGTCGTCGAGCACCTCGACGGGAAGGTCGATGACCTCGGGAAGGCCCAACTCCTCGCCCTGGTAGACGTAGACGGCTCCTGGGAGCGACATCGTGATCATCACGGCCGCACGGGCGCGTCGAAGACCCAATTCGAGATCGGGGGACACCGGCGAAGCCGGACCCCAATGTCGCCAGTTGGCACCGGGCGCGAGCCCATATCGAGAGGCGTGTCGCATGACGTCGTGATTCGACAGGACCCAGGTCGTCGTGGCCCCGATTCCGCTCACCTCCGAAACAGAGGTTTCGATGACCTGGGCGAAGCTCTTCGGGTCCCACGACGCCTCGACCAAGGCGAAGTTGAACGACTGGTGATACTCGTCGGGGCGCAGGTACAGGGGCACACGGTGTGGGCGAACCCAGGCCTCGGCCACCATCATTCGGTCGTCGTACTCGTCGAGCACGGTCCGCCACTCGCGGATGATCTCATGTACGCCGTCCCGATCCCAATAGGGATGGTCCCCGGTTGTTGCGCCGCCGAGCAGCTCCGGATTGACCTCGAGATCCGGGAACGTCTGATCCTTGACCAGCCCATGCGCAACATCGACGCGGAAGCCATCGACGCCGCGCTCCAACCAGAATCGGAAGATGTCGACAAACTCGGCTCGGACCTCAGGGTTCTCCCAATCGAGGTCGGGCTGGCTGGTGTCGAACAGATGGAGATACCACTCGCCGTCGTCGACCTGTTCCCACGCAGGCCCTCCGAATACAGCGGTCCAATTGGTCGGTGGCTCGGACCCGTCGGCACCCTTCCCGTCGCGGAAGAGATAGCGCGCACGTTCGGCTGAGTCGGGTCCGGCTTCGAGTGCTGCCTGAAACCACTCGTGTTCGTCGGAGGTGTGGTTCGGAACCAGGTCGACGATTACGCGGATGCCCCGGTCGTGCGCCTCGGTGAGGAGCTGCTCGGCCTCGTCGGTCGTTCCGAACTGTGAGGCGATCCGGCGGTAGTCCGAGACGTCGTACCCACCGTCCTTCAGCGGTGAGGCATACCACGGGTTGATCCAGATCGCGTCGACACCGAGATCGGCGAGATGGCCGAGACGGTTCCGCAGGCCGGCGATGTCGCCGGTGCCGTCGCCGCTCCCATCGGCGAAGGAGCGGATGTACACCTGGTACACGACCGCGTGGCGCCACCAGGCTTGCTGTGTTTTTGAATGCATATGATCCGGTCAGCGGCCGCCCGGGGCGACCTGAGCCGGACTCCTTCCTCGAGACCTTGGGCGACTCAGTGTATTGGCGCACGCAGGCCGCCCGAGGAGTCGGTCACCCCCGGATGGGGAAGCTCCAACCGGATGTGCGAGCGTGGGGGAGAGGAGGTCCAGATGGACGGCGAGACACCGGGCAAGGTTCGGGACGCGGTAGCGGCGATGGCCCCCTACCGGCCGGGGAAAGCGGCATCGCAGGCCGAGGAGGAACACGGCATCTCCAACGCGATCAAGCTGGCCTCGAACGAGAATCCGTGGTCGCCGGTGCCAGCCGTGGTGGCGGCGATCAAAGTGGCATCGACCGGCGTGAATCGCTACGGCGACAACGGTGCGACCGATCTGCGACATGCGATCGGCGAATGGATCGACGTCGACCCGTCCTGGATCACGATCGGCTGCGGCTCGAGTGGAGTGCTCCAGCAGGTGATGTTCAGCTACGTCGATGCCGGCGATGAGGTGGTCTTCCCCTGGCCCTCGTTCGAGATCTATCCGGTGTTCTCAAAGCTGTTCGACGCCACCGACGTGCGCGTAGATCTCGACGGCTACGGCTTCGACTTGGACGCGGTCGCCGCCGCCGTCAGTGACCGAACGAAGGTCGTGTTCCTGGCGACGCCGAACAACCCGACCGGCGCGTCGATCTCGACGGCCTCGGTTGCCGTGCTGCTCGACGCGATTCCAGACGATGTGATGGTTGTGATCGACGAGGCCTATCGGGAGTTCAACGAGCCGCAGTACGGCGATCCGGTTCGGGATCTGCTCGCCGACCGCCCCAACCTGATCGTGACCCGCACCTTCTCAAAGGCCTTTGGGCTCGCCGGCCTGAGAGTCGGCTACGGGGTTGCCCACCCTGGAGTCATCAGCCTGCTCGACCGAACCCGACTCGCCTTCTCGGTGAACAACGCTGCCCAAGCCGGTGCGATCGCCGCGATCGAACACGAGGCCGAGGCGATGGTCCGGGTGGCCGAGCTGATCGACGAGCGCACACGGGTGGTGGAGATTCTCGAGGCTGGCAACCATCCGATCGGACCGGCCAACGCCAACTTCGTGTTCCTCCCCACCGGCGATGACACCGACCGAATCGCCTATGAGATGGAACGGGAGGGTGTGGTCGTGCGTCCGTTTCCCGGTTTCGGGATGAGGGTCACGATCGGTACACCGGCCGAGAACGATCGCTGGCTCGCGGCGTTCCAGAAGGCAGTCGCCGGCGGCTGACCGACCGATCAGCCCTTGCTGCGACCCTGGGGATCGAGCGCGTCGCGCAGGCCGTCGCCGATGAAGTTCACGCTCATCACCGTGAGCGACAACAACAGCCCGGGACCGGCTACGAGCCATATGTTCAGCGTGATGCGGTCCTTGGCGTCGTTCAGGAGCCGGCCCCACGTTGGCAAATCGAGCGGGAACCCCAGCCCGAGGAAGGACACTGCAGACTCGGTGAGAATCGCGACGGCGATGCCGAGCGAGGCCGCCACGATGACCGGGCTCATCACATTGGGAACGATGTGCTTGGTGATAATTCGCCACGGACGCGTACCGATACTGCGACTCGCAAGGATGAACTCCTGTTGCTTGATTGAAAGCACCTCACCCCGAACAATCCGCGCGGTCTGCATCCAACTCGTTCCGCCGATGATGAGAACCATGAGAACGAAGATTCCGAGGCCATCGCCAAGCGACTCCTGGATCGGATCGCGAAAGAGCACGATCACCACGAGCAGCACCGGCAGCAGTGGCAAGGACAGGAACAGGTCCGTGAAGCGCATGAGGGCGCCGTCGAGGAGGCGGAAGAAGCCGGCCAGGACTCCCACGAGTACGCCGACGATAATCGACACCGTCATGGCCACGAACCCGACCGCCAGCGAGATCCGCCCGCCGATGAGGGCCCGAGCGAAGGCGTCGCGGCCGAGATTGTCGGTGCCCCAGATGTGTGGCCACGACGGACCTCGGTTGGCGTTCGCGACGTCAGGCGTTTTCGTATCGAACGGGAGAATGATGGGGCCGAGGAAGCAGCCGATCGTAATGATCGTGAGCAGCACCACGCCGAGCATCGCACCTTTGTGACGCTTGAACTGTCGCCACACATCGCCGCGTAGCGACCGGAATTCGCCCAGCTCGTTCGCGGCGGCGGTACCCGCATCGGTCACTGGCTCGATGCCCCCGGCAGGCGCGTCGTCGGCGATGTCAGTCATATCGAATCCTGGGATCGAGGAAGCCGTACATCACGTCGGCGATGATGTTGAAGAGAACGGTGAGCGCAGCGAAGATGAACACCAGCGACTGCACCATCGGGATGTCGTTCTGGCCAATCGAAACCAGCAGCAGTTGACCGAGGCCATTCACCCGGAAGATGTTCTCGGTAATGATCGCGCCGGCGAAAATACCGGGGATCGAGAGTGCGAGCAGCGTCACGACCGGAATGAGGCTGTTGCGTAGAACGTGACGCGTCATGACGACCCGTTCGCCCACACCCTTCGAGCGGGCGGTGCGCACGTATCCCTCGTTGAGATTCTCGAGCACCGAGGCCCGGGCGAAGCGCCCGAACGCGGCAGCGTTGAACAAGGTGATCACCCCAACCGGCATCAACAACTGTTTGATCTGGAACCAGATGCTGCTCCAACTCGTGAGCTGCACGTCGTGGGTTGTCTTGTAGAACGTCGGTAACCATCCGAGTTTGACCGAGAAGACCCAGATGAAGAGTGGGCCGATCACGAAGACCGGAACGGAGTAGCCAAGCATCGTGACGAATGTGCCGGCATTGTCGAACCAGGAGTACTGCTTGTAGGCCTGGATCGTGCCAACCGGAATGGCGATGAGAACACCGAACAGAAGGCCGAGTCCGAGGACCCACATTGTCTGCGGAAGACGCTCGTAGACCGTGTCCATTGCCGCTGATCGGGAGCTCCACGAGATGATTCGGTCGCGGTTCTCGCAGTCGCCGAAGCAGGTGTTGGTGACCGACTCGAACGCATGGATCGGTTCATTGATCACCATGAGCTGGTTCCAGTTCCACCATCGGACCAGGAACGGGTCATTGAATCCGAGCGATTCGCGGATCGACTCACGTACCTCGGCCGGAACCGTGAGCGGAAGTTGGCTCGTCGGATCCCCGGGGGCCAGATCGAGGATTGTAAATACGACCAAGCTGATTACGAGCAACGTCGGAATTGCGACGAGCGTTCTCCGTAGGACGTACTTGCCCATCTTCGCGTCTCCCCCATGCTCGCTTGCTAGCTAGCGGTGGTGGGGGGCGAAAACCCCACCACCACAACACAACCCAACACCCCCCGCCCCGGAAACAACCCTCTACGTTCTCATCGTCCCCCTCCCCCC
>JBPCTR010000145.1:0-10514 GCA_051011575.1 Acidimicrobiales bacterium | reverse complement strand
GTCGTCGATGGTCGGGTCGGTCGTCGATGGTGGGGTCACTCGCGGATCGTGGTGCCGTCCGGTCGGGTGGTGGACCAGGAGCCGTCGGGGTGCCGGGTGATCCGGTAGCCCTTCTGTTTCCATCGGTTGTGCTTGCCACACAGTGGCGCCCCGTTGCCGGGGGCGGTTCTTCCGCATCGAGAGTGTTCGTGGAGGTGGTCGGCCTCACACATGCTCGTGGGAACGTGGCAACCGGGCCACACACATTCAGTCGATTGGAGTTTGACCGCGTGCCGGGAGTTGCCGGTGAAGAAGCGATCTTCTCCCAGGTCGATCACCGTGCCCTTGGCGTCGGCGACGACGCGGCGTACCTTCGAAACGAACGCGGAGGCGATGGCCTCGCGAGGGTCGAGCTGGTGGCCGTCGAGGGTGTGACAGCGGAACTCGTCGGGGTCGATGGGCCGGGGTGCGCCACCGGCGGCTCGACGGAGGTACTCGTTGAACGTTTCCTCGTTCCACACCAGGTTGTGGGTGTAGTTGGGTGGCATTGCGCTGTTCTTACTGGCCGCAGCGTCGGCGAAGATGCGGAAGAGAGCGTCGGCGCGCCGTTGGCTGCCCGACCGAGCGAGGTGTTCGGCGGTGGCGTGATCGCCGTGCTCGTCTCGGGCCTCCTGCCAATCGGCATCGGCCTCCGCCTTCAGATAACGGTCGTGGATCTCGCGCATCGTGGCACCCTGGATCGAACCGAAGCTGCCGGCGAGATTCCACGAGCTGTTGAACTCCTGGATGAGTGTGACGTTCCGCCGGTTGTGGCATGGATCGGCCGACGGCGTGGGGCCGTCGTCGTCGATGAGGCGCTCCCACGCCCGAACCCGCTGCTCGAATCGGTGGTGGGCGTCGCGTGCGTGCTTCAGGAAAGCGTTCTGTCGTTGCTCCATGGCCTCGCGCACTCGAGGGTTGGTATAGGCCCGGGCGAGCGTGCGGACGTGATCGGTTCCGATCTGCCCGGCCCGGTATGCGCGGGCGATGTGGGGGAGTGCCCGCAACATGCGTGCGGTTTTGTGGCGAGCTGCAGCCTCGGCGTTCGACAGGCCGGCCACGTGGCGCACCATCACCTTGGCGGAGGCGTGCCCGTCGGAGGCGTGCAGACAGCGCTCGTCGATCGAGTCGAAGAGCTCGGCCTGAATCGCGTCGATTCGGCGCCGGAGGTGTTCGAACTCGGCGATGCAGGTGACCGAATCGCGAGCGTCGAAGGGCTCGACCCCGAGCTCGGACAGCCTCGTGAGATCGGTGTCGATCGAGTTGATCGCCATCGCCATTTCGCCGCTCGAGACCCCTGATCTCATACCCCCATTCTGACCAGGGGGTGTGACATTTTCTGGGCCTAGTCGACGCCGTTTTCGGCCGGAAATTCGATGACTTCGCCGAGCCGTTTTTCGGCGCGGTCGACCACTGCGGCCACGGCCGCGTCGTCGTCGCCGAGGTTGACGGGGCCCGCGGACGTTCGGCCCTGTCCGGCGGGGCACGAAGTGGTCAGGCTCAAGGTGAGGAGCGACGGGAGGAGCCGGTCATGGTGCCGTCCGACGAGGCGTCGGCAGCGTCACCGCCACCTCCGCGCAACCCGCCAGCGCCACACCCCCGTCGCCAGATGCCGGCTGGACGCGAGCCGAGGACGCCTCGTCGCTTCCACCGGTGGGTTGGATTGCT
The DNA here is from genome assembly GCA_051011575.1 of Acidimicrobiales bacterium. Lineage (GTDB taxonomy): Bacteria > Actinomycetota > Acidimicrobiia > Acidimicrobiales > SHLQ01 > SHLQ01. The sequence goes on along the minus strand of JBPCTR010000145.1, from coordinate 8,828 downwards.
CGCAGTGCTCGTGGGGGTCGCGAGCACGGGCGCTGCTCTCGTGCCAGCAGTTCGTGACGAGAACCGATTCGGCGCTGAGACAAAAATCTTCTGGGTCGAGATCGGCATCGGATTCTTTGGCGGGGCGGTCGCGTTCGGTATCGGAGCCGTGCTTCTCTGGTGGTTGGGCGGAACCCCCGCACAAAACTCCGAATCCCAGCTCGCTACGACGGCGATGATCCTTGGGCTCGCCGGATGGTTTCTCGCCTTCGTGCTCTTCTTCAGCGGCTGAGCCACCCGGCGACACGACATCCTTGCGATCGTCGCTCTCCGTGGGTCCACCCCAACCACGCCTCACTCGCCGTGGTCCTGCTACGATCCGGGCCTCCGCCTCAGGGAAAGGGCCCGTATGCGTTCCTCACGATTCTTTGTTGCTCTCCTCGTCGTTGGGCTCGTCGTCGTGCCGGGCACGGCCCGTGCCGATGATCCCGAAGTCGGTGGCAATTCGAAGGGCAACCACGACCTCGGTTGTCAAGTGATCGAACCAACTGGCGGAGTCGAAGAGCTGAGCAACCTTCCGGTCATCGCCTGGTCCGACGGCTGGTACCAAGGCAACGTCAACGGCGCTGACACGGTCACCGGCTATCGTCCGGGCCTCCAGAAATGGGCGGACGCCGGCCCGTACCTCGTCGTCGCGGGCACCCAGTGGACCGCTCGAGCGAAGGATTCGCTGCGTTGCCTGACCTGGATTCAGAGTGATGATTCCGGCTACGCCGACGTGATCGACGCTGACCGGCTCGGTCTGGCGGGACACAGTCAGGGGGCCGGCGCCGTGATCAAGGCGGGCGACGGCAAACCTGGGGGCAAGGCAAAGGGGCCGACCCTCGAAATCGCCGATGACCTGCACATCTCCGGCGTGGTCGCCATGAACCCCTATGGGCCGTCGTTCGGAACTCCCGAGTCGATCGACGGGCCGGTACTGTTCCTCGGCGGCGACATGGACACGACAACCCCCACGAGCTCGTATCTGGATGTATGGGAGATCGTCAAGAGCAACTCGGGTGGCGTCCTCGCGGAGTTTGCCGGTGGTACCCACAACAGCGAGGCCTGGGACAACCCCGCCGATGGTCTCGGCAATCCCGAAGAGAATGACTTCGGCGCGTTCCAAGCGGTCAGCGAGCAGTTCTGGGCGGCGGTGCTGGGTGATAGTCCTGAGACCATGGCTGACATCGGGCTCTCTCTGGACGACCGGTGGTCGATGCGGGACTGGTCGTCCTGACGGTCCAACCCGCCCTTGGTCGCAGGACGCGGGCCCGTGGCAACTGATTCGCGAATGCGGCCGGCCGTGGTGAGACCTGGATGGTGAATGGCTGATTCGGCTGAAGCAAAGGCCTGACTCGAACAGCACACGTAGAGTGGAAGCATGCTCGATCTGGGCGTCGATCTGGACGTATGGCCATGGGTATGGCTCGCCATCGCAGTCACGTTCACGCTGATCGAGGTGACATTCCTCGGCGGATCGTTCGTTCTCCTTCCCTTTGCCGTGTCGGCGTTCGCTGCTGCACTGCTCGGCTTCTACGACGTCTCGATCGAAGTGCAGTGGGGCGTGTTCGTGTTGGGTGGTGGAGTCCTGTGGATCGGCTTCTATCGATGGGCAAGGAGCTTCCTCCGGGACAACGTGCTGCCCCCCGGAGTCGGCGCTGATCGCCTGGTCGGAATGGAGGGAGTGATCACGGTGGCGATCGCCCCAGACGATGCTCAGCGCCGAGGACGGATTTCCGTCGCCGGCGAAGTCTGGGGAGCGAACGCCATCGACGATGGTTCGCTCCCTGAAGGAACGAGGGTTCGCATCACCTCTGTCCAGGGAACACGCGTGGTCGTCGAGCCGGTCACGAACGAGAAGTCCGACCCCTAGAAAGGATTCGATATGAGTCCCGCCGCAATCTTCATCGCCGCAATCGCCGTAGTGGTCATTGCGGTTCTCGTTCGAGCGGTCAAGATCGTGCGGCCGTTCCAGCAGGGTCTGGTGGAGCGACTCGGCCGGTACAAGACCACGAAACAGCCCGGTTTCAATCTGATCCTTCCGTTCATCGAGCGGATCCAACTCATCGACATGCGCGAGCAGGTCGTGGATGTGCCTCCTCAGGAAGTAATCACGATGGACAACGTGGTGGTGTCGGTGGACGCCGTCGTGTACTACGAGGCCACCGATCCACAACGACTCGTGTACAACGTCGCCGACTTCTTCACCGCGATCACGAAGTTGGCCCAGACCAACCTTCGCAACCTCATCGGCGGCCTTCAGCTCGACAGAGCGCTGACGTCGCGCGACACGATCAATCTCCAACTCCGAGAGGTCCTGGACGACGCAACAGACAAGTGGGGCGTCCGAGTGGTACGTGTGGAGATCCAACGCATTGATCCGCCACCCGACATCGTTTCGGCAATGCATGCGCAGATGCGGGCCGAGCGCGACCGGAGGGCAACCGTCACCGAGGCCGAAGGCTACAAAGAGGCTGCGATTGCCCGGGCCGATGGCGAGAGGGAGGCAGCGATCCTCACGGCTGAAGGCCACAAGCAGGCCGCGGTGCTACACGCAGAAGGTGACGCACGGGCCATCGAGTTGCGCGCCGAGGCCGACAGGCTGCGACTCGAAAAGATCGGCATCGGTGAAGGTGCGGCCGCGCTCGCACGCCTCACGGGGATAAAGGAGGCTGACGCCGACAACAGCGTGCTCACGGTCGAGTACCTGTCGGCCCTCGAGCGGATTGGCGATGGACGAGCCACAAAACTCGTGATTCCCGCGGAGTTCTCCGGTCTGCTCGGAACCGTGGCTGCGCTGTCAGAGGCTCTCGGAGACGACGATGAAGTCGACCAGGTTCGCCCGAAGGCCGGCCTCCCCATTCCCGCTGTAGAGGACCGCGTCGACCTACCCCCGCCACGGGCGGTCGACAAGTGAAGCTGGAGGACGCCCCGTCCCCGGGTTGGTATCCCGACCCTGAACGCTCCGGTGGTCTCCGATGGTGGGAGGGCACGGACTGGACCGGGGCGCGCCGTTCGACTCCCACGACCACCGAGCTCGAGACTGCAGCGGCGGGTTTCGCCGAGAGCCAGGCGGGGGAGCCGGCCGGATCGGCAACGGCGAGTACGGCCCGTTTGAGCCCTCGTGACACCGAGCAGATTGTGTCGCAGGTCCGTGGCGCTGCCCGTGAGGAAGTGGATCGTGCGGCAGAGTTGCTCTCGGAGCGAGCCCGGACGGCGATCGGGCGCGGGCGATCCGTGGTAGCCGACGATCTGGACTCTGTTCTCCGCTGGGTCAGAATCGCCGTGGTCGTCGCCGCAGTGGCCGTGATCGCGTGGTTTGTTCTGCAATTCGTGGCGCAGGCGACGCTGCTCGATTGGCTGGGCGATCGAATAGACAACCTCACCGATTGAGGTGGAACGGTCGACGAGGATCCACCGCGTGACCGCTCCCATCGATTGCGCCACACTCTGACATGGACAGCATCCCGCAACGTGACGTCACCGACGAGGAGAGGGAGATGTTCTGGCGCGATGGCGTCGTGTGCCTGCGCAAGATGTTCGACGACGAGTGGGTCGAACGTATGCAGCTGGCAGTCGATGACGCGATCGCGAATCCCGGCCCGATGAAGCTCGATCTCGATCAGGGACTGGCGGGGAAATTCCACGGTGACAGCTTCGTATGGACATGGCAGGACGATTTCCGCGCCTTCGTGTTCGACAGCCCGGCACCGCAGATCGCGCACCAGGTTCTGGGTGCGGAACAGCGTGTCACGCTGTTCTTCGACACCTTGCTGGTCAAGGAACCCGGCTCGGAGGCGGTGACGCCGTGGCATCACGATCAGCCGTACTGGCCGATCGAGGGCAAGCAGGTCTGCACGGTCTGGACGCCGTTCGACCCGGTGTCGCTCGATTCGGGGGCCGTCGAATACCTGATCGGGTCGCACTGCTGGGGGAAGCGGTTCCAGCCTCAGAGCTTCACGGGCGATGACCGATACGGGAACTCGATGGAGCCGCTACCCGACATCGAGAGCGAGCGCGACGGCCACGAGTTCGTGATCTACGAGACGGAGCCGGGCGACTGCATCGTCCACCACGGCCTCACCCTGCACCGCGCTCCCGGGAATGCCAGTCCACAGATCCGGCGCCGCGCCCTCGCCACCCGTTTCTGCGGCGATGACTGCACCTACCGGCCCGAGGGCAGCTTTCAACCCCTCATCCGCGACCCAGGAATCCCGTCCGGGGCGCCTCTCGACTGCGATCTCTTCCCGAGGGTCTGGTCTCCCGTGCCCCAGACATCCTGAGCGACCTGGGGCAGGCGACGATGGCCATGATGTTGGCCGCAACCGACCTCGGCATCGGCACCGCACACTCGGCGGTCGGCGATCAGGCGGCGAGATCGTCCCCTGGCGCCCATCAAGAACCCTGACCGGCGGCCCTTCGACGACGTCGTCCGCCGCGGCCGCTGGTGACGTTGTCCTTCGAGGACAGCGCACCGCGAACTGTTCGCCGTCTCGCTCTGCTCGCCAAACCTCATTGCGTCGTCACGGGAGTCGGTAGGCGATGAGGCCACCGTTCGCGGCGCCGAGCGTGGGCGGCAGGCCCGAGCCGAAACCTACGTACAGGGTGCCGTTCACGATCGAGAATCCCCCGGCGAGCGGCGCGTCGATGGGATCGGTCCACAGCACAGTTCCAGTCTCTGCGTCGAGTGCGAGGGCGGTCCCGGTGGACGCGAAGGGGGCCCACGTGCCCCGGTAGACGACACCGTTTGCGAGAGCCATGCTGCCGCCGATGATCGCGTGCTCGGAGCGGTGTTGCCAGAGCTGAGACCCGTCTGCGACATCGAGGGCGAAGATGGTTCCACCACGGGGGCCGCCGTCGTTGGAGCTCACGTAGATGACTCCGTCGCCGATCGCAGCTGTCGACATGACACCACCGATGTCGCTGCCCTCGGTGAGTTGGGCTTGCCACAAGAGTTCACCACTATCGCGGTCGAGTACGACGTAGACACCCGATTTGCCACCAACGCCAATCACATCACGGTCATCGATGGTGAAGAGGTTGGGGGAGGCGCCCACGTCAAAATCTCTCTTGTTGTCCTCTTCGATGACCTGGTGGAACCAGCGCACTTCCCCGGTGTCGTGGCCGATCGCGAGGACACCGTCGGACCACGGCAAGTCTGTTGATGATCGTCCTGCCGAGTCGTTGACGCCCGATGCGGAGGGCACAGCCACGTTGGTGTTGCCGGTTCCGATGAAGATCAGGCCGCGTTCAACGTCGTAGGCGGCCGACGACCACACCGCTACCCAGGTTTCAGACTCGTCGTCGTCGGGATCGGTGTTGAGCCGCCACCGTTTCACTCCGGTCTCGACGTCGAACGCGACGATGGCCGCACGAAAGCCGGGCTCGACTGGGCCGAAGACGGGCGAGGTCGTTGCGACCACGACGAGGTCGTCGATCACGACGGGGGAGGAGAACACTCCCGCTTCGTGACCGACGATGGAAACGGACCAGATCGGCGAGCCCGTCCTGCGGTCCACTGCATGGAGGTCACCGAGGAGATCGGCTGCGATGACCGCCCCTTCCGTCACGGCAACAGATGCGCTGAGAACGACGTCTCCGAGATCGGTCTCCCATGTTGTCGAGCCGTCCATGGCGTCGAGCGCATGAATCACTCCGTGCCAGTCGCCGAAATACACGATCCCATCAGCCACGACCGGAGTGCCGGTAACCGCTCCAGCCTCGAGGGTCCAAGTCGGCACGAGGTCGGCCACGTTGGCGGTCGACAGGATCGTTTCGTCGCGGTTGTGCACCGAGTTGGCATGGTCGAATCCGTATGCCGGCCACTCGTCTCCAAGACGTTCTTCGGGTGCTGTCGAGTCGGCGCGGTCGGCCGCAAGGGTCGCGGTGAAGTTGTCGGGCGCCGTTGTCGTGTCAGCCGCTGTGTCCTCCAGACTTGGGTCATTGCCGCAGCCCGTGACGAGCACGGCGATCACCGTCAAGAGAACCATGAGATGCTTCGATCGATTGGCGAGCATGGATGCCTCCCGGCTGGTCAATGAGATTGAGGGTGCTAGATCGAGGCCAAGTACTCCTCGAGCAACGCGGAGCGGGCCAACCCGCTCTCGACCGTGAACACGACGCCGAGACTCGTGTCGTCGAACATCACATCGTTCATTTCCGGGTGAGCTTCTTCGGCCCAGGCGCGGAACCCTCGCTCGGCCGCCAGATCAGCTGGGCGGGCCGGCCAGATCGGATCGACGATCGTGCCGTCGTCGATGATCGCGGAAAAGGGGACCTCGGTGTGTTCGCCATGAATCCGCTCGAACCAGTGGCCGGCCCCAAGGGTCGTTTGACAGCTCACTGCACCCGGCGGGAACTCACAGTCGAAGAAGTCGAGGTCTGTCGTGTCAAGCGACACGAACCAACCCACGAAGTCTGGGCCGAAAAGGTCATTTCCTACGACCATCGATCTCGCCCGATCTGGATCTCCGGCCTGGAGCGCCTTCACGAAATTGTCCATGAGCGCCCGACTTTGGCGATACATCAAGAACTCGCCCAGCAGCTGCATTCGTGCCTCGCCGCCCTCCACGGTGTACGCCACTCCTGCAGGGCTCGAGCGGTCGAACAGGACGTCGGCGAGCTCGGGGTGCATGTCGAGAGCCCAGGTCTGGAACTCTGCTTCCGTCTCGAAGTCGATCGAGGTGAACGGGGCGCTGGGGTCAACCACGAAACCACCCTCGAGGGTCGCGGTGAAGGTCTGCGCCACGATCTGTCCGTGGACTCTTGGGTACCAGTGCTCGGCGCCCACCGTAATCTGACAGCTCACGGAGCCGCGCCGGTACTCGCAGTCGAAGAAGTCGACACTGGTCGTGTCCAACGCGATCCACCAACCGAGGAAGTCGGGGCCGGGCGTGTTCCCCATCACGAGTGACCGCGCGGTATCAGCATCTCCGACCTGCACCGAGTCGATGAATACTTCCATCAGCGCTTGTCCTTCGGCGACGCTCATCATCGGTGAACCGGCGTCGTCAGCCGATTCGGTCGAGACGGTGGTTCCGTCTTGTCCTCCATCGCTGAGGGAGAAGAAGACTCCCGTGGTTCCGGCGAGCACCACCATCGCAGCGACGGCAAGAAGCCCGCGGCGGAATCGTCGCCTGATCGTGGCGGCCCCCCGTGCACGGTCATAGGCCGCCGCCGACTCGGCGCGAGACGCGTCCGGCGTCGCAGCCATCGTGTCGAGGGCCTCGCGCAACTCACCGAGCGTTGCCATGACCAACCTCCTCGATCATCTCGACCCGGAGCCGCTTCAATACCCGCGACAGTCGAGCTCGAACCGCATCTTCTGACATGTCGAGCAGATCGGCGACTTCACGATGAGGACGCCCTTCCACGACAAAGAGGAACAGCACCGCACGATCGATCGGTTCGAGCGACATCAGCTCCCCGAGATCGCCGGACGACTCGGAATCGCCGGTCTCATGATCCTCGTTAACTGCGTGGAGTCGGTCGATCGCTCGACGACGGCGGCCCAAGGAGCGCCGCTGGTTGGCGGCGATGTTCAGTACCGACCGGCGCAGATATGCCGTCATGTCGTCGATCGCCCCGACAGAGCCGCGCGACAGCATTCGAACCATCGCTTCGTGCACGAGATCGTCGGGATCGATGTCGCGGTCGGCGATCAGGAAAGCGAACCTGCGCACGGCTGCATAGGCGTCGAGAACACGGCGTTCATCGAGATCAACGACCGAGCCGAATCGTCCCACACCCCTAAGACACCACAGGCCCCGAGAATGTGACAGGGGATGCCATAATTTGCGGCCGCTGAGGTCGACGAGGCCTCCATGACCTGGCGTCAAAGGCGATCGATCTCACCGTCGATTGCGAAGGTCTTTGTCGCTCGGCTCAACCGCCCAGAGCAGCTGATCGACGACCTGCTCGAAGATTCGAGAATCCCGCCAGCCGATCGCTCAGCACAGGCTCTCATATGACTCACTTGGTACGCCCCCTGGGACTTGAACCCAGAACCTGCGGATTAAGAGTCCGATGCTCTGCCAATTGAGCTAGAGGCGCGTATTCGTCACCCGAGGGTACCCATCCGGCAAGCCGGAGGCACCCTCGCTGACGTGGGGTGACTGACGGGATTTGAACCCGCGACCACCGCGACCACAACGCGGCGCTCTACCTAACTGAGCTACAGTCACCATGAAGCGGCCCCCACTATAGAGCCCCCTGCCACGCATTCACGCGGCGAAGTCGCCGGTCCGCAGATCGCTGCCAAGACCGTCGAGACTCACCGGTCGACCCAGGTGAAAGCCCTGCGCATGGCTCGCTCCTGCAGACCGGGCGGCCTCGAGCTGCTCGGCGGTCTCGATCCCCTCGACCACCACCATCATGTCGAGCTCGGCACACGATGTGGCGAGCCCGCGAAGCATGGCAGCGGCCCTCGGGCCGGCGAGGCGACGAGTGAAGCTGGGGTCGATCTTGATCGCCATGATCGGCAAAGAGATCAGATACTCGAAGGTCGAGTAGCCGGTCCCAAAGTCGTCGATGATCAGCTGTACTCCCAACTCATGGAGTTCGTCGAGCGTTTTGCGGGCACTGTCGACCTGATCGATCAGGTAGCTCTCGGTCAGCTCGAAGGCGAGCAGGCTCGGAGCCAGATCGTGGAAGTCGAGCGCGGCGGCAACCGACTCGGTGAGATCCGAACGGCCGAGCTGGATCGCCGACAGGTTCACGGCGATCGTGATCGGCGAAGCGTCGTGGTCGTTCACGTCGGCGCCGGCCTTGATCGCCTCCCGAACCGTCCAGTCACCCAACTCCCGTAC
>JBPCTR010000144.1:0-18564 GCA_051011575.1 Acidimicrobiales bacterium | reverse complement strand
TGCGAAGACCTCGACGGGTCGAGCCAGCAGTCATGCAGTGACTCCACCCATGAGGAGTCCCAGCTCCTCGAGGTTCGCATCGGCTCGGGCCATCTCGCCGGCAACTCGACCAGAATGCATGACGAGGATGCGATGCGAGAGGTCAAGCACCTCCTCCAACTCGCTCGATATCAACAGAACTGCAACTCCGGCGTCGGCCGCCGCTCGCAACCGCTCGCCCATGTATTCGATCGCACCAACATCGAGACCTCTCGTGGGTTGGGCAGCGACGAGAACCTTCGGATGATGCGAAAGCTCTCGGGCGAGCACGGCGCGCTGTTGGTTGCCACCCGATAGAGACCACATCGGCGCATCGGGCCCGGTGCATTGGATTCCGAACTGTGCGATCAGCTCCTCTGCGAAGGCGTTGAGCCGGCGGAAGTCGATGACGCCTTTATCGGCCACCCGACTCTGGTCGACGAGCACCAGGTTCTCGGCCAGCGTCATGTCGAGGACGAGTGCGCTGTCGTGTCGATCTTCAGGAATCGCGCCGATACCTGCCTTGGCCATCGCTCCCGACCTCCCGCTTGGAACGACGGTTCCCTCGACTTCGACCGATCCGGACTCGAGCGTGAGCAAGCTCGAGAGCAAGTCCCCAAGTTCTCGTTGGCCGTTTCCCTCGACGCCCGCGATCCCGACGATCTCGCCTGCATAAAGTTCTAGTGAGAGTTCATCGAGCAAGACCACCCCACCCACACCCACTGCCGTCGCTCGATCGACCCGAAGCACTGGGGGGCTCTCGAGATCGACGTGTGGCTCTTCGTCCATCTCGGTTTCGGCTTCGTCCGCTTCCACGACGAGCACTCCGAGGGCGGCGCGCTCCGACCGAAGGGAGACCTCGCGCCCGACCATGCCCCGCGCCAGGATCGGGGCATCGGCCTCCCTGGCGAGGAGCTGTTCGACGACCTTGCCCTGACGCATGATCGAGATGTCGTCGGTCGCGTGAAGAACTTCGTCGAGCTTGTGACTTACCAACACGACGGCCCTCCGCTCGGCTGCGACAACCTGACGAAGCGACTCGAAGAGCTGCACCGACTCGTCGGGAGTGAGAACCGACGTCGGTTCGTCGAAGATGACGATGTTCGGATCTCGACGCAGGCACTTGACGATCTCAACCCGTTGTCGCAACCCCGCGGTCAGGTCGCCCACTCGCGCATCGGGCTCGATTGCCAGGCCGTACTGATCGGCGATCTCGCCTATCCGGTTTCGCATCGCACCGGGGTCGAGTCGACCTTCTTCACCCAGTGCGACGTTCTCCCACACCGTCATCGCGTCCACCAGGCTGAAGTGCTGGTGGACCATTCCGATGCCGAGCGATGCGGCGTCGAGCGGGCTCTGAATGTGCTGTTGCACTCCGTCGATCTGAATCGAGCCCTCATCGGGCAGAACAAGCCCGATAAGCATCTTCATCAGGGTGGACTTGCCCGCGCCGTTCTCGCCGAGAATTCCGTGAATCCGACCGCGCTGCAACACCAAGTCGACGCCATCACAGGCAGTGACAGCGCCGAAGCGCTTCGTGATGTTGTTGAATTCGACCGCCGGGGCGGACCCCACAGTGGAGTCCGCCCCGGACCGATCCGACGAACCAGGTGTCATCCTCCGCCGTATGCGGCGCCTGAAATTGCACCCAGGTCGTTGTAGAGCGTCTCGTCGAACGAAGCGACGAGCCCGAAGGCCCCATCGACGGCGGCGTTGACCTCATCGGAAGCGTCGCACATGAGCGCACCGTTCACGCCAGCCTCGGTCCCGAACGTGTGGGTCTGGCCCTCGTCGAGCTCTTCGTCGACGATCATGCGCAAAGCGCGGGACGCGTACTCGCCGCCGTCGAATACGACGCCGCCCGTCCAGGCAATTCCATCCGTTCGGTCACAGATGTTGATCGGACCGGCCGCGAACACCGGCATGCCGAGATCGGTCGCAAGCTGGCCCACCGGGTCGAGCGCTCCGCCGAGGTACGCGTATGCGAGTGAAGCCCCGTTTGCCTGGGCGTTCGTCAATGCGGCCGTGGCGTTGGCCGAGTTGTCGAAGTCGAAGGGGAAATCGCCGGTGGAGACATACTCCATCGTGAAGCTCGGATCTACCGATTGCAGGCCATAGATCGTTGCGTTGAGCGCCTCCTGCTCGAAGTTGAGGTCGCAGCAGCCGAGGAAGACCGCGCTGGTTCCACCCTGCTCCTGCAACACCGCCGCCATCGCTACGCCGGCCGTGAAATGAATCGTTGCGCCCCAGTCGAGAGACTGGGCCAAACCAGGCAGCTCCTGGAAGCCAGCGCCGCAGTTGCAGTACCAGAAGAGGTCGGGAAACTGCTCGGTGAGGTCGGGAAGTGGTTCGGCGATCTCGCTCGCGCCAACCATCAGGATGTCGACCCCTTGCTGTGCAAGGTCGGATATCGCCTGTGCGGCCTCGGCGGGGCCGATGTTGTCAGACACGATCGGCGCAGCCCAACCGTTGTCTGCCGCGTAACCGTCCACGAAGTTGACCAATGACTGGTAGTACCCGTTGTCGTCGCGGGGCCCCGCAGCTGCAACACCAATCGTGACCGTGCCATCGCCATTGGCATCGAACCTCTCGACGAGGACGTCCGTCTCGATCGGCTCCGCGGTCGTGGTCTCCGGAGGATCGGTCTCAGGGGGTGGATCGGTTTCTGCTGGTGCAGCGGTCGTGGCAGGTGCCGCTGTCGTCGCATCGGCGTCGGCCGTGTCGGTCTCGTCGTCGCTGCCACACGATGCGGCGACCACTGACAATGCCAGCAGTACTGCCAGCAACCTGAACAATTTCCTGGACATTGCTGCCCCTCCCATTTTCCCGGCTGTCGCCGTGTCGGTTTCTACTGTTGTCGATCGATTGTCTGAGAGCTATTCGCCCACGGCGCGAAGATGGCCCTGCTCGTTCTGGCCCGGCCACGAATCGCGGTACCGCTTGACCAGCCAGCGGTTGAACTGCACGTGGCTTTCCTCCTGCCACGAGTACCGGCCCCGCGGCGCGAACCGGGACGCGAGGCCCTTCTGCACCTTCGTGGTGGCGTCCTGGTCCTGACGAACGAACACCTGAACGCCGGCATCGGAGAGCGCCATCTTCTCCTCGAACAAGGGGTCCTCTAGCGCCGACGGATGGAAGATGTAGCCGATCTCCACGTCGATCGTCTCGGGTCCAGTCGGTCGCACGAGAAAGAAGAAACACTGGTCGGGCGCGGTGCCAAGGCACAGTACGGGCGGGACCAGCGCGAAGGTCGAACGCGTGCGCTCTTCCTCGGTGAGGTCCGGGAACACGTCCATGATCACCCGGTGCGTGGCGTTGAAACCGCCATCGATGTGGGTGTACCCGGCGGTTCGGAACACGACGTTCGAGTCGTCGTCCCACGGTTCGGGGAACGCCGACATATTGGACGGACAGAAGTCCTGCACAAACTTGTGCAGGCGATTGGCGTGGTAGCCGTCGTTGAAGTTCTCGAACATGATCTTCCAGTTCCAGGGCATGTTCTCGAGCGTGAACGTTCCGGGGCATACGGCGTTCTCGAGGTCGTAGTTCTCGAGGTACGGGGTGTAGCGCCCGAGCGTGGGTGCGAGCGGGGCTGCGTCCTCGTCGAAGTTGACGAACAGAAACCCCATCCACTGCTCGACGAGGAGCGTGGGCAGGCCATGGTCGGATTTGTCGAAGTGTTCGGTCTTCTCCATCGCCGGCGAACCGAGAAGCCGGCCGTCCTGGGCGTAAACCCAGTGGTGATACGGGCACGTGAAGGTGCTGTCGTTGCCCGAGCCCTCACATATGGCCATGGCCCGGTGCTGGCACACCGCCGACATCGCCCGAACGTCGCCCTGTTTGTCGCGCAGGACGATGATCGGCTCGCCCATGATCTCGACCGTGAACCAGTCGCCAGGGTCGGGGATCCGCTCGGCTCGTCCGACGGCGAGCCACTCGTGCATGAACAGCGCGTCCTTCTCGAACTCGAGGAACTCGGCGGACGTGTACAACTCGGGCGGGAGCGTTTCGGCGTCGGCCACGTCGGCAACGGACGACTCGAAACTTGCAAGCAGCTCGTCGGTGAACAAGGTCACGACACACTCTCCTTCAGTAGAAACTTTCGGATCTTGCCAACGCTCGTACGTGGCAACTCGTCGATGATCGTGATGTCTCGGGGAACCTTCGACTTCGACAGTCTCTCCGAACACCAGGCGGTGAGGTCGTCAGCACTCGGTGCCGAGGAGGCATCGGCGGCGACCACGAACGCGACCGGGACCTCGTCTCGAACCGGATCGGCGGCCCCGACCACAGAGGCTTCGAGCACCATTGGATGGGCGGAGAGGACGGCCTCGACCTCCACGGTCGACACGTTCTCGCCGGCGACCTTCAACACGTCGGAGCGCCGCCCGTCGAAGAAGAAGCGCCCGTCAGCGTCGCAACGAGCTCGATCGCCCGTGAGAAACCATCCATCGCGAAAGTTGGCCTCGGTGGTGGCGGAGTCGTCGAGATAGCCCGCGAACATGGTGACGCCGCGCTCGCCGCCCACGACGAGTTCGCCCACCTCATCGACCACGGAACGCCCATCGGCGTCGTGAACCTCGACCGCACAACCGTCGGTGACCGACCCCATCGAGTCGGGCCGCGGATCGCCCGCCCGATCCGTGAGTACCGCCGGGATCGTCTCGGTCATCCCGTACAGCTGGCGGGGTCGACACCCCAGCCAGTCGCTGATCGTGTCGTGCTGATCCTCGGCAATGTTCTGTGCGAACCAACAGTTCCGAAGGGCCACGCCTTCGGTGGCCTCGCTTCGCGCCAGGATCATGCGGATCGGTGCGGCGAACAGGCTGGCGCAGGTGGCCCGATGCCGTGCGCACTGCCCGAGGAAGCCGCTCGCCGAGAACGTGTGCATGAGAGCCACGCTGGCACCGACGTGAATGGCCGCAGTGAACGAGTAGTACTGCGCGTTGGCGTGGAACAGGGGAAGGACCACGATGTAGCGATCGTGGGAGGAGAGGTCGGCGGCGGCGGCCATCGTCTTGCCCGCGAAGGCGTAGTTGGCCTGCGTGATCTCAACGCCCTTCGGGCGGCCGGTTGTTCCACTCGTGAACATCACGGCAGCCCGGCCCGTGAGGTCGGCGCTGGGCCAATCGGCGAATTCGGCTGTTGGGAATGGAGCGAACGCCACGTCGGTTTCGTCGACCTCGACGATGGTCATGGCTGAGGGTGCCGCGGCCCGGTAGTCGGCTGCACGGTCTCGGGAACAGAAGCCGACGGCCGGCGACGTGCGCTGAAGATGGTCGGCGAGTTCGGGGGTGCGAGCGAAAGGATCAGAGGGCACGATCCAGGCGCCGAGACGATTGGACGCAAGCCACACGGCCACGAAGGTGGGCGAATTGGTCAGAGCGAGGTGCACGGCCGAGCCGGCTCCGACACCCTCGGCCACGAGCAGCGCCGCAACACGCGCAACCGCCGTGTCGAACTCGGCGTAGGTCCATTCGGCAACGTGCCCGCCGGGGCCCTCGAAGATCAGGAAGGTCTCCGACGCGTGCTCGGAAACAGCGCTCTCCCAGGTGTGGGCGAACGTGACGGCGTCGGTCCACGCGGTCATCACGAAAGGCGGGACCCTTGGGACGCCTCGGTGGGTTCGCCGTACCCGCCACCACCGGGAAGCTCCAGCGTGACGACGTCGTCGCCAGCGAGGGTGATCCTCGCCTGTGTCTCCACCGACTCCCCATTGACCTTGAAACTCCCGGCTTCGCCGGCCTCTCCCCCGAAGACGCCCTGAGGCGGTTCTGCCAACCGGCTCGTGACCGCGTTGAGCTGCCAGGGTTTCTCGGTGTCGACCGAGAATTCGATCGTCTGGCCGCGCCCACCGGGTTGCGCGCCGGCACCGCCCGATTCCATCCGGAGGGATTTCTGATGGAATCGGATCGGCGCCGACGCCTCCACCACTTCTATGGGAACAGCGGAGACCCCGGTGGGGTAAGAACAGGCGTCGAGGCCGGGTTTGCTCGCTCGGGCACCTACGCCACCGGCGTAGGTGAACATGGCGGTGATGAACGGGCTGCCGTCGGAGTGGTTGCCGTTCACCTGCATCGTCCAGACCGCTCCCGACCCCTCGGCCATTGCCTGGTCGGGTTGGATTTGTGCCAGCGCCTTGAGCAGGGCGTTCGGCAGGAACATTCCCACCACGTGACGAGCGGTTCCGGGCTGCGGACTCACCGCGTTCACGATGGACCCCTCGGGGGCCTCGACCTTGATCGGCGACAGGCTGCCGTGGTTGTTCGGGATGTCGGGGTTGAGGACTGAACGAACGGTGAACGTGGTGTATGCGTGGGTGTAGTTCTTGACCACGTTGATGCCCCAGGGGCTGGCCTCGGACGTGCCGTCGTAGTCGACCGTGATCTCGCCGGCTTCGGGGTCGACGGTGACCGAGCACACGATGTCGATCCTGCTGCCGTCGGCGAGGTCGAGCACGGCGCTCGCGTCGTAGGTGCCTGGATCGAGCGTCGAGATGCTCTCGCGGGTTGCCGCCTCGGAGCGTTCGATGATCTCGTCGGCGAGCGACTCGATGTCGTCGAGGCGGTACGCGTCGCACAGCGTGGCGAGTCGGTCGGCACCGACTTCGCCGGAGGCCATCTGGGCGTGGAGGTCGCCCGCCATGTGATCGGGTTGACGAACGTTGGAGAGGATGAACCGCCATACGTCGGTGTTGCGTTCCGACTCTCCGTCGTTGCCGTTCATGAGCTTACAGATCGGGATCCACAGGCCTTCCTCGAACACGTCTCGGCCGCCGGCACCGATGCCGTATCCGCCCACATCGGTGTGATGAATCGTGGAACCGAAGAATGCGATCGGGCGTCCGTTGCGCCAGGCCGGAACGAGCACGGTCACGTCGAGCAGCTGGCCAGCCGTTTTGTACGGGTCGTTGGTGATGAGAATGTCGCCGGGTTCGAGGGTGTCCACGGGGAACTCCTCGAGCATCGACGCGGCACCGATGGCGAGCGAATTGATGTGACCCGGCGTGCCGGTGACCGCCTGCGCCACCATGCGACCGCGGCGGTCGAAGACCGCGTTCGCCAGGTCGCCGGCCTCACGAACGATGGGCGAGAAGGCGGCGCGCTGGAGAGCCCGCGCCTGCTCGTTCACGGTCGAAATCAGTGACTGCCACAGAATCTCGAGTTCGACGGGGTCGAAGGTACTGCTCATCGTCATGCCTTTTGCCGTTCGGCGATCAGGGATCCGTCGGGTGCGACCTCGACCCGCCAGCCGGGCCTGATCACACTGGTGGTTTCGCGTTCCTCGACGATCGCGGGCCCGTCGAAGGTGGCACCCGCGCCGAGGTCGGCCCGCCGGTAAACGGAGACGTCGATGGGGTCAGCACCCCGCGCGAATACGACGGGCCGGGAGTGGGAGGGGGCGGCGTCGGCGCCTTCGGCCAAAGTGGTGTCCGGTTCCACGTCGGCGGCCGCGGCGGTTGCACTCAGTCGCCAGGTGACGCCTTCTACCCGAACGTCGGGAATGGCCATGCCGTAGATGCGTCGGTACTCGGCTTCGAACGCCTCGTGAACCTGCTCCGCTGTGGCAGGCCACGAGCCGCCCTCGCCGACCCAGATCGTGATCTCGTTGCCCTGGCCCGAGTATCGGGCGTCGACCCCATATCGGAAGACGACGTCGTCGGCCGACACGCCTGCGGCCGACAGGACACGGCGACCCTCGGCGCGTAGCTCGTCGAGCAATGCATCTCGCTCGGCCGGATCGACCTCGTCGATCAGGCGGGGGAGCGATCGGGCGAGGTCGATGCGCACCGGCGACACGAGGGTGCCGAAGGCCGAGAGCACGCTGGCATTCACCGGGAAGATCACGCGATCGGATTCGAGGAGGTCGGCGACACCACAGGCGTGCACTGGGCCGGCTCCGCCGAACGCGATGAGGGTCACTCCTCGCAGGTCGACGCCCATCTCCACGCCGTGCATGCGAGCGGCCGCAGCCATGTTCTGATTGACGATCTCGTGTACGCCGGCCGCCGTGTCTCGCGCCGAGAGCCCGAGCCCCTCCGCCACTGCCACGGTGGCGGTCTCGGCGAGGGAGGCATCGAGTGGCATGTCGCCGCCGAGGAAGCCAGCGGGGTCGAGCAGGCCGAGGAGGATGTCGGTGTCGGTGACGGCTGGAATGGTTCCACCGGCTCCGTAGCTGGCGGGGCCGGGGTCGGCACCGGCCGATTCGGGGCCCACCTTGAGCAGGCCGAACTGATCGACCCGAGCCAGGCTTCCGCCACCTGCGCCGATCTCGACGAGGTCGACGGAGGGCACCGAGACGGGAAAGCCCGATCCCTTCTTGAAACGGTACGCGCGTGCAACCTCGAAGGTGTTCGTGAGTTCGGGTTCGCCGTTGTTGATCAGACACGCCTTCGCAGTTGTGCCACCCATGTCGAAGCACAGCAATCGGTCCTCGCCGAGTCGACGGGCGAACCAGGTTCCGGCAAGTGCTCCGGCGGCGGGGCCGGACTCCACCAGGCGGATCGGGCCCCGAGCGGCATCGTCGGCCGATACCACGCCGCCGTTCGAGAGCATCATCAGAACCGACCCTCCGAACCCCTCGGCGGACAGCCATTTTTGGAGTTCGTCGAGGTACGGACCGATCACAGGCATCGTGGCGGCGTTGCACGCAGCGGTGACCATGCGCGGGTACTCACGGATCTGGGGTGAGATCTCGGCCGAGATGCACACCGGCACGCCCAGCTCGGCGCGCAGGTGGTCGGCGACCTTCTGTTCGTTTGCGGCGTTCACGTATGAGTTGAGCAGGCAGATCGCCACGGACTCGACGTCGGCAGCTCGCAGTTGGTCGGCCAGGGCGTCGAGGTCGGCCACCGATGGATCGGCGATCACAGCACCGTCGGCGGTCGTGCGCTCGTCGAGTTCGAACGTCAGGTCGCGGGCAATCGGCGGTGGTGGAAACTCGATCTGGAGGTCGTACATGTCGTAGCGGTGCTCGTCACGAATGAGCAGCGTGTCGCCAAAGCCCTTGGTGGTGACCAGCCCCGCGCGACCGGTCTTGCCCTCGATGAGGGCGTTCGTGATGAGCGTTGTCGCATGCACGATCGGTCGGGTGATGTCGGCCGGGGCGACGCCTGCCTTGTCCAGAAGCTGGGTCACGCCGGTTCGTACGCCGTCGAGGGGTGCACTCGGCGTGGTGAGCGTCTTGTCGACCTCGACGCGGCCGGTCGAGGCGTCGAGCAGCACGACATCGGTGAAGGTGCCGCCGATGTCGACGGCGAGGCGCCAGTCGGGCACGTCAGCCCTCCCGCAGGTCGTCGCGGGGCGGCGCGAACACGTCGAGGATCCAACACTCGTCGTACTCGTCGTCGCCGATGAACACGCTGTCGCCGTGCCACACGCCGGCCGGTGCGAGGTAACTCTCGTGTTGGTCGAGCACGACGCGTTGCTCGGTGTCGACATCGCCGATCCGGAAGTCGAGCTTGCCTCGGGCGATGATGCCTAGCTGCTCGTGCTCGTCGTGTTTGTGCATGTACGAACCGCTCGCTCCTCCGGCGATGCGCCAGAAGCAGAGCTGGAGGTTCTCGCCGGTGATGATTCGGCGCCGGAAACCGGGTCGATCGGTCTCGCTGAAGGCGTCGTCGTCGTAGAAGTGGCAGAACTGGTTTTGGAGGTTCATCATCAGGCGTCGGAGCGGGCGAAGCGCTCGATCTCGCGGTCGATGTCGAGCGGTCGGACGATCGCCTCGTTCTCCTCGGCGCCCCAGTGTTCGGCCGGGACGAGCCACATCACCTCGAACTCGAGCCCGTCGGGATCCTTGGAGTAGAGCGACATGTTCACGCCATGGTCGGAGGCTCCAATGAGCGCTCCGGCCTCGGTCAGCCGGGCCTGCATGTCTCTGAGCTCGGCGAGCGTTCCGACCTCCCACGCGAGGTGGTACATGCCGACGGTTCCTTTACCCGCTTCAGAGGGACCGGCAGCCTCGCCGACGCTGAAGAAGGCGATGTCGTGATGGTTGTTCGACTTCGGAGCGCGCATGAACACGTACGGTCCGGGCCCGTCGATCATCGTCTCGAATCCGAGAACGTCCTGGTAGAAGCGCTGATGGACGGATGCGTCTCGCACATAGAGAACCGCGTGGTTCATGCCACGAATGCTCATGGATTTCTCCACTTCCCCTCGATGGACTGATGGTCAGACCAATAGTGGAAAGGTAGTAGATCCTGGGACGTACCCGCAATCAGGTGGTCGCCCCACCGAGGAGTTCGAGAAAGCGGCGCCGCCACTCGACCGATGGTTTGTCGGACTGAACGCTCACCAGGTCGGTCTGACCGAGCGGCAGTGGACCCTGAACCTGCTCGAGCATCGCCTTGTCCTCGGCGCCGATCGCTCTATCGAAGGTGATCACTTCCTGACCGTCGATCGAGAAATCGTCGTTTCTCCAGACGACAAAAGTGAAATACGAGCTGTCGTCGTCGATCGGGGTACTGCAGAGCAGGAGGATGTGCTCGAGCCCATCGGCGTATCGAATCGTGCTGCGCACGAGTAGTGGGAGGGCGTAGCCGGAACTCATCCAGCGGTGGACGACGCTCTCGTCGGAGCCCGATATGAGCTCCGCCTCATCGGGATTGTTGGCATCGACCTCGTAGGAATAACCAAAGAACTCGTCGTCGAGCTGTTCGAGTTCAATCTTCGGAACCTCGGTGGATTGCCCGGCACCAAAGGTGCCCACGTGGACCCACGGGAAGTGGCTGATGTCCAGGAAGTTGTCGACCATGCGTGTGGCCGCCGTGTTCCAGACCTCGACCCCCGAGTTGATTCGACGGAAGGCCGGATCGCCTTCCCAGCGCATCCCGGGAATCGATCCAGCGGGCTCGCCCGGGCAGAGCCAGACCAGTCCGAACTGCTCCCGCACGTGTACACAGGCCAGGTGAGCCGACTTCGGCACCGGCGCATCGGACCCGGACGACGGCACTTCGACGCAGGTGCCACCGTCGCCGAAGGTCCAGCCGTGATAGGCGCAGCTGAGCAGGCCATCGACCACGTGGCCGATCGTGAGTGGAGCCTCCCGATGAGGGCAGCGATCGGGTGCGGCCTCGATCTCGCCGTTCGTCGACCGCCAGAGGGCATAGGCCTCGCCCAACAGCCGCACGCCGAGAACACCGTCGTCGACGTCGGTCGACTCGGCGACCGGATACCAGTGAGCCCGCAGAGCCGGCCGGTCACTGAACTGCATTCAACGCCTCCCCAAAGGTTCGTGTGCCACAGTGAGTCGATGACCGACCACCCGTCAAGCCCGGCTGCCGTGGTGCGCTCGTACCTCGCGTCGTTCAGTGGCGGAGATCCCGAGTCGGTCGCCGCGCACGTGAGCGTCGACTTCGTGAATGAGCACACGTCTGCTCTGGGATCGAGCTGTCGCGGACGCGGCGAGTACGCGAAACGGCTCGAGGGGTTCCTGGCAGACATGGTCGACATCGAGTACTCGCCCGACGAACTCATCGTCGACGGCTCGACGGTCATGGCGCTCTACACCCTCACCGGCCGGTGGAAGGGCGAGCGCTCCTTTCGAGTGCAGGGAGCGCAGAGGTTGCGGGTTGACGACGGTCTGATCGCTTCGCGACTCGACTTCTGGGACAGCGCGTCGTTCCTTGCACAGGTCGACGACGCCGCAGCCAGTGCGCTCGCCGCATATGGGGTTCAGGCCGGAACCAAATAGCGGTCGCGGTCAGACGAGGTCGTCGACCATCGAGTGTTCGACCGAGCCGACGTGCCCGGCCGCGTGCTGTTCGACGCCCGCGATGTCGCCCGACACGAAGGACGCAGCGATCGAGGCGTGGGCGGCGCATGAATCGGCAACGATGCGTTTCACGTTCGCCCGATT
The DNA here is from genome assembly GCA_051011575.1 of Acidimicrobiales bacterium. Lineage (GTDB taxonomy): Bacteria > Actinomycetota > Acidimicrobiia > Acidimicrobiales > SHLQ01 > SHLQ01. The sequence continues at coordinate 6,687 of JBPCTR010000144.1, read as the reverse complement.
CTCGGTATTGCTGAGGAGGGCATCGAACTCGCGTGAACGGAACAGCTCGTCGAGCACTTTTCCGTAGAGTTCGATGAGCAACGGGTTGCCACAAGACGACGCGATCGTGGTGTGGAACTCGCGGTCGAGCCGGCGGAACTCGCCGATGTCGAGGTCAGGGCGGAACCGCGCTGCCAAGTCGGCGACCCGCTGCCTGGCCGCGTCGTCGGCGCGGGCGGCCGCCAGGGAGAAGATCGGTACCTCGAGCACGCGTCGGGTCTCGAACAGCTCGGAAACGAAGTCCTTCTGTCCGTCGGGTCGCTCCACGACCACCGACGGAAGGTGCTCGGCGACGAAGGAGCGATTGCCCCGTCGCTCGATCACACCGAGCGACAACAGACCTTGCATCGCCTCGCGAACCGAGGTGCGCGCGACCCGGAACTGTTCGGCCAGGTCGCGCTCCGACGGCATGCGCGCCCCGGGAGGGAGCTCGCCGGTGGTGATGCGCCGAAGGAGCTGCTCGCGGATCTGGGAACTCACGGTGTCGCGGGCGATCGGTTCGAACTCGAGGTCCCTCTGGTCGCTCACGAATGCCTCCAAACGGCCCAATGGTCGGACCATGTGCCCAAAGCGTAGTCGCCAAATGGTCTGACCGTCGGACCGTGCTACGGTCGCCTCCAGCGGCCTCGACCCGCCTGCCATACCGAGATCCTGGGAGACACGATGAGCGATTCGACCTATGACGTGCACCCGACCAGCCCGCGGTGGACGCACATTGCACTTCGGGTCGCCGACCTCGATGCGACCATCGCGTGGTACACCGAGTTCACGCCGATGGCGCTGCTCGATCGACGCGAAGATGACGCCGGCTATGGCGCGTGGCTCGGCATGCCGGAGCCCACCGACAACCCTTTCATCCTCGTGCTCGCGCAGTTCTTCCCCGAGACCGACCCGTTCGGGTCGGCGCCACGGGCTGTCCTCGCGCCGTTCGCTCACCTCGGTATGGAACTACCGAGGCGCGAAGACGTCGACGCAATTGCCGAGCGCGGCAAGGCTGCCGACTGCCTCGGAATGCCGCCCACGATGATGCCGCCGCCGATCGGCTACATCTGCATGCTCAAGGACCCCGACGGCAACACGGTCGAGTTCTCGTGGGACCAGGGTGTGTTCACGACGGTGCAGGAGCGTTGGGGGCTCGCGCCGAGCTGACGAGTCGCGGAGCGCTGAAAGCATGACGGTTGGGCTGGTGCTCGGCGCGGGTGGTCCGCTCGGTTGGGCCTATCACCTCGGCGTGATCGAAGGCCTGCGCGAGGCGGTGGGTCACGAACCCGCCATGGCCGACCGCATCGTGGGCACGAGCGCCGGTGGCGCTATCGCGGCGAGCCTGTTGGCGGGTGCGAACACCAACGAAGTGCTGGAGGCGATCACCCGGCCGCCAACGGCCGAAGAGATGGCCACATATGAAGAGGCGTCCGCTAAACGAAAGGGGCTGCGGCGGCTGCGACCACTCGCGCCGAGCCTCATTCTGAAGTTGGGTCCACGGGGTGGCGCCACGGCGTTGGCCGGGCTGCTGCCCGAAGGTGTGTTCCCGACAGCGAGCCTGCGGAGGTTTCCCACCGCGGGCCTCGACCAGTGGCCCGAGCGGCTGTGGATGCCGAGCGTACGGCTCGACGACGGCAAAGTCGTGGTGTTCGGACGCGACCGCACCGACGTCTCGGTGAGCGACGCCATCGAGGCCACAGCTGCGGTACCCGGTCTGTTCCAACCAAAGATGATCGGCGAACACCGCTTCCTCGATGGCGCCGTGGCGAGCGCCACCCATGCGCATCTCCTGGTCGATGACGGTCATCGCATGGTGCTCGTGTCCTCTCCGATGACGAGACCCGGTCGTGGCGTTCTGCAGCTGCGCGCGGCCCGTCAGCTCCGAACGGAGGTCGACGCGCTCGAACGCGCCGGGACCGACGTCGTCGTCGTGGGCCCCGACGCGGCGATCATGGCCACCGCCCAGGGCTTCCCGAGAAAGAACCCGAACCGAGGCCATGCGATCGTCGCAGCGGCCAAGGCACAGGTGGTTCGAGCACTGTCGTGAGAGGGCGCCTCGGTCGTCCGCACCTTGACCCGGTCGATCGCTCTGCCGATGGATCCGAATGGAGCTCTCCTCTCCACCGCCACCCCGTACACCACCCGCACCGGTCGGCGAACCGCTGGTCGTCGCTCGACCCGCTGAGACCTGGGCGAAACGGGCGTCGGTGGCCGTGGCCGGTCTCTCTGTTGGTGTTGTCTCCGGGGCGATCGCTGCGTTGATCACCTTCATCGTGCGGCTCGACGACGGCCCAGTCGACACCCCGACCACGCTCGCCGAGGGAGCGGGAAACGGCGTGATCCTTGCCTTGTGGGCAGCGATCACCGCCCTCGCCGTTGGTGTGGGCGTATTCGTTGCAGCCAGCGCGATCGCGATTGCCGGTTTTGCGGCCGTTGCGAGAAGAACCTGACCGACCGCGCGGCCGAAGCGCCGATGGTTTGAGCGCTGTCGTATTGTCCAGAACGTGGGGGACGAACTGGACGACATGACCGAGTCGATGAGCGGGGCGATGAGCCTCGACGGCGACTCGAACAAGCTGGCAGCGTTCTACGCCGACTGGGCGTCTTACTACGACGAAGACGTGGCCACACACGGGTACGGCATGCCCGGCATGGTGGTCGAGGCGTTGGAGCGGGCCATCGAAGTACTCGGCGCAGACAGCCTGGATCGATCGCGCGCTCGAGTCGTCGATGCAGGCTGTGGAACCGGGCTCGTGGGCCAGGCGCTACACGACCATGGATGGCACAACCTGCACGGAGTCGACCTCTCGCCCGAGATGGTCGAGGAAGCGCGTGAGCGGGGTATCTACGACACGCTTACCGGTGGCGTCGACCTCACCGTTCCCGTGAGCGCCGAGCTTGCAGGCTCGGCCGATGTCGTGACCGTGGGCGGCCTGTTCACGGTCGGCCATGTGCCACCCGAGGCACTCGCGGTCATGGCCGGCATCGCTCGGCCCGGCGGTCTGCTCGTCCTGAGCACGCGGCAGGCATACCACCAGGACACCGACTTCGTGGCGGTGAGCGAGCAGCTCGTCTACGACGGCGTGCTCGAGTTGTTGGTGCGCATCGCCGAGGCCCCGTACACGATGGATTCGACCGGCGACTACTGGGCCTACCAGGTCAATCCGGGAGCATCGGAACGCTGAATCCGGTGTCGCGGCCGACGTTTGTTGCTCGGCCGATCGACGAGGAACCGAACTTCTCGCGAACGCCGTCGAGAGCAGCGTCGAGGGAAGTACCGTCGGCAAACGGTAGGGCCATCTGCACCGCATCGGCATCGGAGAGGTTGGTGACCGACAGGCCGATCAGCGTGATCCCGTTCCGACGGATCGTGTCGGACATCGCTCCGAATATCTGCTCACAGGCGTGGAGGATGATCGCCGTGTCGGACGTGGCCTCGGGAAGAGTTCGTGATCTCGTGGCGCGCGTGAAGTCGTCATAACGAAAACGAAGCACGACGGTTCGGCCGACCCGGTTGGCGTTTCGCATACGATGGGTGACGCGGTCGACGATGTCGCACAGAATGGCGTCGAGCTCGCCGGGCTTCTTCTTGCGCCGGCCGAGAGCGCGCTGCGAGCCAATCGACGAACGGCGTTTGCCGGTGCTCACTGTTCGGGAGTCGCGGTTGTGCGAGAGCGCATGAAGCTTGGTGCCGCTCGCCACGCCGACGAGACCGATCAGCACGTCCAGCGGCAGGTCGCCCACCTCGGCCACGGTCGTAATGCCTACAGCTCGGAGCTTCTCGGCCGTGACCCTGCCAACCCCCCACAACCGCTCGACCGGGAGCGGACGAAGGAAGTCGAGTTCGTGGTCGGGGTCGACCACGAGGAGCCCGTCGGGTTTCGAGACCGCGCTGGCGACCTTGGCGAGAAACTTGGTTCGCGCCACGCCGACCGAAATGGGGAGTCCGACCTCGGCGGCCACCCGTTCGCGAAGGCGACGCGCGATCTCTGTAGGGGTTCCCGAGATCCGTCGAAGGCCGGCCACGTCGAGGAAGGCCTCGTCGATCGAGAGTCCTTCGACCAGCGGCGTGGTGTCGTCGAACACCGCGAAGACGTCCCTGCTCGCCCTGGAGTATGCGTCCATACGGGGGTCGACCACGATTGCCTGCGGGCACAGGTCGCGGGCTTGTCGCCCGTTCATCGCCGTTTTCACGCCGAACGCCTTCGCCTCGTAGCTCGCCGCCAGAACCACGCCTCCGCCCACGATCACCGGCTTGCCCTTCAGATTCGGGGCATCCCGCTGCTCAACCGACGCGTAGAACGAGTCGAGGTCAGCGTGCAGGATCGTAGCGCGGCTCATCGAACACATGTTCGCAGGCGCGACCCTGCGTTGTAAACGACGATCTTCAGTTCGCCCTCATCACCGGACGTTCCCGATCGCAAGGATGTGCGCACTCACACCGATGAGGGACGGCTCCGACTCGATCGCTCCGAGTGCGTTCAGGATCCGACGCCGCCGAACCGGGTCGGACAGCCGGCGGTCGAGATCGGACACCCACCCGAGCGTTCCCTCGACGCCGATCAGTTCGACCGCCGTCATACCGGCTTCCTCGGCCTCGGCTGCGATCTCTTCGGGCCGGTGAAAATACGCGCTCGTGAACCATTCGGGACGGCGGCTGGGGTTCACGTGTTTTCCGCTCTGCATGTCGTCGGCCGCGATCTGAGCGAAGGCTTCGTCGTCGAGCCACCCTTGGCTCAGTCCGTCATGAATCGACGCGAATCGACTGATCGTCGCGCCGACCACCACGCCGCCCGCGCGGGTGACCCGCCGCGCCTCCGCCCATGCACGAACGCGATCGGGGCGGTCGAGAAGGTGGTACAGCGGCCCAAGCATCACCGCGGCGTCGAAGCTGTCGTCGCGAAAGTCGAGCGATCTGGCATCGCCGAGGCCCGCGACGATCGACCCACGACTTGGCGTAAGGGCACCGGCGGCCGCGACGTGGCGCGGGACCGGATCGACCACAACGACGTCGTGGCCAAGCCCTGCCAACCACGAGGCATACACACCGGGACCCCCGCCGATGTCGATGATCCGACTGGAATCGAGAGCGACGTGCCTCTCGATCACCTCCTGGGTTCGGAGAAGCTCGAGCAGTCCAGCGCCACTTCTCAGCCGTGCAGATTCGTCGAAACGATCCTCGTAGTGCCCGACGACCTCGGCATCATGATCCATGGAGCGCAACGTACTAGGGAGTCGAGCGCGGTTCGCCAAGGGCGGTTCCGGTGGCGAGGTCGAGATCGACGAATCGGTCGCCGCGCTGGACGGTGACCTCCCCCGGCCCACCAGCAACGATGCTCACCGGGGTCAGCCCTGGAATCGAGTCGTTCCGCCACAACTCGGTACCGGTCGCCGGGTCGAGTCGGAACAGTACGCCGTCGACGTTGGAGACGAGCAGCAGCGGATCGTCTCGAAAGGCGTCAGCGAACACGGTGCCGATCGAACTGAACGCTGAGGTGTCGCTCGCCAGATCGAACGCCCATCGGCGTTCACCGGTTGTGAGATCGAACGCGAGAACGTGCGCTGTCTCGGCGCCGGTTGGATTCTCGGAGTAGCTCGGCACATCGGCGACGACCACGAGATCGCCGATCGTCTGGGGTCGGTCCCACTGCGGGTCGGTGCCCTCGATGCCCTTGGCCCGCCAGGTCACTTGTCCTTCATCGGCGCTGAACCTCCAGAGCTCCGGAGCGGTCGCTGAGCCCTCGGAGGTGACGTCTGCGTACACCAACCAGTCGCCTCCGCTGGTCGCCGATATACCGATGGGTGTCTGGCCCTCGAGATCGAGTACCCACCGCCTCTCAGCGGTGGTGGCGTCGAGTCCCACCACCCAGCCGAAGCCCGTCGTGGCGATCACTGTTCCGCTCTCGTCGATCGCTGCGAGGAAGGCGCCGTCGCCGACCCACTCGTCGCCGGCGCCGATTGCATCGCGGAGATCTGTGGTCCACTCGGGCACCAGGGTCTGGCCGTCGAGGCGCATGATCTGGTTGCTGAGGTTGCCGTTCGCCACGATCATGTCGCGGTCGTGCCACATCGGGCCCCGATCCTCGAAGCAGCACTGACCATGGACGAGGAAACCATCCTGGAGGAATCGCACGTATTCCTCGCCGTAGGAGATGGGCACGATGTGAAAGTCATCGACCGAGAAGTCACCCGGCGGCTGAGTCGAGCGCATCGTCAAGAACTCATCCGGTCGACAGAAGACGAGATCCTCGTGGTCCGATGATTCGTCGAGCGATGGCGATGTCGTGAGCAAACCTCGCTCGTTTCGAGAGAGGTTTTCGTATCGGCAGAAGTCGAGCCGTATGTGCAGAGTCACTCCGCCACCTCGGATCTCGACGAGATCTTCGGTGCCAGAGTCCTGCTCGAGTGTGAAGTCGACACCCAACTCCGCCGGCAGGTACAGCGCAAAGGTGGTGCCGTCGACCAGTTCCACTCGACTGACCGTCGTCCCATCACCCACGTCGATCGCGTGGAGCGGTTGTCCGCCACGTTGTGGGTCGCGGACGGCGTCGACGATCTGGTCGAGGGTCAGCTCCGTCGGCCAACCCACCGGGTGGTCGAACACCGGTCGTGCGACCTCGTCGTGGTCGCACGCCACCCACAAACGATCGACCGCGACCTCCTAGC
>JBPCTR010000143.1:0-8952 GCA_051011575.1 Acidimicrobiales bacterium | reverse complement strand
TCCCACACTCGTGGGACGCCTACGGCTACGACGCCGCTCTCGAACCCGGCATGGTGCTCAGCGTCGAGGCCTATGTAGGAAGCCGTGCGGGTGGTGAGGGCGTGAAACTCGAGGAGCAGGTCGTGATCACCGATTCCGGTTACGAGCTGCTGGCTCATCACCCTCTCGAGCTGTAGAACCGCCGTCTTCCGCGGCGGCGACGTCGCCCTCGTTCTGCTCCGCCGCCTCTCGCGCGAGCCGGCTTGCTTTGGCCTTCATCGCCTCGACCCAGCCTTCTGCCGTCACGATTCGAATTTCTCGAGAACCTGCCAGGCCGCTTCATTCTGGGCGTCGTCACCCATTCGACTCACCGCGACCTCGTCGGTTCCGGCGGCCGCGTACAGCTGAAGGCGTTCGGTCACCTGCTCGGCGTTGCCGATCAGCACCAGATCGGCCGCTTCGGTAACTCCCTCCCTCTCCATCACCGACCGGTACGAAGGCAGCTGCGGGTATATCGCCAGAACTTTGTTCGCCCGCTCTCTGGCGGCATCGACGTCGTCGGTCACGATGAGACCGATGCCGGCCACGATCTGTCGATCGTCGCCGATGTTCGGGCGGATGTGATCGCGGATGGTGTTCGGGCCGGTCATCCACGTGATCGTCCCCACACTCCGCTCGGCGGCCAGACGCAACATGCGCGGACCGAGGGCCGCCAACATCATGTCTGGCGGATCCGCCGGCACCTGGATCCGGGTGTTGCTTGTGACCCACTCACCGGACGTCTGGACCTTCTGTTCGGCGAGAAGAGGTTGAAGCGCGTTCAGGTACTCGACGAAGTGGCTGTACGGCTTCTCCCACGGCAGCCCCCACATTCCCGCAACGACAGGTTCGTGGTTCACGCCGAGGCCGAGCGTGAACCGGCCGCCACTGATCTGGTTCACGGTGAGCGCCTGCTGCGCCATCGTGTGCGGCAACATTGTCTGCATCGCCATGACCGACGTTCCGAACAGGATGTCGGGCACCTTCGAGGCGACCACGCCCAGCGTGACCATCGTGTCGGCAGCGCTCACCTGGTTGACCCAGTATCGATGGAGCCCCATCGAACGGCTTCGCTGCGCATTGTCGACGGCGACGTCGACGCGGGAGGGTGAGTCGAACAAGGAGATCAACATGGCTGTTGGTCTATCAGCTGGATCGTTCTACGGTGGCGCTGTGGGAGTCGATACGACGCGTGGCAGCGATCGCGAGCACTGGAACGATCGATACCGCCACGCCGATCCCCCAACCGACGTGCGTCCACCCGAAGTCCTCGCCGCCTACGAACACCTCATCCCCCACGAGGGTCGCGCCCTCGACGTGGCCGGCGGCACGGGCGACGCCGCGCTCACCATGGCGGCCCGGGGTCTCGACACGACGCTCGTCGATGTGTCCGACGTGGCTCTCGACATCGTGAAGGACCGTGCACAGCGGCTTGGCATGACCGTCTCCACCGAACGTTGTGACCTAACCGCCAACTGCCTTCCGACCGGCCCGTGGGATGCCATCTCCTGCGTTCACTACCTCGACCGCGAACTTCTCCCTCAACTCGGCGATGAACTCACGCACGACGGAGTCCTCCTCGTGGGGATTGCAACCAAGACGAACCTCGAGCGGCATGCACGACCGTCAGAACGGTTCCTACTCGAAGCTGACGAGCTCCCTTCGCTCGTCCCCCAGCTCGACGTCATCGATCACGTCGAGCAGTGGACACCCTCTGGGGTCCATGAGGCGTGGCTTGCCGCCCGCCGATCAGCGACCCGCCAATAGCGCGCCGAGCAACGCTCCAAACTTCGCCTGCGTTTCCTCCAGCTCCGCCTGCGGGTCGCTCTGTGCGACCACGCCCACACCTGCGCAGACCGTGGCCCGGTCGCCGGTCAGCTGTGCCGTCCGCACTCCCACGGCGAAGGCGCCGTTGCCCTGCGCGTCGACCCATCCCGCTGGTCCGCCGTAGCGCGCTCGGTCGAACCCCTCGAGCTCGGCGATCAGTGCCAGCGCGTCCGCCTGTGGAGCGCCCCCCAGCGCCGGCGTCGGATGTACGGCCGCAACGAGATCGAGAATCGAGACCGCGGGCTCAGACAACATGCCTTCGACGATCGTGCCCAGATGGTGCACATTCGCGAGGGTCACCACCGATGGTTCGGGCTCTGCGTCGATGTACGAACATGCCGGCCGCAGTTCGTTCAACAGCCATTCGATCGTGATGTTGTGCTCGGACCGATCCTTGCTCGAGGCCAGCAGTGCCGTCTTCGACTCCTCGTCGGCGGTCGTGTCGGCCGATCGTGCTGCCGTGCCGGCCAACGGGTGAGCATTCACCAGTCGACCGCTCCTCGACACGAGGAGCTCGGGCGAAGCGCCCACGAAGCCGTCGATCGCGAACACCATCGCGCCCGGAAATCTGTGATCGAGCCGCTCCACGATGGTGGCAGGATCGAACGGGGCGTCGCCGGTCACCACGAGTTCTCTCGCGAGGACCGCCTTCTCCAACGAGCTCGAGGCCACTCGGTCGCGGGCGACGGCGACCACCGAATCGCGCCATTCATCGGCCGGTCGGCCCGGGGTGACGACCACCTTCGTCGGCCACGGTCCCTTCCGCTCGTCGTCGGCGAGCGCCATGATGCGGCGTGCGGCGTCGGCCCGCGTGAACGGCTCGAACACGGTGAGCCACCGAACTCCGGTGGTCTCTCCGATCACGATCGAGGGCACATCGAGGTGTGCGTTTCGCCGAGGATCGAACGGAAATGCGCCGAAACCGACCGCGCCGGTGCCGGCTACATCCCCCAACTCGTTTTCGCCGGTGAGCTCGTCGAGAATCGCCTGCGCATGGGGTCCGCCCTCCGGCCTCTCGACTCCGATCCGCTGCGCCGGGCCGATGCCTGCGAGCACGAGGTCGTGACCCCGCCACAGCCACCCCGATCGCGCGCCCAGACGAACAAGGTCGACATCAGCGAGCCCACCACCTGGCACGGCGGTCGTGGTGCTCGTGGCGGCGGACATGAGGGCCTGCGACTTCACAGGGTGATCGTAGATCGCGGCACACTGTGGTGGTGAAGCACAGCACCGACCTCATCGTCGAGGCCGAGGCCGGCGCCGTGGGCGACGTCCTGGCCGATCTCGCCACATATCCACATTGGAACGATGTCGTTCGAACCGCAATCAGTTCCGAAACGAACGACTCCATGTCGTCCCCGGCTTGGATCACCACGCTGGAAGCTCGCGTTGGGGTCTTCGCCCGGTCGAAACAGCTTCGATTCATCCGAGCCCTCGACGAGCCGACGGACGGAGGCGGTCGCCGGATCCGCTTCGATCGGTACGAGACCGACGGTCGCCAACACGCCGCCTGGACCATGCATGCGTCCGTGGAACCCGCCACCGCCAACGGAGGCACCGAGCGCTCGGCCGTCACGCTCCAGCTCGCCTACGACGGCGGTCTGTGGACCTCGGCCCTCGACCCTGTTCTCGGCGCCGCCATCGAGCGGGCCACCCGTCGCCTCGCCGAATACGTGGCCAGCCGATCATGATCAGCGCTTTCGACGCCGACACCGCCATCACCGACCTCGGCGACGGCACCTACGCCACCCGGGTGAACTCCCGTTGGTCGATCGGCACCGTACCCAACGGCGGCTACTCGTCGAGTGCGATGTTGCGAGCCATGGTCGCTGCGAGCGGCCGCCCGGACCCACTGTCGGTAACCACGCACTACTACCGTCCCACCGTCGCCGATACAGAAGCAACCATCACCACCGACCTCCATCGTGAGGGTCGCTCGTTTGCGAACGTCAGCGCGGCCATGGTGCAGGAAGGCAAGGAGCGCACCCGAGCGACCGCCGTCCTCGGTGAACTTCCACGCGACAACCCCGCTGGAACTCAACCGGCGGTACCTGTGATCGCGCCGCCGGACCAGTGTGTGCCCCGATCATCGGCGGGCCAGGGTATTCCCCTTCCGCTGATGGACATGATCGACGTGCGTATCGATCCCGCCCCCGAGCCACTACCGGGGGACCCCGCTGCGCTTCTCCGCGCCTGGATCCGCTTCACCGATGAACGGCCTCCGGATCCCCTCGCGCTCGCGATGTTCGTCGATGCATTTCCGCCTGCGGTCACCGCGTCGCACGCAAAGATCGGCTGGGTTCCCACCCTCGAACTCACCTTGCATCTGCGGCGGCGTCCCGTGGCCGGCTGGGTAGCCGCCGAGATCCGCGCCGACGACATCGCGGGCAACCGATTGATCGAAGACGTCCGGCTGTGGGACGAGTCGGGTGCGCTGGTGGCCCAAGCCCGCCAGTTCGCCATGCTCGGCCAGTCTCAGAGTTTGTAGAACTCGGCTGCAGTCCCGGTCAACATCCGCTGCTCGGCATCCTCTCCGTGCACCCCGACGATCTCGGCCATGGCCGACATGACAGTGTCGTATCTAGCCGACACCGCGTCGACGGGGAAGTTCGAGGCCACCATGCAGCGCTCTGGCCCGAACATGTCGATGCAGTGGGCGATGAGCGGACTCAAGCGGTCGACCAATTCCGCGACCGATGGTTCGGCAGTCGTCTCGTCGAAGCCGAACCCCAACGCCGGCATGAGAAGCCCCGACAGTTTGCACATCACGTGTGGAACGGAGGCCAACCGCTCGATCCCCGCTCGCCACTCATCGGCTATGCGCACACGCTCCTGCTGCGACACACCAACGCCCTGGTGCGGCCCGGCGATTCCGACCGGAGTCCCGCAGTGATCCAACACCACCGGAACCTCCGGCACCCGCTCCGCCAACACGGCCACCTCCTCCAGCTGACCGTGGAAACACCAGGCGTCGAACGACAACCCGTGTTCGGCCAGCTGTTCATAACCGTCGAGCCACTGCGGGTCGATGGTGAGATCGGCGCGCTCCGCGAACGCGTGCACGTTCTCATTCGGGTGATGCGACAACATGTAGCGGATTCCGCGGAAGCGATCGCTCGCGGCGCCGTGCGCCCTGAGAACCGAACCGACGTCGGCGCCCAGCTCCAGATCGGCATGACCGACGATCGCTGCCGGACCGTCGTCGAGCGAAGCCAACCATTCGGTCTCGCCGACCGGCGCTGTTGGATCGCTGCCCTTCCAACCCGCCTGGATATGCACGTAGCGGCCGACGTTGGACGACGCCGAGTCCGCTCGATAGTCGGCGGGCAAATAGTCGGCCAGCAGCGCTGTTCGCTCGCCGAACCACATCCGCACCGGCTCGGGGAACAGTCGCTTCGCGCTCGCCCGGAGCACCCGTTCGTTCCATCCGAACGTGCGCACGAAGTTCTGGACCATCCGCTCTGTGCCCCGCACATCCCAGAGGTGTATGTGGGGGTCGATCAGCTCGTCGACGGGTACAGCGTTCATGGGCGCCGACGCTACGTGGCGGCGCACCCTGCGGAGCAACCCGACTACCGTCGCGCCATGGTCTCCCTGTACGCACTGGACGGAGTGCGACGCACGATCGCCCGGGGCTTCGCCGACGATCCGTTGATGGAGTGGATCTTCCCCGACGCCGAGGGCAGGGTCGACAAGATCGCGATGTTCATGGGTCTGCTCGTCGAGGCCTACGCCCGCTCCGATCTCCGCATCGACACCGTCGAGGAGGATGGCGACGTGATCGCAACCGCGGTGTGGCGAACTCCCAGCGACGCACCCGTCGAGTGGACCACCTCGCCCACACTGCCCGGCGTGCTCGTCTCACTCGTGGGTATTGAGCGGGCGGCCGAACTCGGCCCGGCATTCCAGCGCTTCGCCGAGCACTGGCCACCCCATCCGTTCGCCTACCTGCACATGCTGGCGGTCGACCCGGATCATCAGGGCCGTGGCCTCGGCCGCCAAGTTCTGGCGCCAGGAGTCGATGCAGCGCGCGACGCGGGCCTCCAGGTGGCCCTCGAGACCACGAACCCTCGAAACCACCGCTTCTATCACTCGGTCGGTTTCGAGACCGTCGCCCAATTCGCCGTCGCCGATGGCGCGCCACCGGCGACCGCGATGCGGCTGGCCTGACGGGTTTATGAGTCGGGGCTGAGATAGGTCGGAGCGGTTGGCTTCAGCGGGCGGGCGTACCACAGCGGGCGACGGAGACCGCCGGGACCGGGAGCCGGACGGGTCTTACCGAGCCAGTCGAGATAGGCCTCGCGCGACTTCGCAGTGTCGACCACCACGTCGCCATACTCGTCGCCCTCCTCGGCCGGAGTCACGTGAACCCGCTGGTGCCAGCACTGCATACCGCTGATCGGATCGGGCTGTACCGCGAACGTGAGGTTCTGGTGTACTCCCGTATCGGTCCACCACACGCGGTTGCTGTCGTCGTCCTCGGAATCCCAGTTCGTCATCCCGCCCATTCGGCGCAAGCGCCATATCCCGCCATCGCCTTCGGCGCTGGTTGCGGACCCTACGGATCGACCCGTCGCGGTTCTCGGGCGATCTCCGTCGGCTCCGTCGCCGCTCGGGCCAACAATGTCGGCGGTGCCGGAACCCCACGAACGGGCCTTGTCATCCTCGAGACGCCAACGACCCATGTGGTGCGATGCCGCCACAACACCGGGACGAATGCCCTCGGTCTGCCACGCGGAGATCACGAAGTGACCAATACGGGTGGTCACCCGTACCAGGCCATTCTCGGCGATTCCCAGCTTCTCGGCATCCTCGGGATGCAGCCACAGCGGATGGCGATGGCTGATCTCGCTCAGCCACTTCGAGTTCGCCGACCGCGTGTGGATCAGAGTGGGGATGCGGAAGGTCGGCAACAGGATCCGCTCGGTGCCCCCGGTTCCGTCGGGAGCAGGCTCCATGTCGAGGTCTTCCCAGTGCACGTGGCTTGGGATCCACTTCGGCGTGGCGTATTCGGGCCAACCCCAATCCTTGAGCGTGGTGGAGAACAGCTCGAGCTTCTTCGAGGGCGTGACGAAGCCCTCCTTCAGCTCGCCGTCGATCTCGATCGCGGGCGATCCGTCGCCCAGAGGTGCGAGCTTGATGTCGGCCAGGCCCTCGGGCGTGCCGTCCCACATCGCTGCGGTCCCGGGCTTGCGGAACACGCCGCCCTCGTCCTTCTGACAACCCTCGACGACGCTCGGATCGACTGGCCGCTCGTACGGCGTGCGCTGATCTCCTTCGACCGCGAAGGCGCTGCGGTTCCGCATGTACTCGAGTGGGGTCTCGCCCTTCTCGGCCGCGGCCTCGGCGAGTCCGGGCACCGAGTCGGCAAACATCTTGCCGTAGTACTCGTCGATGCCGATCGGCTTGCCCGGGTGATCCTCGCTCTCGAACCACTGACGGATACCCATCGAACCATCGGGGTCGATTCGCCACGACAGGTCGATCCAGAACTCGTTCTCTTCCCAGACCTCGCCGGGGTTGAACTCGTGGGTGCGCGAATCCTCGTCGACCTTCTCGCCCTGAATCTCGGCGAAGCGACGAAACACGCTCTGCCGGAACGCGATCCACCGGCCCTGATGCGTCTCGTAACTGACAACGTCGTGACGCTCGGCCCCTACACCCATGGGAAGCACGTAGTCGGCGAACCACGCGGTCTCGGACCAGGTGGGGGTGAGCGCCACGTGGCACCCGACCTTTTCGGGATCCGTGAGGGCTTCCATCCAGCTGAAGCCGTCGGGATTGGTCCAGATCGGGTTGTAGACGCGGCTGAAGTAGGTATCGAGTTTGCCCCGACCCTCGTTCAGGAAGTGGGGCAGCAGGATCGACATCTCGTGGTGGGCCAGCGGATACTCCTTCGGCCACTCCAGCTCGTTCCACCGCTCGATGCCGGGTGCACCCAGCGGAGCCGCGGGCTTGAACTTGTTCCAGCCGTTGCCGCTCGTGCCGCCCTCGGTGGCGACCGAGCCGGTCATCACCGCGATGAAGAACAAGCAACGGGCGACCTGCCAGCCGCCGTAATTGCCGGCACCGGCGGCCCGCCAATTGTGCGAGGCGAACTTGGTGGGGTGCTTGCCGATGATCGCCGCGATCTCGCGGATCTGATCGGCCGGGATGCCGGTGATGTGCTCGGCCCGCTCGGGTGTGTATTCGGCGTAGTGCTGCTTGAGCGCCGGGCCAAGCGAGGCAAACTCGTTCGGCATGTCGGGGAACTCCTCGGTGAGGAAGGTGTCCCAGTTCACCCAGCGCTCCACGAACTCCTTGTTCCAGGTGTCGTCCTCGAGCATCTGGTGGATGATCGCCAGGCATAGGAAGGGCTCGGTGCCCGGCCAGGTGGGCAGCCAGTGATCGGCCTTCGAGCCCGTGTTCGACAGGCGAGGGTCGCACACGATGACCGTGGCGCCATTCTTCTGCGCCTCCATGATCCGCTGCGCGTGCGGGTTGAAGTAGTGACCCGACTCGAGGTGGGCGGAGATCAGAAAAATGACCTCGGCGTTCGCGTAGTCGGCGCTCGGACGGTCGTGGCCCATCCAGCTCTGATAGCCGATGCGTGCGTTCGATGAGCAGATGTTGGTGTGGCTGTTGTGGCCGTCGACACCCCACGCCTTGAGCACGCGATCGGTGTAGCCCTCTTCGCCGGGCCGACCCACGTGGTACATGATCTCGTTGTGGCGATCTTCCAGCATCGCCGTGCGGAGACGGCCGCCGATCTCGTCGAGCGCCTGATCCCAGCTGACTCGCTCCCACCCGCCAGAACCGCGGTCGCCCACCCGCTTCATGGGGTAGAGGATGCGCTCGGGGTCGTAGACCTGGTTCAGCGTGGCCGGGCCCTTGGCGCAGTTGCGGCCCCGGCTGGCCGGATGCTCGGGGTTGCCCTCGACCTTTTCGATCTGCCCGGTCTTCTTGTCGAACCATGCGACCAGGCCACAGCCGGCCTCGCAGTTGAAGCAGCTCGTCGGGACCAGCGTGTAGCGCTTCTCCACCCGCTCGGGCCACGCCTTGGCATCGAGCTCGGTCCAGTCGTGCCAGCGGTCGATCGGCGGGTACTTGCTCAGCCCCTGAGAGGAG
>JBPCTR010000142.1:0-4201 GCA_051011575.1 Acidimicrobiales bacterium | reverse complement strand
GCCCGGTACTCCGACGACATGGCGACCCAGTGCTCGGTTTCGGCGACCACGGCCGGTTTGCAGGCGATGGGGTCGCGCAGGATGGCGAACCCGTTCTCGATCCCGATCGCAAAGGTGTAGAAACCGTCGAGATCGGCCAGGCCGTGTCTCAGTGCCTGCTCGATCGTGTCGCCCTCGCGCAGTCGCCACGACAGGTAACCCGCTGCCACTTCACTGTCGTTTTCGGTCTGGAACGACTCGCCCGCCGCTTCGAGACGGAGGCGGAGCTGGTTGTGGTTCGAGAGCGACCCGTTGTGCACGAGGCAGGTGTCGGCCCCGGTGACGAATGGGTGCGACCCGTTGGTGGTCACGGCCGATTCGGTGGCCATGCGGGTGTGAGCGATGGCGTGGGTGCCGGTCCGGCTGGCGAGGTCATACCGGGACGCAACGAGGTCGGGGTCGCCCACCGACTTGAAGAGCTCGATCTGGTTGCCGTGGCTCAGCACATCGACTCCTGGCACGTTGTCGATGATCCACTGGCGTGCCCCTCGACCATCCCCCGAGGTTTCGAACACCGCATGGTCGTGGACGGGGCGGACCTTCACTTCCGCCTCGAGGGCGTTCTCGAGATCGGCGGCGATCGGCGCCCAGTCGGGCTCCTGGCCCTCGGCCAGCAGCGTGAGGCGGGTGACGCCGGGCGAGCCCTCGTCGTACACAGCGAAGCCGGCGCTGTCGGGGCCACGGCCCCGCATCTCGTGGAGCATCGTGGCGGTGAGCCGCCCGAGCTCGGGCCGGTACTTCTCGGTTTTCAGGAATAGACCGACGATGCCGCACATGGTGGACTCCTTGCCGAGTTCGCACCAGATGCGCACTCTTTGACACGGGTGAAGGATCTTCACCTACAGTAATGGTCGCACACGCCGGGTCAAACCGTCCGGCCGAAGAGTTCGGGGGATCGCCGATGGGGGCACTGGAAGACATTCAGGCACGGGTCGAGGCCGACGGTGTCGAGTACATCTACGCCATGTTCGTGGAGATGCACGGCAAACCGTGCGCCAAATTGGTACCGGTCGAGGCCCTCGACGGCCTGATGGCCGACGGTGCCGGATTCGCCGGCTTCGCGGCTGGGCCGATGGGACAGAATCCCGCCGATCCCGACATCCTCGCCCTTCCCGATCCGGCCAGCTACACCCAACTTCCATGGCAACCGAACGTGGCTGCCATGCAATGCGACCCCACCGTGGAAGGCGAGCTCTGGCCGTACGCGCCTCGCGTCATCCTTCGCCGAGCTCTCGATCAACTGGCCGAGCGGAACCTCGTGCTCAAGGGCGGAGTCGAGGCCGAGTACTCACTCGTGGACCGTGACGACAGCGGAGCGATTCGTGTGGCCGACGACCGCGACACGATGAACAACCCGTGCTACGACGCTCGCCTGCTCACCACCATGCTTCCGCACCTCACCGGCGTTTCGAAGAACCTGAATGCCATGGGGTGGGGCAACTACGCGAACGATCACGAGGACGCCAACGGGCAGTTCGAGCAGAACTGGCAGTACGCCGATGCGCTCACCACCTCCGACCGCCTCATCGTCTTCCGCCTGATGATCCACACCATGGCCCAACGTGACGGTCGATACGCCACCTTCATGCCCAAGCCGTTCAGCGACAAGACCGGAAACGGCCTCCACGCTCACCTCAGCCTGTGGTCCGCCGACACCGACGAACCGCTCTTCCCGGCCCACGACGGCGACAGCAAGGGTTTGGGGCTCAGCGACATGGCGTACCAATTCGCCGCCGGGCTGGTGCACCACGCGCCGTCGCTGGTGGCGATCGCCTGCCCGATCGTGAACTCGTACAAGCGCATGGGTGTGGGTGCTCCCGACTCGGGCGCAACATGGGCCCCGGCCTATGCCGCGTACGGAGGCAACAACCGCACCCAGATGATTCGAGTCCCCGAGCCCGACCGCCTCGAGGTCCGCTTGGGCGACGGCGCCGCCAACCCGTACCTCATGTTCGCTGCGATGCTCGCGTGCGGCATGGATGGCGTGGACAACGCGATGGATCCCGGCGAGCCCAACACCGCCAACCTGTTCGACATGGATCCCGCCGAGGTGAAGGCTCGCGGTATCGAGGTGCTGCCGCCCACGCTCCTGCACGCGGCCGACAACCTTGCGGGCAATGACCTGCTTCGGGCCGCACTCGGTACGACCCGCAGCGGTCCGTACAGCGAGTACTTCGCCGACACAAAGCGGGCCGAGTTCATGGCTCACCATGCCGAGGTCACCCCGGGAGAGATCGATCAGTACCTCACTCTGTTCTGAGCGTCGATGACCGACGATCTCGACCAATCACCCCTCACCACCGACGAGGTCTGTCGGGTGATCGGCGAGCGCGTTCGTGATCTCCGCCAGAGCCTCGGGCTGACGATGGAGAAGTTTGCCGAGCAGGCCGATCTCTCGATTGGGATGCTTTCGAAGATTGAACACGGCCAGACGTCGCCCAGTCTCAGCACGCTCACAAGCCTCTCGAACGCGGCGGGCGTGCCGTTCACGGCGTTCTTCCGGGGCCTCGATGAGGAGCATGATGCCGTCATCGTGCCCGAGGGTGGTGGCCTCGAGATCGTGCACGAAGGGGGGAGTGATGGTCGGACGTATCACGACCTGGGTGCGCTACGCGGGCCGCTCCGCCAGATCGAACCCGTTCTGGTCACGATCACCAAGCCCGACGAAGTCTTCCCGCTCTTTCAGCACGCCGGTGTCGAGTTCATACACATGCTCGAAGGCGTGGTCGAGTACGGCTACGGCAGTAAGCGCTATCGCCTGAAGAAGGGCGACACCATGCAGCTCCACGGCGAGGTCGCGCATGGGCCGACCGAACTCGTCGAGTTGCCCGTGCAGTTCCTCTCGCTCAAGGTGCACCCGATCAGCGACGCCTGAGACGGCGTGCGAGCGAGGCCCACGTGCGAAAGGAGCCTGGCACTTTCGAGGGGGAAAGTGCCAGGCTCTTTCGAGGGCCCAGCGATGGATCTACACCGCGGAGGTCCTATCCGAGCGAGACGACCACCGGATCGTGATCGGACGATCCGTGCGCCGTCAGATCGATGTGGTCGTTGAAGTACAGGTACCCGGTCGGCGCCGGAGAATTGATCTGCCACACCTCGGCGTCGGTCACGTCGTCTGCGAGCGACGGCGACGCGAAGGCGTAGTCGAGCCGGCCGAATCGTCCGCTGAACTTGAAGGTCGACGCATCGTCGCCGTACTCCTCGACGAGATCGACGTACCCGGCGTCGACGAGGATCTCGATCGGCGCCTCCTCCTCGTAAGCGTTGAAGTCGCCGACGAGCAACACGTTGTCGGTCTTCTTGTTCGTGGCACCGGCGTCGGCCCACTCGACCAGCCGCTCGGCGGCGTACCGGCGGGTCAGGTCGCAGTTGGCGGTGAAGCTGGAGAAGGCGTCGTCGCCGAAGTCGAATCCGGGGCCGGCGGTGTCGGTGCACGTGGAGCCCTTCGACTTGAAGTGGTTCACGATCACCGTGACATCTTCGCCGTCGATCTTGAAGGTCTGGGCGAGCGGCCACCGGTTGTTGTCGAAGTCGCCTTGGAGCAGCTCATCGATGTTGAAGGTATTCGCCACGCCGACCGCGCGGGCGAGCTTGCGCTGGTAGATGATCCCGACGGCGATCGCGTCGGGTCCCAACCCGCCACCGCCGAGGCCCTCGGTGGTGAGGATGTTCTCGTTCGGCCGGATGTAACCCCAGGTGTTCTTGCCGGCGACATCGTTCAGCTGGTCAACCAGCGTGACGATCGACGGTACGGTCGTGTCGTCGTCGTCGTAGAAGTCTTCGTAGTCGTTCTCGATCTCCACGAGGCCGACAACGGCCGCGTCCAGCCGGATGATCGCATCGACGATCTTTGCGCTCTGGACGTCGAACTGCTCCTGGTTCTGGGCGCCCCGCAGCACCGCCGAGTTGCCGAAGGTGTTGAAGTAGTTCAGCACATTGAATGCGGCCACGTCGTTGCCGTCGGAGAGCGCAGGTGCGTCTGGCCGCGGGAACGTGTCGTCAGTTTCGGGGAAGAAGATCCGATCCCCGGTGGCCACGTCGTTGTCGAGTGGCTCCACCTTGTACTCGCCGAAGGAGAAGGTCAGCGCGCCCACCAGCCGGCCGGCCGGCATCGTGTCGCCGGCGGAGAGGTCTTCGTCGAACAGCTCCCACGGGTATGGGT
>JBPCTR010000141.1:0-2614 GCA_051011575.1 Acidimicrobiales bacterium | reverse complement strand
ACACGGAGGCGAGCACGCCGCGGCAGCGGGTACTCGGTCTCCCGATCCTTGTCGGCGACCAGGATGCGGCGACCTTCTTCGTCGTCGAGGATTTTCACGGCGCCGCCATGCTCGGCGAGGATCGCCTTGCCCTTCGGCGTACGAGCTTCGAAGAGCTCAACGACGCGAGGCAAACCGTGCGTGATGTCCTCGCCGGCGACGCCGCCGGTGTGGAACGTACGCATGGTCAGCTGAGTACCCGGCTCACCAATCGACTGAGCAGCCATGATTCCCACGGCTTCGCCCGGCTCGACCATTCGTCCGGTCGCCAGCGACAGCCCGTACGAGGACTTGCTGATGCCATAGCGTGTCTGATCTGTGAGTGGCGAGCGGACCCGCACTTCGGTGACATCGTCGTTTCCGGTGATGGCACGCATTGCGACCCGGTCGATCAGCTCGCCTTCGCGCAGCTTCACGCCCTTCTCGGTCTCCACGAGTGAGCGTCCCACCTTGATGTCCTCGGCGAGGATGCGGCCGTAGATTCGGTTGCGAAGGTTGCGCAGCGGGGCTCCGCTCTCTTCACGAACCGGGATCACAAGCCCCACGTCATCCGAATCCTCGTCCTGGATGATGATCTCTTGCGAGACGTCGACCAGACGGCGAGTCAGATAACCCGAGTCGGCAGTACGAAGTGCCGTGTCGGCGAGACCCTTGCGGGCACCGTGCGTCGAGATGAAGTACTCGAGCACCGACAGGCCCTCACGGAAGTTCGCCTTGATCGGCTGCGGGATGATGTCACCCTTCGGGTTGGCCACCAGGCCACGCATTCCGGCGATCTGACGCAGCTGCATCATGTTTCCACGAGCTCCCGAGCGCACCATCATGTCGATGGGGTTGAACCGCTCAGCCTCGAGGGTCTCCTGCATAGCGTCCTTGACCTCGTCCGTCGCCTCAGTCCAGATCTCGATGAGCTCCTGTCGGCGCTCGTCAGCGGTGATAACACCCTTCTGGTACAGCGACTCGACCTTGGCTGCTCGATCCTCGAACTTGTCGAGAATCTGCTGCTTCGCCGGCGGCGTTTTCACGTCCTCCAGGCCGATCGTGAGACCGGCCCGAGTCGCGAAGTGGAACCCGAGCGACTTGATCGAGTCGAGGGTGCGGGCAACGTCCGGCTTGTCGTAGCGGTCGATGACCTCCTCGATGATCGTACGCACGTCGGCCTTGAAGACCGGGTGGTTCACATACGGGAACGTCGACGGGAAGGCCGAGTTCATGATGGCTCGACCGACGGTCGTCTCGAACAGAACCGAGCCGTCGACGGGCTCCTCGGTGATCAACTCGCCGAGAGCGCCCTTGAGCTCAGCGTGCATCTCCGGGTCTCCGGCCAGCTCACCGACACGCAGCTTGATCGGTGCGTGCAGCCCAAGGTCGTTGTGGTCGTATGCCATCTTGGCTTCCTCGACCGTGCCGAAGGTGCGGTCCGCGCCCTTCTCCGCCTCGTTGAACTCGGACAGGTAATACATGCCGATGACCATGTCCTGCGAAGGAGTCACGATCGGGCGGCCCGAGGCCGGCGACAGCACGTTGTTGGACGACAGCATCAGGATCCGAGCCTCAGCCTGTGCCTCGGCGGACAGCGGCAGGTGAACCGCCATCTGGTCTCCGTCAAAGTCGGCGTTGAATGCCTCGCACACCAGCGGGTGAATCTGAATTGCCTTGCCCTCAACCAGCACCGGCTCGAAAGCCTGGATGCCAAGACGGTGCAACGTCGGAGCGCGGTTCAAGAACACAGGGTGCTCCTGGATCACGTCTGCAAGGACGTCCCACACCTGGGCGCGGCGCCTCTCCACCATGCGCTTGGCTGCCTTGATGTTCTGCGCGAGGTCGAGATCGACCAGACGCTTCATGACAAACGGCTTGAAGAGCTCGAGCGCCATGATCTTTGGCAGACCACACTGATGCAGCTGCAACTGCGGGCCAACCACGATGACCGAGCGGCCGGAGTAGTCGACACGCTTGCCGAGCAGGTTCTGACGGAACCGGCCCTGCTTGCCCTTGAGCATGTCGGACAGCGACTTGAGCGGGCGGTTGCCCGGTCCTGTCACCGCACGACCGCGGCGACCGTTGTCGAACAGTGCGTCAACGGCTTCCTGCAGCATGCGCTTTTCGTTGTTCACGATGATCTCCGGAGCGCCAAGGTCAAGGAGTCGCTTGAGTCGGTTG
Source organism: Acidimicrobiales bacterium (assembly GCA_051011575.1). Classification (GTDB taxonomy): domain Bacteria; phylum Actinomycetota; class Acidimicrobiia; order Acidimicrobiales; family SHLQ01; genus SHLQ01. Next base: position 412 of record JBPCTR010000141.1, on the reverse strand, counting down.
TTCCGGTTGATCACGCGGCGGTACAGGTCGTTCAGGTCAGACGTGGCGAAACGGCCACCGTCGAGCTGCCCCATCGGGCGCAGGTCGGGCGGAATGACCGGCACGGCCTCGAGAACCATGTCCCGCGGGTCGTTCTTGCCGTCTGCGAACGGGGAAACGACCTTCAGGCGCTTCATCGCCCGCTGGCGACGCTGCTGCGAGTTGGCGTCGAGGTCGCCTCGCAGGAACTCCATCTCGGCGTCAAGGTCGAGGCGATCGATGAGCTCCTTGATGGACTCGGCTCCCATGCCGCCCCCGTAGTAATCGCCGTAGCGATCGACGATCTCACGCCAGAGCTGTTCGCTTTCGATCAGCTGCTTCGGCTTCATCGTCTTGAGGGTCGAGAACGCCTCACGGAGAAGCTCTTCCTCAA
>JBPCTR010000140.1:0-10852 GCA_051011575.1 Acidimicrobiales bacterium | reverse complement strand
ACCGCCCAGCACCTCGGGAATCCCGATGATGTTTCCCTCGGTGATCATCACGAACACCGGCGACGGGACGAACCCTTCGTGAAGCTCCAGCGTGACCTCGAAGACGTCGGTGGCCAGTTGGATACATGTCGACGTCATGCAGGGAAACATCGGCTTTCCCCAACCCGACTTCTGGGAAAAGACTGCCCGATAGAAGTCGCCGATCGAGAAGAACCTTCTGGCAATGAGCCCGAACGGCCGTTGGGCGGCCGTGTTCACGAGTTGTCGTCCGATCGCGACGATTTCGTCTTCGTCGTAGTGATACGCGAGCTGCTCGACGACCAGGCGGAAGTCTTCCCATGGCACCCGATTCCGGCGGTCACGCAGATAGTCGACGGTCCGACCCGTGTCGACGATCAAGAGTTCGGGGTCGAGGCCTCGCTGCTCGACGACCTCGAACAGCCCACTGAGTGGCTGGCACGACACCAGCGAGCGTGTGTTTGGATTGTCGCTGCCCGACGCACTACCGCCGCCGTCGATTGAGCCGTCGATTTCGGTGCCTCCCCACAGTCGCCGAACATTGCTGAGCATAGGCGATCGCCCTGTTCACAACCGGACCGACTGAGCCGGTCGACAGACCGGACTCAGCAGCCGTCGAGGTAGGTGCAATCGTTCTCTTCAAGATGAACCGCCCACAGCTGCGCGTACTCGAGCTTCAGCTCGCCGATCTCCGTCGGCGACATCGATTCACAGCACATTCGATCTGGTTTGAGGGCAGGTTGGTTTCGACCACCGAAGAACTCATCACTGATTGCGAGATCAACGAAGTCGGGATGGTTTGCATTTAGCCACCTGCCAAATCGCCGCCCAACGTGGACGAATCCCTCGTCGGTGATCGACTCGTCCGGGTCGTAGTTCACCTGGATCGCGTTGATCCTTCCGGATGCCGTGACCGCGAAGAGCGTGGACACAGGTATTGATGGCGCGCCAACGGCCAGCGTCGGCGCGTCACGAAAGCCGTAGGTGCACGTGAAAAGTGTGACCTCCGCTGCCGGATCCACGGTCTCGGTGCACGCGTGTGGGGTGAGTCGGGCGCCCTGCGACGTGAATCCCACAATTTCGTCCTCCCAATCGCCTCGGTCGAATTCGAAGAAGTCGCCCACGGCTCCGAACCGCTCCGTGAGAACCGCGTCGCTGGTCAGCAATGACAGCACAGCGTCGGCTTCACCTGCGTTGAACGCTTCGAAGTACCGATCCACCGCAGCCCGAGGACCGTCGCTCGCGACACTCGTTGGGTCGTCGTCCTGGATGGCCACGATCACCGCCACCGCTATGCCGGCGAGCAAGACGAGCGCCGCCGCCCATCGCATCACCTCCGCCGACGACCACCTCCCGGGAGATCGCGACGATGCGTGCTGTTCGGTCACATCCATCTCGAGATCGATCATGATTGGTTCCTCCATGTTCTCGTCGATCGCAGCGATGGATGAATCCGCGTCTTCCGTGGCCTCGTACCGAATGCGACGGGCGAGTCGGGACACAAAGGCCGGATCGGGCTCCGCGGGCGCGCTGTCGAGCGCACTCATGAGTTGCGCAACTCGTTGCTCACTCACCGTCTTGCTCCTGATAGACCGCTTCCAGATTCCGTCTCGCACGCGCGAGTAACGACTCGGTTGCCTTGACCGACCGATTTAGGGTCGTCGCCACGTCCTTGGTCGTGTACCCGTCGAGATATCGCAGCACGAGCGCTGCGTGCTGTGTCGCCGGCAGCTCGCTCAGTGCAGCCACCACCCGGCGGCCAGACACGATCACGTCGGCCGGATCACTGGCTGGTTGGGTTGCGCGGCCTCCGGCCACCAGTCGCACCTTGCGTTCCTTCCTGGCTTCGGCTCGCCAGTGATCGATCAGGCGGCTTCGGGCCACCTGATACAGCCATGCCGGTGAGGGCACATCCGCGTTGAGGCGGAAATGGCGAGCGGCGGCGACGAAGGTCTCCTGGGTGATGTCCTCGGCGAGGCCAACATCACCGCCGCAGCGTCGAAACACGAACCCGTATACATCGACGACCTGGCTGGCGTAGAGCGCAGTCAGCCCGTCGAGCGACGCATCGGCGTCGGCACCACGGGACACGTGCGATTCATCCATCAGCTAATCAACCGAACATCGAGTACCAAAACCCTCGCGCGTCGACACAGAAACCACGAGGGGTACGGGCGGAGACCACGCCTGGACGGGTTTCACACGCGAATCACTGCGATGTGCGCGACACTGAATCAACCCCTTGGACCGTGCGGGTCCGGCGGAACTCGGAGGACGAGATGGTACGAGCACTCGCGTTGACGGTTTTCGGCGTTGCACTGCTCCTGTCGGGATGCGGCAGCGACGATGCCTCCGGCACGACGAGCGGTGGCGTGGCCACCACCGAGGATTCGCAGACCGCGCCAGCCGATACCGACGACTTGGAAGCGGCGGTGGACGACCTGGCAGAGGATCTCGAAGCGCAGCAGCAGTCTCAAGGAGGCGGATCGGCCACCCTCACCGTCGGCGATCAAACCTGGACGTTTGCTCCTGTGCTGTGTGCCTTCGGCGAAGAGCAGATCGGACAAGAGGGTGCGGTGTTCAACCTCTCGGGCATTCAGGATGGGATGCAGATGTATGCGGCGGTCGACGCTTTCGGGCACTCGGTTTCGCTCAACGACATCGAGAACTTCGAGGATCCGAGCGTCGACCTGTCGTCGATGGGCGGCGAGTTCCTGTCGATCAACGGCAAGAACATCTCCGGCGACGCCGAATTCAATGACGGCACCACAGAAGAGTTCACTGGTATCGCCGGCGACTTCAGCGCCACCTGCCCCTGACCTTCGGATCTAGCCATCGACGACCGGACTCTCGGTGGCCGCCGATCACATTCGCGGCAGAAGTGAGCGCAAGGTGGCGGTGTAGATGGTGCACGCTTCAACGAGGTTGTCTACCGGCACATACTCATCCGGGGCGTGCATGACCGCCAATGGCCCGGGGCCGAGCGCTACGGCGTCGATGCCCGCTCGGGTGTAGACACGACTTTCGAGGCAACCGGGGCACATCGCGAGCGGCGCGTTTCGTGCACCGAGTTCGCTGATGGTTGAAGCGATGCTCTTGACGAGCTTCGAGTCGACTGGGGTCAGCGATGGGTCGACATCCTGCAGGATTTCGTAGGTGAGGGGGTGTTGCGTCGCAAGTTGGTCGAGACGGTCGAGAAGCTCGGCTTTGACACCTGCGTAGTCTTCGTCGGGGTTGGGTCGTCGATCGATCGTGAACCGGAACTCGTCAGGGACGATATTGAAGTTCGTACCCCCGCCGGACGTGCCGCCGATGAGCATGATCGAGCGGCGGGCATCTTCTGGCTCGATCCGAAGCTCGGTCTTGTGCTGCGACACCCTTTCGGCCATCGCGAGCAGATCGCCGAGGACCTCATGGGCGACGGTGAGGGCGTTGAGTCCGGTGTAGTGGAGTCCAACGTGAGCCGGCTTGCCGGTAATCGTTACCTCCAAAGTGAAGGCAGCCCGCGACGCGTACCAGATGGTCGGGAAGCTGGGCTCAGCGACAATCGCGCCGACCGCCGGTGCCTTGTCGATGACGCCGAGTTCGTCGAGCCGTTCGGAGCCATTCACTCCACCGGTCTCTTCGTCGGGAACGAACACGAGTCGGATCTGGCCCCCGCCTCCCTGGTCGCGATGAATGACCGCGGCGAGCAGGAGCGCGACAAGTCCACCTTTCATGTCGCACGTGCCACGGCCAGACAGGACGCCGTTGGTTTCTGTGGCGACGAACTGGTCAGCCGAAAACACCGGGACGACGTCGTAGTGACCGTGGAGATACATCACAGGGCCGCTGTTGCCGACGGTACCGACGATCACTCGATGAGTGCCGCCAGTTGTGGAGCTGTCGATCGTCTCGTAGGGAATGTCGAACCGTTCCAACAGTGCGCAGATCCACTCTTGGCACTCGACCAGGTCATCGCCAGGAGGATTGACAGTCGGAAACGACACGAATTGGGTAGTGAGTTCCACCAACTCAGCGCGCCGAGATTCAACCTCGGCCTTGAGGTGGTCGAGCAGCCCATCAACGTCGTCACCGCTTTCGGCGTTCATCCTGAAGACGATACGGACCACGAACTGCGCACACCCAACATCTCAGGATCACCGCTGCAGGGACGTGGAGGAGGATTCAATTGACGGTCTGGCGGCCGCCGAGAATCATTGCTATGTGGACGACACGAACTTTGCTGCGCTCGAACACGCGGTCCGCTCGGTCAATGAATCGAGTGATGCAGAACCGTTGATCAACATCATGACCGCCGACATGACCTGGTCGGGAGCGCCGCAAGGCTGGATGTGGCGTCGCTACACGCCGAGTTGACAGGGGCCCGACGAGGCCCGTGCGGTCATCGGCCAGATTCAACATCGACTCACCGAAGACGGCATCCACGGGACGGCGCAACTCCAACGCGGTGCAGGGGAATCCGCTCTTCTCGAGTACCGGGCTGCATCGGGTGACGGCGCTCGAATGGGCAACTACATCGTGATCGCGATGAGTGACGGACGCATCACCGACATGCAGGAGTACCGTCACCAATGGCGCGCCAAGCGGGCCGCCGGGGTGGCGTGACAATCCGAGATGGGTTGAGTCGAGTCAGTTCTCGCAAGGAATTCTGCAGTCTCAGGGACGTGTTGGAGGGTTCATGAAGCCTGTGCACGGACTGCTCGCCGTCGCGATCGTCGCGGTCGGCATCTTCTGGGTGGCCCGCATTGAGCCAGATCGGTCTCGGATAGATGCAGGCTCCGTGGCAATCGATGACATCTACGACCCGGTGAGCGCCGGCGAAGCAACGCCAACCGACTTTCGACAGCTGCTGCCCCGCGATGCGATTCATCCCATCTACGAACCGACGTTCCGAAGCGCAGAGTCGACCGACTGGCCCGGCGAAGCGCTGGTGATCGGCGTAGAGCTCAATGGTGAGCAGAAGGCCTATCCGGTGAGTTTCCTGAACCGCCGCGAGATCGTGATCGACCAGATTGGTGGCCTGCCGGTCTTAGTCAGCTGGTGACCGCTCTGCGGAACGGCGATGGTTCATCGCCGGGATCTGGAAGACGAGGTGCTCGTCTTCGGCAACCAGGGCGCCCTGTGGGGCAACGCCATGACGTGGTTCGACCACGACACGGGCACCGTGTGGAGCCAGCCGCTCGGTGAGGCAATCGTCGGCGAGCGCAAGGGAGAGACCCTCGAGCTGATCGGTTCGCAGCTGACATCGTGGGAGACCTGGATGCAGGATCATCCCGACACTCTCACGCTTGACGCGCCGGCCGATCGATCGGGGACCGACCTCGGCTTCCTGTCGATCGTGGTCGATTTCAGAGAAGAGGTTGGCGTCTACTCGGTCGGAACACTCAACGCCTGGGGCCCCGCCAACGACTTCGTGGCTGGAGTACCTCTCGCCGTGGTGATCGATCCCGGCCAGCACGATCGGTGGAAGGTGTTCCATCGGCGCGTCGGCGACCGGCTTATTACTCTGTCCGTCTCCGAGGACGAAGAATTGGTGGACGTGGAGACCGGCACCATTTGGGATCCTGGCACCGGCCGGGCCCTCGACGGTCCTCTCGAGGGAGAGATCCTCGACAGTCTCCCCGGGTTCACCTCCCGCATGTCAGATGCGAGAACCTTCTGGCCCGACGCCAAGTACTGGCAGGGTTGACCTCGCGAGAGCTGAACCTCGTGGGCTACGCGCTCCACCGAGCGATGATTTCGGGCGGCTCGCGGCGCCGCGAATACCACGGACCGCTACGGGGTCGCCGTTCGGGGATGGGTGGGTGGCGGTCCATGTTGTCGCCCTTCCAGCCGTTCTCCGGGTCGCACACCATGTCGCCGTTCTCGACGGACGTGCTACCGCCCTTGATGTGCGGGATTCGGTGATCGGCGTGCAGCCAACTGAACGGCGCGTCGCACCCGTCGCGTGCGCATCTGCCTCTCGATTCGACGAGTAACGCGTGCTTCATCCATTTGGGGAAGAGCCGCACATTGGTTCCGAGGTCGAGGGTTCGACCCTCGGCACCAATCACCTGTCTTCGCAATCGCCCGATCAGCAGCGCCGGCAGCACGAGCAACGGATCGAGCGGTGTGCCTCGAATCGTTTCGCATCGTTTGTCGATGTCGGTCCAGTCGAGGGGTCGTTCGAACGGATCGAACTCGGCGATCCGGCCGGTCGCCGGATCGATGGCGTCAATAACCCGGGCCGCGACGTCTTCGGCGACCTGTTCGCTCATCACGATGTGGATAAGCGGATCTGGAAATGAGCCGTCGGTGCGCTTGAACCCACGGGCCATGAGCCGCAGGAGCGCCAACGTGTTGCGCTGGGCGATGGGCAACCGTTCGGAATCGTTGGTCTCGGCCTCGGATTCGGCCTGGCGGATCTTCGCCGCTTCGTGGTCGAGCATCTTCTCGAACGCTTCGGAGTCGAGCGGATCGAGGTCCATCGTGGTCGTGCTCGAGCCATCACGATGTCGGCGGACCCGCACGCCGTACCGAGTGCGGTTGTTCTCCTTGTCGGGAGTTCCGTCGGGGTCGGCATGCAGCAGCCAGTAGTCGAGCGACATGATCCATTCGGGAAAGCTCAGCTGCTGGGCGTTGTCGATGTGCACCTGCTGATCGCGAACCAAATTGGGCCGCGTGCGGGGGTTGTCGATCTTGCGCAGTTCGATCAGATGTGAACGGGTCAGCTCACCAGCGGCCCAAGCAGCCCCGAAGTCGAGAAAGTGATCGAGCCACAGGGCCAAGGCGCGATCAGAGCCGATCGACCGTGGGTTTCCACCCGTGACCGACGCCAAGTGGGTCGTGAGCGAACGAGTGCGATTGTGTGCTGCGAGGCCCGACCGTTCAGCGTGGCTGATGGCTTCTGAGATCACTCCGCTGAGACGTTCGCGGACCCGAATCGCGTCGCAGAGCCAGGCTTCCAACTCATCGGGACGAAGGCCGAGCAGGCTGATCTGGGCGATCGCGTCGGTCGATAGATCGAGGTCTCGCATCGCCTGTTCTGCCGCCGTGATCATCGTGTCCATGGGCCCCTTCCCCATCCGGTCCAACAGTTACAACCATATCGAACGTATGTTCGTTGAGCAACTGGAAATCGCTGAAATCGCTGGGATCCATGGGTGCCTCAAAGATCTTTCACCATCCGCTGAGCTCGCGTGTTGGGAAGAAACAGAACCCGCTTTGAGATGGCCTCCACTCTCATCCCCCGTCGCTCGTACAACCGCTGCGCGCCCGAGTTCTTCTCGGCCACGTCGAGGACGAAACGACGGCACCCCGACTGCCGGGCCCTCTCCTCCATCGCGTCGATGAGCAGCGCACCGATCCCCTTGCCGCGATGGTCGTCGTCGACGGCCACATCCTGCAGGTAGAAGTCGCCGTCGGGAACGGTCTGGATGAATCGGAACATCGAGCGGCCGACGGCCATGACCAACAGCATTCGCACCATCCTCGCGCCGGCGGCCTTGCGAAGCGGCTCGTCTGACGACGCACGGTGTTCGTCGGAGGTGTAGCCAGACGCCATCCCGACAAGCCGGCCATCGACCTCGGCGAAGACGGCGCGCTCGAACGACAGATCATGACCCTTCTCCACGTACGCCACGGCGACAATCCGTTCCATCTCACTCCCGAGCATCGCCCGGAAGGCTCCGTCGGCAGCGGTGTCGAGATAGGCCGCGAACTTCCTTCCCTCGGCCGACTCCGGACGAGCGGGCCGGATCCTCACCAGGGGATGATCGCTCACAGGGGTCCTCTCAGAAGAGATCGGTAATCAGTTCGGTTCGGTCGATGTTGCCAACGTGCGTAACCCACTCGTCCTGGAGTTTGTTCACACGACCGCAGGAGCTTGCGACGAGTCGCTTACGGCGCCGCTCGGGCGACGCGTGCGGAACCATTCGGCGATCAGAACCCCGAGCGGGGCGGAGAACCAGATGCAGATCAGGATCGCTCCGGCCTCGACGTTTCGCAAGAGCGGGCCCAGCACGAACAGCATCACGCGGAAGAGCCAGAAGGCTCCCCACATCGATCCGAGGAAGCGGAACATCCACACCCGGTGGGACCTGATGTCGCCAGACCGGGCAGTGGTAGCCGTCTTGATCGCACAGAAGTACACAACGAAGGCCATCGAGAAGAAGCCGAGCGTGGACCAGATGCCGCCATATTCCTCGACCGGGCCGTGCTCTCGGGCCAACAGCACCGCGCAGAGCGTGCCCGCGGTGACCGAACCGAATGCCACCCGACCGAGTATTCGATGTCGTCGGGCATTGCTTCCAGTTCCCGGCTTGGCCAGCTGCACGTGTGCGAGCACGAACGCAATGCTGTTGAACCCGATGTGGGCGAACAGCAGCGAGCGTCGGAGAGTTGGGCCGTTGGCGAAGCGATCGTGGAACGCCACGCCCCACGCCGGGTGCGAGTCGTAGTTGTCGGCGATCGAGCAGGCGTTGTCGGGACATGTGGCGAGCGCGGCTGGCAGCTCGCCCTGGGACGACACTCCCACATTGTCGAGCAGGTCGTAGATGCTGACGAAGAACGCGATCGCATCACCCTGACCGCGTACGAAGTAGCCGATATTCAGGACCAACATGAGCCCGATGCCAAACAGCATGAACCCCTGCCACTTCGACACGCGTAGACCCTGCGCCAACAACCCCGCCCACAGCACGAGGGCCCCGTAGAAGACGATCGTCTCTATCGGCATTGCGTCCCCCTCCGCGGGCTCATCCCCCGAGGAGCCGTGGTTTCAAGCGTAGGTCATGTTCGATAGGGGTGAACGTGTCACGCCCGCTCTCGTGAGCCGAGTCGGCCCCCTGGCCTACTTGACTTGGTAGATCAGGTCCGCCTGGCCGTCGACCTGGTCGAGGCGGATGGGGTCGGCGCCTCGAAAGACCGAGTCGAGGAACGTGGTCGCGAACGTGTTGGTGATGCCCTGGGCCCGCTCGTACGGGAAGTCGTCGGGTTCGCAGCCCTGGGGCCGGAAGCCGTTCATCAGGTCTCGAAAGCCATCGGTCTCGACATCGGGATTCGCGTCGAGAAGCTCGACGTAGGCACATATATCGGTGAACGAGAGGTGTTCTCCACCCACCAGGTCGACTCGATACGACGGACTGCTCTGCGGGAGATCCCACGCCCGGGTGGCCGACGCTCCACCACGGTCTTCGCTTCCGATCATCACGAGCGCAGGAACGTCGATCGACGCAAGCTGGTCGTCGGTGAGTTCGTTGACGAATGGGGCGATGCCGATGATGGCCCCCACCCGGTCGTCGGCGACGAATTGGCCCACGGCGTTCTCGAATCCCGCAACCGTGGCGTATGTCGAAAATCCCTGGTGCCCGGTGACCGCGATCTGGTCGGTGTTCACGTGACTCACGAATCCCGCCGTTTCGGCCCGGTCGGGATCGATCATGGCGTCGATGACCGCCGAGACATCATGCGGACGGTTGAAGGCCACCGCAGCTCGTGGATCTGGGGCATCGCAGCACGTGTTTCCGGCATGGTCCGGCGAGGCGACGATGTACCCGTGACTTGCGATCGCTTCGACGTAGTTCGAATCCGTCAGACGAGACCCACCATCCCCATGGGAGTAGATCACCAGTGGGAACGGGCCGTCTGTGGAGATCATCTCAGTGGTGGTGGCAAATGCATGAGTTGATTCGAGGACGAGATCGCCGGGGAAGACCAGTTGCCACGGCTCGAGGCCGGCGTTGTCATCGATCGGGAACCAGACCGCCACGACAAGATCGCGGCCTCCTTCGGTCGGATCGACGATGGTGACCTCCTCGACACCCACTGCGTACGGTCCGAACCCGTCGCCGATCTCGATGTCGTCGAGCTCTGCGCCTGGCACCGTTTCGGTGGCGCCGGCTACGAGTCGCGGAAGGATTTCTCCGACCGGGTTCGTCGGAGCAACGATCGACCCGTCCACGAGTTGAGCGCTCAGATCTTCGACTACCTGCAGCTGCTGCGGTGATAGGTGATCGGACGGAGCAAGGCCCATCGCCCCGTTGGACAGCGACAGGACCTGAACCCCCGGTTCAAGTTCATCCTCGACGTACTGCTCGATCAGCTCGAACACCACGACATCGAACTTCTTGAGCGCCGAGGTCAGCAGGTGAGGCTGTAGTTCGTCGGCGATGACGAGCGACCAATCGGAGTCGGGAGCGATGGCCCACACGTGCTCTCCTGTGACCGCGGTGTGCTGTCGGGCGGCGTCGATCGCTCCCCTGCTCGCCGTACCAGCAACGTGCAAAACGACGTCGGCTCCACGCTCGTACAGGTCGAGTGCGACCGCCCGCCCCGGACCGACGGTCTCGAAGCCCTCTTCGATCCCGCCGCTCACATACGCCGAGAGAATCTCGATGTTCGGATTCACGGTGGTTGCCCCGGCCTCGTAGCCGGCCCGCCATGCCTCGGTCTCGGAGTACGGAAGGCCACCCAGGTACCCGATCACTCCCGCTTCGCTCGCGAGCGAGGCCGCCGCACCGGCCAGAAACGCCACTTCCTCGGGCGCGAAGGTGCCGTTTGTCGCGCCCTCGAGCGGTCCAGGAATTGGATCGATCACGACGAATGCCGTCTCGGGGTAGTCGGCGATCACCTCTTCCAGCCAAGGACGATCAGCATCGAGGGCGTTGATCATGACGATCTCGGTCCCGGCGTTGCCGAGGTTCCGGTACTCCGCTTCGAGATCGCTGAAACGTTGATCCCCGATGAACTGGACCTCGACGTTCAGTTCTCGCTCCGCCCTGGCGAACCCCGTCGCCGTCAGTTCCTGGATACTGCTGCTGGCCCCGACCGGGCCGAACGCGACCACCTGCGT
>JBPCTR010000139.1:0-3808 GCA_051011575.1 Acidimicrobiales bacterium | reverse complement strand
CAACCCCCGAAAACATGAGAGGCCGCGTCACCGCGCTCGAGAACGTATTCATCGGTGGCTCGAACGAGCTCGGATCACTCGAATCGGGGCTGGCGGCGCACGTTCTCGGGTTGGTCGGTGCCGTGGTCAGTGGCGGGATCGGCACGATTCTGATCGTCGCCGTGTGGTGGCGGAAGTTTCCCCGGCTACGCGATGTCGACCGGTTCGAGGACGTTCGCGTCCCGAGTGTTCAGTCACCCGCCGAGTAGCGTGACGCGCGCGCCCGGGTGGCGGAATTGGCAGACGCGGGGGGCTTAAACCCCCCTGATCCCCTAGGGATCGTGTGGGTTCAAATCCCACCCCGGGCACCGAAACAACGAAAAATGGGCAATACACCCGTTCCGCCAGGGCGTCTTTCGCGCGGGGTTATATTGGCGAAATGGTGGTGCGAGGGCTACTTCGACGATCGTGGTCTGACGCGCTCTCCGCCACCCTGCCGGTCACGGTGGATGCCGTCTCATCTTTGAACTGCTGTCCAGCGTGGTCGTCACCATGTCGGCGGGTCGGTGCGTTGCATCGATCCGTTCGTGAGCCGTGACAGACCGTCGACTGTCGATCTCAGGGGTCAGCTGGCGATTCTGGCGACGACAGACTCGTCATGAGTCTGCGATGGCGATGACGATCTGCTTCACCAGCCTTCTTTCGGTCACGCTCGTATCCGCTGGCCCGCGCGTGGTCGAACACGCGGCCGTGGCAGACGTTCGCGCAGCACTGACGGGGGCCACACCTGAGGAACGGAGCATTCGTTTCACCTTCGAGGGTCGCGTCGCGGCCGGGACTCAGGCAGTGCCATTCAGCTCACTCGATCTGCGCAACGACGAGTTGCTCGAACGGCACATGTCTGCATCAGTCGCGGAGCTCGTTTCGGATCGGCAGTGGTTGTACGACTCGCCGTTGTTCAGGGTTCGGTCGTTCCCTGAACAAGCCGAAGGCCCGGATCCGACGACGTTCCACTTTCGGTACCAGCAGGGGATCGAGGATCAGTTGGAGGTGGTTCGGGGCCGATTGCCGGAGACCGTGGTGAAGGTTGCCATGTTGCTCGGCCCAGAATGCCCGACCGACGAAATGGCGCCAGAAGACTTCGACCCCGAGGTCGACCGGGCTTGCCGCATCGTTGACGTGCCAGTTCTTGAGACGGCGATCACACAACAGACAGCGTCCGAACTCGGGGTCGATGTCGGTGACCGAGTGACCCTCACGGCGGCGACGCAGGAACTCGCATGGACGCGGGCGCCACCTGAGGCACTCGGCACGCTCCTGGTCGTGGAGATCTCCGGGATCATCGAGCTCACCAATCCGTCCGGCGAGTACTGGTTCGAGGACAGTTCACTCCATCGACCCAGCATCACCGAAGAAACGTTCATGGAGAATCCGCGGATGGTTTACGCCGCGGGACTACTGATGCCACCGCAGTATCGGGAGTTCCTGCACCACGCCCCAGCCGTCGACAACCACTACACCTGGCGCTACGTCGTCACTCCCGGGGTGGAGGCGTCCGCCAACGCCGAGAGGTTCGCCGCAGATGTCGCGCGAATCAATCCAGACGGCTATGCGACGAGCACCTTGTTGCCCAGACTGCTAGATGAACACATCGCCCAGCGACGACTCGCGGAGCAGCTGATATCGATGAGCGCTGCCGGCACCTATTTGGTCGCGATCGCAGCCATTGTTGCGTTGGCTCTCCTCGTGGCATCGCGCCAACGGTCTACGACGGGTTTGGTGATTGACCGCGGTGCGACTTCGATGCAGCTTCGACTGAACGCGGCGCGCACGGCGCTGTTGGTCATCGGCCTCCCGGCGGCTATTGGGTGGACGATTGCGTGGAGGAGCTTCTCCGCTACGTCCTCGGTGCTCTCGACCCGATCGGCGATGGCGTTCGCGGTCGGAGCGTTCGTGGTGATCGTTGCGACGAGCGTGCCGATCGCGGCGAAGAGTGGTGCAGGTGAGAGGAATCGGCGGCGTCTTGTCGTGGAGATCATGATCATCATCGTCGCCGCCGGTTCCGTGTTCCTGCTCCGCCAACGCCGACCGGTGAGCGAACGCGTCGATGGCGGTCTGGATCTGTTGCTCATCAGTACGCCGGCGTTCGTCGCGCTCGCGGCTGGGGTACTGGCGGCTCGCTTCGTCGGTCCCGTTGCGCGGGCTGGAGCAGCGTTCGGGTCTCGTCGGCGCACGCTCGCGCCGTTCGTCGGTTTCCGACGTCTCGTTGTGCAGCCGCCTGCGACCCGTACGCCGGTCATCGTCATGACGATCGCCGTGGCGACGGTCGTGCTGTCATCCGTGCTCGCGTCGTCGGTCGCTTCAGCGCAACGAAGCTCCGTTTGGCACCTCGTTGGAGGTGACTATCGCGTGCAAGCGTTCGTCGACCGAGTCCCGCTACCGGTCGGCCTCGACATGAGTGCGATGGACGGCCGCTCGTCGGTGTCAGGTGTCGAAATCGCCAACCAGCGATTCGGCGATGGCTCAGGCGCGGCGACCGTCAACGTTGCGGCCATCGACGTCAGCCCATATCGAGCGATGCTGGACGATTCTGGTATCACCAACGTTGGGCTCGACGAGCTCGGCGACGGAGCGATATCCGCAGATCTGGTGCCTGTCGTCGCGGTCGGGCAGTGGCCGATTCGCGCCGCCCCCAAAGTCGGTGAACGGTCCGTGCTGACCGTGGAATCGTTTCATTTCAACGTCGAGGTTGTCGCCGTGGTCGATCGATTCCCGGCGCTGGCCACCGGGCAAGCGACTGTCCTGATGGATCTTGATGTGCTCCGAGCCGCGACCAACAATCGGGTCGGTCAGCCAACATTCATGCTCCTCGACGGGGACGACGGAGAGTTGCCCAAGATTGCTGAGTTCGCAGCCGACGGAGGTGCGCTCGCGATCGTGACGTCGCGCTTTGATCGGCTCGATTCGATTGCGGGCGATCCGCTCTCGAGATGGACCAATCGATCGCTCTGGGCGCTAACAGCGATCTCGCTGATCTTTGTCGCCTTGACGGCCGGATCGGCTGCTGCGATCGGCTCGCGGACGCGGCGACGTGATCTCGCTCTGCTCCGGGTGATCGGGCTTCGGCCGCGCGAGTCCCGCCTGATCGCGGCAATCGAACACGTTCCGTCGGTGGTCTCGGCACTCGCACTGGGTGGGGCCGCCGGGATCATCACCGGCGTACTTCTCGAACCGGCGCTCGGGTTGTCGGCGTTCGGGGACGGTGGTGCGGCCGTCGAGGTCGACATCGACGTCGTCGCGATCGCCGGACTCATCGTGATCGCCGGGTTCGGAGCTGCACTCGGCATCGCGGTCTCGCTGCGAGCGACAAGAGACGTGGACGATGCAGGCATGCTCAGATTGGGAGACCCATAGCCGCGCCCGGAATGGGCCGTGCAGCGATCTCGAAGAGATCGACAGGGACTGCGCGGCCGCTTGCGGATCCGCTGTTCGTCGCCGACCGGGACACAGTCGGTCTGCCCGCCAGGCCGCGGAGAACTGCGTCGAAGGCGGACCTACGTAATGGGTTCGTCGCCAACGGTAATCTCGTACCACTGGATCGACGGCACCGCGAGCGGGCTGAGTTCGAACTGGACCTTTATCAGACCATCTTTTGCAGTGGTGGCTGTCGGATCACGCAGTGAGATGCAACCGGAGGTTCGCGAGGCAGCCACGAGCTCGACTATCTCTGGTTCGCCACCGCAACGCTGCACAAAGCGCCGCGGGGGGGGGGGACAAGGGGGGGGGGGCGGGTAGAGGGGGGCATGGACGGGGGGAAAGGCCAAAGATT
>JBPCTR010000138.1:0-25601 GCA_051011575.1 Acidimicrobiales bacterium | reverse complement strand
GTATCGCGGCGGCTCTGTTCTCGGCGTCGGGCGCCGTGGGTCAGCTCATCTCGGCATTGAACGTGATCTTCGATCACACGGAGAGTCGGAAATTCCTCGCAAAGCGGCTCCTCGCCCTCGCATTGTTGATCGGGGCGATTCTGATGGTGGGTGGAATGGTCTTCGCGATGGCCATCGTTCCGGAGTGGCTCGAGGACTGGACGAACGGAGGGTTCGCCAAGACGCTGGTCGAGCTGGGTCGGTTCGTGGCTTTGGGGCTGGCACTCGTTGGGGGCCTCTCGATTCTGTACCGAGTCGCTCCGGGCGCCCCGAAGGAGTCCGGAATCGAGCTGGTGCCGGGTGGTCGCCGACCGATCTTCTCGATCGGCGCCGTGGTCGGCGGCCTGCTGATCGTCGGGCTGTCGTGGGGGTTCGGCGTGTTCGTGCGCAACTTCGGTTCGTACAACGAGACCTATGGCGCGCTCGCAGCCGTGATCGTGGTGCTGCTCTGGCTGCAGCTCATCTCGGTGGCCGTGCTCCTCGGCGCCGAAGTCGACGCGTCGCGCCGCGACATGTTGGTCGATCAGGCGCGCATCGACGCTGGTTTGCCACCTATGTCGTACTGAGTGGCAGGCCGACTCCGAGGCGAGGTCCGCCCGCGCGCATCGTGACACTCATCCGCGGCGGAGCGAGGTTGGTCTTGGGTACGGCGTGTTCCCAATGATGTTGAGTGGCGCCTCCCATAACGAGGAGGTCTCCGCTGTGCAGGACGAACCGGTCGCTCGGGCCGCCCCCCATCGGTCGCAGGTGGAAGGTTCGCGGCCCGCCGAGACTGATGATTGCCACCAATGGATCGACCTCGCTTCGCCCGATGCGGTCGGCGTGCCAGGCGACCGAGTCCTGGCCGGTTTCGTAGTAGTTGCAGAACAGTCCGTCGAACGCGCGCTCGTAGTGCCGCGTGAGGGCGGTGCGGATGTGCTCGACCGACGGCGGCAGTGGCGTGTTGAGCGTGGGTTCGGTTCCGGTCAGGCGGGGTTCGTCGTACCAGGTGCCATACATGAGTCGGCGGCCCCGTTCCCACCGCATGCCGTCCTCGAGCTCGGCGAACAATGTGTCGGCGCCGAGGAGGAATCCCGGACAGTGCTCGACCCAGCAGCACGGGTCGAGCTCGTGCCGTGTGGGGCCGAACTCAGGTCGCACGATGGGGTTCGTCGCACCGAAAAGAGTGAGCGGAAGCGTGGACACCTGTTGGAGGCTAGTCGAACACGTGTTCGTTGTCGATGCTGGCGCATCGAGTCGTCAGTCGATCACCGAGAAGGTGAGACCAGCGTGGGCTTCGAGCCGGTCGACGAATGGCAGGCCCAGCGCGGTGGCCGGTGTCCAGAAGCCGCCCGCAGGCTCGCCCTTGGGCAGGCTTGCGATTGCCACCGCAGCCTCGCCAAGCATCTTGGCGGTCGAGCCGTAGCCCGGATCGCGATCGCCGGTGACTTTCACCGTGATGGTTTCGCCATCGTCGGTCCGCCCAAAGAATCGGAGATCGTAGAAGCCCGCTTCCTGCTCGGCGGGGTCGGGGCCGTCGCCCGGTTTCGGTAGAACATGCTTCTCCAGAAGTGATCGCACGGGGCCGACGGATGCAAGCCCGATGAAGCCGCCAATTCCACCGGTGAGGGCTGCCGCCCTGGCGGCGCCCAGGGGTCCCTCGCCCGTCATCATGGCCTCGTCGTAGGTGAAGGCCTCGCCCCAGGGGCGTCCGGAGAGCGCATGCGATCGATGTACCACTCGGGTGTTCACCGACGCCATCAGAAACGGAGCCACCCACGTGTCGGAGAGCGCATCGCGCTGAGGCTTGGACACGTTGGGCTGCCGCACTCCCTTGCGCTGGCCTTCGGGGGCGAGCGCGTACGGGTTGGTGAGAACCGAGCGAAGGGAGGGATCGCCGCGGACCTCGCCGACGACGTTCACCATGGTCGCCACGGTTCCGCCGCTCGCTCCGCCCTTCATCGCCTTCACCCTCATCCCGATCGAGGTGCATGGGGCACCGAAACGTTCAACCGCTTGCGCTTGTGTGAACGCAACTCCGAGATCGGACGGGATCGAATCGAAACCGCAGGCGTGCACGATTCGGGAACCCGAGCCGGCCGCCACTGCCTGATGTTCGTCGATCATGCTGCGCATCCAGTGCGGTTCACCGGTGATGTCGCAATAGTCGGTGCCATTCGCGGCTGCGGCGGCCACGAGGGGACTCCCGTGGAGCGCATACGGGCCGACCGTACTGACGACGACACGACTCGACGCGCAGAGTGCGTCCATTGCGGCGCGGTCGGAGGAATCGGCCACGATGCGCGGCACGTCGGCGCCCGTTTCGGCGGCGACGCGATCGAGCTTCGCTTCGTTCCGGCCCGCCATGGCCCAGCGGAACGGTCCGTCGACACCGTGGCGATCGACAAGATGCCGACAGAGGATCTGTCCGGCGAAACTGGTCGCTCCGAACACGATGAGATCATGGGCTGGGCCGGTCATGGATCGATCCTACGAGCGGGTTCGTCGGGTCGGCTGCGGAGTAGGGTTCCCCCATGTCCGATCCAATCCTCGACGTCGACCTGCTGGCCTTCGAGACCGGAACCGAGGCCGATCGCGCCGCGGTGGTAGATGGCGTCATGCGGAGCTTGACGAACGGTTTCGTGTACACCGCACACGACATCTCCGAAAACATGATCGACGAGGTCTACGACATGCTGGCCGAGTTCTTCGCAGCGCCCCAGGCGGAGAAGGACAAGAGCCATGCACCCGGCACCTTCGGGCAGACCGGCTACACCGGGCTGCTCGTCGAGACCGCGGCCGGTGCCACCCTTCCGGATTGGAAGGAGATGCTCAACTGGAAACTCACCGTTCCCGAGGACCATCCGCTTCGCCGCGAATACCCGTACCAGTACACCGATCAGGTCCTGCCGGAGCAGACCGTGCCCGGGATCAGGGATGCCCTCATGGAGTTCCACCGGCGCCTGGCCGACATCCAGCGGAGGTTCCTGCGCATCATCGCCATCGGCGTGGGGTGCGCCGAGGGCTTCTTCGAGGAGATGCTTCGCGACGGGCCGACGTTGAGCCGAGCCATCCGATATCCATCGATGGCTGACGCTCCATCACAGAACCACGTCTGGGCCGATGCCCACGGCGACATCAACCTGATCACGGCGTTGCCTCGTGCGACCGCCAAGGGACTCGAGGTCGAGACTGCCGACGGCTGGATCGACGCCGCGCCGCCGCCGGGGCACATGATCATCAACACCGGGATGATGCTCGAGCGAGTGACCAACGGTGTTGTCCCCACTGGCATTCATCGAGTCGTGGCCGATCCCGACAATCCCGGCGAGCGAATCAGCATGGTGCAGTTCTGCCACCCGACGGGGTGGACCGTTCTCAATCCGGTGGCCTCGTGCATCACGCCCGACAACCCACAGGCGTTCAGTTCGGTGACGGCCGATGCCGCGCTTCAGCAGGTGCTCTGGGACATCAACCTCAAAGGTTGACCGGTGCAGGGGAGGGCGATGCCCTCTTCACTCCTCGAATCGGGTGGAGATCCCACACCGGTTTGGAGAACTCAGTTCAACCAGGGCTGTTCGGGATAGGTGGCGAGGAAGGATCCGAGCTGACCCTGACGGCGGAGGACCCGTGCCCACAACATGTCGCACGCAGGATCCCACATGTCTGTCGGATCGGGCGTGGCGGCAATCCACGAGCCAGTACGCAACTCCCCCTCGAGTTGGCGCGGGCCCCAACCCGCGTATCCCGAGAAAACCCGAACCCGGATGAGATCCGTGAGGGCATCGACCGAAGCACCGAGGTCGACCAGGCCGATGCCGTCGTTCATGTAGTGCATCGCGGGTGCCGCCGGGTCGACCGGCTCGGCGAGTACGAGTGCCGTTCCCTCCTCGACGGGGCCGCCGAGAAACAGAACACATGGGTCGGCCACGCCGCTCATGTCGGGTAGGGCGTCGGACACCGAGATGTCGCTCGGCCGGTTCAGCACGAGACCCATCGATCCCGACTCATCGTGTTCGAGGAGCAAAATCACGGTGCGGTCGAACGTTGCATCGTGCATGCCGGGTGAAGCGATAAGAAGATCCCCCGCAGTCACCATGGGTTCAGTCTTTGCACGGCGAGTCGCCATGCGTCGAGTCGGGCGGATCGAAATCCTCGGGTCAGGACCTTCGAGCGAGAACGAGAGCACCACCGGCCCCACCGCCAACAAGGGCCACGGCGATGGCGATCACGACCGCCGTTGGAATTCCGTCGTCGGATTCGACCGGCGTGGCCGGAGCCGCCGTCTGGGCGTTCTCATCCTGATCCTCCGGAATCGGCGGGTTGTCGTCGACCGGCGTGTTCTCCGGTGCCGTCGGTCGTCCGGGCGTGAAGGCAACGACCTGGCCCGTGCCGTCCATGGGATCTATCGCGTCGGAGTCGGCGCCGCCGAAGATCCGATCGAGAATCCCCTCATCGTCGCCCCGACGCTGGCAGTCGTAGAGGCCATCGAGTTCAGATGCGTCACGCACGTTCGAGACGTTCGGTGCCAAGCTGTCGAACCCGAATATCGGATCGACCGTCATTTCGGTCGGGTCGATGTAGGTGTTGAGGCGGGTGAGGTACCCGTGCTCCTCGGCCTTTGCTCCGAGCCATGGAGGGTCGAAGTCGAGTGTGTCCGAGGGCTGGGCGAACTCGGTGATGAAGGCCTGGCCGTCGAGGGCGTTGGCTCGCTGCTGCACGAGGAACGTGTAGTCGTTGCCGCCGAACGGGAAGAACGTGAGCTCCTCGTTCGCGATCTCGATGTCGGCATAGTTCGTGGGAACGGCGCGGTCCTCACCGAAAATCCAGACCCAGATGGGCATGTTGGGCTGGGCGGCAACTGCGGTGAGTCGGATCGGGATCATCGGTTCCGAACCCGGGTAGGTGATCTCGATCGGGCTGATCGAGTCGCTGGTCTCGCCGTCGAGCAGGCGCATCGCGATGAAGGCGAACTGGTCCTCGACGTATACGTCGATCAGCGGCTCCATCTCTGGTGTCACGCGATAGTTGTTGTCGCGGAGCCACGTGAGCAGTGCATCCGGGCTCTCCGAGCCGACGATGTCGAACCCGAACGGCCCGACCTCACCACTGCCGAACACCTCGACGCCACCGTCGCTCGAGTCGTCTTCCATCGCGGCAGCGGCAAGAAAGACCTCTGCGCACTCGGGCTGATCCGGCGCGATCACCTGCACGTCGGTGAGCAGGTGCAGCTCGTCGAACACGAGGTCGCCGTCATCGGGTACGGCGAGTGCGTCGGGCTCGATCGGCTCCGGAATCGGCAGAATCCAGGAGAAGTCCTCAGCCTCGCCGAAATACAGGATCTCGATCAGCGAGGTCACGGTGTCGTCGGAATTGACCGAGAACACGATGCGTTCACCGACCTGATCGACCGGGCTGTTCTGACAAAAGAATCCGCCACACGCGCTGGCGGCCGTGCTCCAGCCGGCGAGTGCCGTGGTCACGATGGCAAGGAACAAAAGCGCTCGAGTCCGCATTGGGGGTGCGTCCTTTCGAAAGGTCGTTGTATTTCCATCGGACGACGCGACCGAGAGAAAAGTTCCCTAGGTTCTCGTGCCATGAGCGACGAGTGGTTCCAGAAGTACGAAGGCCTTCGATTCGAGCGACGGGGCGACGGTGTGCTGTGGATGATCATCGACCGCCCCGACGCGCTCAATGCCACGACGGCAGCGATGCATTGGGGGCTGAGTCGCGTATGGGACGACATCGATGACGACCCGGACACCCGGGTGGTCGTGGTGACGGGGGAGGGGGATGCCTTCAGCGCCGGAGGCGACATCGAATGGATCGATGGATTCGTGGGCGACGCGGCCGAGGTCCGCAGAATTCTGAGAGAGGCCGGCGACGTGGTGTACCGGATTCTCCGATGCGAGAAGCTGATCATCTCGGCGATCAACGGGATCGCGGTCGGCGCCGGCCTGGCGGTGGCACTCATGGCCGACATCAGCCTGATCGACGAAGAGGCTCGATTCACCGACGGTCATCTCCGTATCGGTGTTGCCGCAGGAGATCATGCCGCAATTTGCTGGCCTCTCCTGTGCGGCATGGCGAAGGCAAAGTACTACCTCCTCACCGCCGACTTCATCGATGGACGCACCGCGGACCGCATCGGCCTCGTGAGCCGAGCGCTCCCAGCCGACGAGCTGTTGCCCGAGGCGCAGCGTCTCGCTGAGCGGCTCGCCGCCGGTCCACAGCAAGCCCTCCAGCTCACCAAACGGTCGCTGAATCTCTGGATGCAGCAGGCCTCTCCCGCTTTCGACGCGAGCCTCGCGTTCGAGATGCTCGGATTCCTCGGCGCCGAGGGTTCCGAAGGTGTGACCGCGATGAAGGAGAAACGCCGTCCGGACTTCAGCGCGTGATGGTCAGGGGCTGACCGCAGGTCGGTGTGCCTCGAGCTCGAGCGCTCGTTCTCGGTAGAAGATGAACAAACCCGTGGCGACGATGACGATGATGCCGACCCGCTGCAAGGCGCCGGGAAACTCGTCGAATACGAGGTGGCCGAACAGCGTTGCCGTCACGATTTCGAGATAGTTGAAGGGTGCCAGTACCGAGGCCGGGGCCATCGTGAATGCGACCACGATCATCAGATGCGACACCGTGCTCACGACACCCACGCCTGCGAGGAGCACGATGGCGTCCTGGGAACTCGGGATGGTCAGCTGATAGTCGGATGCGCCGATGAGCTCGCCTACGACGATGAACACCGAGCCAACCGCAATACCGCCGAGGCCCGACCAGAGCTGCATGGTCAGCGGGTGCTCGGAGGTTCCGTACTTCCGAGTGAACAATAGGTATGTCGCGAAGAGGCCGGCGGTTAGCAGCGGGAGGAGCGACACGGCGCCGAAGAGTTCGTAGCTAGGTTGGATCACCAGGATCGCGCCGCCGAAGGCCACGACGGCGGCGATCCGCCGCGGCCAGCCGACCGTTTCACCAAGAAAGAGAGCCGAGAGCGCGAGCAGGATCATCGGCTCCACGAAGAACACCGCGATCGCATCGGCCAGCGGCATGTAGGTGATCGCAACGAAAAACAACAGGGTCGCCGTGCCGTGCAGCGCGCCGCGGGTGAGGTGCACCCAGGTGACCGTTGGACGCATCGAGGGGCGACGTCGGTGGCGGGTGAGCAGAAGCGCGGTGAAGACTCCGAACAGGATCGCACTCTGGACGACGAACCGCCCGGTTGCGACCGATGCCGGCGCGATGGCGTGATCGGTCGACAGGAGCTTCGCGAAGGCGTCCATGAGCGGAATGAGCGCCATCGCGATGACGAGCAGGGTCATCGCCTGCGCGACCGGGCCGATTCTCACGGCCGCAAGCCTGCCAGATCGATGGTGCGGCGCCGCGGAACTCGCTCTGCCGTCAGGTTCGACGAACCGTGCGAATGTCGGCGGTACGGAACGACGCCACCCGGGTGGACCACGCGTCGATCACAAGGCGTTGTGAGTCCGCGGCGAAGAAGGTCGTGAGCGGTCCCTCCTGCTGGTATGCATCCACGCCCGCGACCTCCTCCACTCGGTCGTCGGTGAGTTCCACCCAGAACTGCGCCATCGTCATCACATCCTCTCGTCGTGGTCAGCCGATGTTGCCATTGTGAGGGGAGTGGCCTGTGTGCAACAAGAGGACAGGGTTGTGGATCTCGGCGCGCATGCTGTGGAAATCAACATCTCGTCGAAATGTTCGAATTTGTGCTCAAGCAGCGTTCGTCGCGATCCGTAGTACTGAGTACAAGACAACAAGCGCTTCTAGCTCAACGGATAGAGCGTCCGGACTCGTACCGGGAGGTTTGGGGTTCGAATCCCTGGGAGTGCGCAATGTGATGACGAAGGGGCTCCTCTGGGGGCTCCTTCGTCCGTTTTGACCCGGGGGAGAGGTCAGCGCAGCGGAATGACCGAGTCATCACCCTCGGGGCGAGGTCCAAACAGCCGGCGCTCGGACTCGTCGATGGCGACGTCGTTGATGCTCGCCTCACGACGCCGCATCAGACCGTGGTCGTCGAACTCCCAGTTCTCGTTCCCGTATGAGCGAAACCATTTGCCGTCGAGATCGCGACTCTCGTACTGGAAGCGCACGGCGATGCGGTTGCCGTGGAACGCCCACAGGTCCTTACGAAGGACGTATTCGGTTTCGCGGGCCCACTTCCGTGCGAGGAAGTCGCGAATCTGCTCCCGCCCCTCGAGAAACGTGTCACGGTTACGCCAGATCGAGTCGACGGTGTAGGCCATGCTGACCTTCTCGGGATCCCGCGTGTTCCAGGCCGCCTCGGCGCCCAGAACCTTCTTCCAGGCGTCGTCCTCGTTGAAGGGTGGGAACGGCGGACGTTCTTCGGGATTCGACATCGGCATCTCCATTCGGTAACGATCCGAGCGGGTGGGCCATTCGGATCATCCGAGGAACCCGGGGAAGGGAACGCTACTTCCTGATATCTGGGCGGAGCGCCGGAAATATACGTTATGTAAAGTTGTGTGATCAACAATCGGTTGGTTCGAGTCGTACTCCTGACGCACGGGACCGTTCTAGGATCCGGACATGACGAGTGACGCAGAGTACGGACCGAGCACGTGGAGCTGGGTTGCCAGACAGGTCGAACAGTACGAGGCATCCGGCGGAACCGCGGCCAACACGCTGACCGACACCGGTATCCCGATCATCCTGTTCTCCACCGTGGGGCGCAAAAGTGGCCTGGTTCGCAAGGTTCCGCTCATGCGGGTCGAGCACGACGGCCACTACGCGCTGATCGCGTCAAAAGGCGGCGATCCCAGTCATCCGGGCTGGTATCACAACCTGCTCGCGGACGACACGGTCGTGATGCAGGACGGCGCCGAACCGTGGGAGACGCAGGTTCGCGAGCTCGAGGGCGATGAGCGACAGGCGTGGTGGGATCGAGGCGTGGCGGTCTACCCGCCCTACGAGGAGTACCAGGCCAAGACCGATCGCCGGATCCCGGTCTTTGTCACCGAGACTCCCAAGCCGTAGGCCCGCCGAGAACGGCCGACATGGACCTGATCTTCGACAATCCGGATTTCGATGGGCACGAGCAGGTCGTGTTTTGCTCGGAACCCGGTACCGGGTTGAAGGCGATCATTGCGATCCATTCGACCGCACTGGGCCCTGCCGCCGGCGGTTGTCGCATGCTGCCGTACGAGTCGGGAGCCGCTGCCCTCACCGACGCGCTACGACTCTCGCAGGGGATGAGCTTCAAGAACGCACTCGCCGATCTCCCGCTCGGCGGCGGCAAGGCCGTGATCCTGGCCGACCCGGCGCGCCCCGACAAGGCCGAGCTGCTACGGGCGTTCGCGACACATGTTCAGGGTCTCGCCGGTCGCTACTGGACAGCGATCGACATGGGAATCACGCCCGCTGACATCGACGTGATGGCCGATTCCTGCGACTACACGTTCACCGGCGCGCGCCGGTACGAATCGGGCTTCAGTCCAGCAGAGTTCACGGCGCGTGGTGGCTTCGTCGGCATTCGGGCAACGCTTGCCCACGTTCGGGGCACCGACGACCTCACCGATGTCCGCGTGGCGATTCAGGGCGTAGGCGCGACCGGCTCGCGGCTAGCCGCGTTGCTGCACGGCGCTGGTGCCCGGCTCGTTGTCGCCGACGTCAACTCAGATGCCGTCGCCGCCGTGGTCACCCGCGTCGGCGCCGCGGCTGTTCCGGTGGACGAGATCCATGCCCAGGACGTCGACGTGTTCGCCCCCTGTGCGATGGGCGCCGTGCTGAACGACGACTCCATCCCCGAGATCCAGGCGCAGATCGTCTGTGGGCTCGCGAACAACCAATTGGCGGAGCCCCGGCACGGCCATGCGTTGAAGGATCGCAGCATCGTGTACGTGCCCGACTATGTGGTCAATGCCGGTGGTGTGATGGGTGCCGCCACCGTGGTCTACGGCCCGCCCTCACCAGAGGAGTCACTCGAAAAGATCGAGGGTCTCCACAAGACGATCACGTCGATCCTCGCTCGCGCCGACGAGTCTGATCGCGCCACGTCGGAAATCGCCGACGAAATGGCCTCGGCCCGGATCGCGGCCGGTCACTCCCCCGCCGACTGACGTCGCCGCATACGGCACGGCCCTATTGGGCGCCGACGTGTGTGGTGAGCTTGTCGATGGCCATGTTCCACCCCATCGCTCCTGGTGAATCTGCGTCGACGCCCACGTGGGTCATCGTCATCTTGGTCTTGCCGTCGACCTCCTCGAGCTCGACGATCACCTGGGTGGTGCCGGGGTGGCCCTCGGGAGCGGGCATCGCGTTGCCGTTCTCGTCCGACATCGAGTCGGTGTAGACGAGACGCTGGTTCTCGACCACCTCAAGGAACTCCCCCGCGAACCACATCTGCATCTCGCCGTTGGGTGTCTGCATCTGCATGCAGACCAGTCGTTTGCCCCCGACCTGAACGTCGTGTTCGCACGTGGGGATGCTCGCACCCATCGGGCCGTACCAGGAGGCGAAGTGTGCGGGATCGGTCCACATCTGCCAGATGAGTTCCGCCGGCGCATCAAAGCTCCGCTCGATCACCAGCGAGTTGTCGTTGGTTTCAGTCATGTTCGGGTTCCTTCTCTGGTGTTGGCTTGCTGTTGGTGGTTGGCGATTGAAGGTGGCGGACGTAGTCGTCCATCCGGTCGAAGCGTTCCTCCCAAACGGGGCGGTATTGCTCGGCCCAGGCCGCGATTTCCTCGAGTGGTTCGGCGGCGAGAGCACACGGACGGTACTGCGCTTTGCGACCGCGTGTGACGAGGCCAGCCCGCTCCAGAACTTTCAGGTGGCGCGAAATGGCGGGCAGGGTCATCTCGAACGGTTCGGCGAGCTCGTTGACGGTTGCTGCGCCCTGAGCGAGGCGGGAGAGGATCGCGCGTCGGGTCGAGTTGGCCAGCGCGGCGAAGGTCTCGCTGAGGCGTTCCTCGGTCCGCTCCCCCGATAGCGCGATCGTTGTCATCGATCGTATTTGCATAGATCGTTAATTAACATATATGTATATTAAACACACGATCATCTCGACGTCAACAGCCGAGGTGGACGCGTCAACCTCATCGTGTTGTTGTCGCCGCCGCTGCCCGTGTGATGAAGATGGCGGCGAGTACCGATGCCACGGCCGCAATCACCGCGGCCCAGCGCCTCTCGCCGGTCTGTTCGGCGATCACACCACTGACCACCGGGCCGATCGCCCCCGCGAGCATCAGCACCGTGCCCTGAAACCCCATTGCTGCACCGAGCATCGCTCGGTCGTAGAGCTCCTCGGACCGCATTCCCTGAAGGGGGCTGAACGCGCCGATACCGAAACCAGCCGTCACCGCGAAGATCGCTGCAACGGGTACAGAACCGGCCACCGCGAGCACGGCCGAGCCGACCGCCATCGCCCCGAACGCGACGATCAGAGACGAGCTGGTGCCGAGCCTGGACACGATCGCAGCGATCGGAAGTCGACCACTCAATTGGAACACTCCGCGAACCGCGGCAACCGTGGCCGCAGTCGCCAGTGGTAGTCCGGCAGCGCTCATGACCGGTACCTGGTACACGAGCAGCGTGGCCAGCGCGATTCCTCCGAAGGCCACCGCTGCAGTAAACGAACGCGACGCGGGATCGGTCAAGATCGCTCGGATCACGTCCCGCAGCGCGCTGGGCCTCTCGGTGGTGCCGGGTTCGAGCTCGACGACCACAAGAATCGCGATCACGAACATGATCACCGGGGCGGCGGTGAGGATCCGCATGGTGACCCGCCAGTCGAATCGCTCGACGAGTTGTGCGGTCAGTGGAAGGAAGATGGCCGACGCCAGCGCGCCCCACAGGGTCAGAACGGCGATGGCCCGTCCGGGCTGCTGCGGATTGGCCCGGACCGCCACCGTCATCGTCACGTGATAAAAGCCGAGCGAGCCGAACGCTCCCATCCCGATCGCCACCGCCACGGTGAAGACCATGACGTTCTCGGCGAATGAGCCGACCAGGTACGCCATTCCTCCGATGACCGCGGCCGTGAGAAACACGGTTCGCATACCCAGGCGATCGAGCATCCTTCCGCCGAAGAGCGACCCGAGACCGATCAGAATCGTACCCGCCGAAAATGACGCTGCCAGACTCGACTCGTTCCAGCCGGTGTCCTCGCGAATTGGGTCGAACAGCACCCCGAACGCGTAATACCACGAGCCGTATGTGCAGATTGTGAGGACGCCGAGGACCGCGATCGACCCGTGGTCGAGCGTTGGTTCGTGGCGCATCCGCCCACGCTACGTCGCGATTCTGAGGACCAAGGTCCCTTCCGGCGCACCGAACATGCCCGCACCCTGAGCGGGAGAGTTCGAACACAGAAGGAGAGGCACTCCCCAATGTTCTTCCCGAACAACCAAGGTGACCGGAACGAGAAGTTGCTGACTCGCCGCGCCTACCACGGCATCGCCTACGGCATGATCGCGCTGACGTTCATCACGTTCGGCATGATCGAGATCGGCGCGCCCGAGATGGGCTTCATCGAGACCCTGGGCGTGAGCCTGTTCATGGGGTTTTGGGGCGGTCCGGTCTTTGGCATGGCTGGTGCCGCGGCGTATCACGGCATCGCATCGTCGGCAGAGAGCGCCGAGACTCCGGTGGCTGACGTCACCGTGCTTCCGACGAGTGCCTCCCATCCCGAGGCGGCCTGATCAAACGACAGTGGCCGCATCGGTGACCTCGAGACGTGGCTGCTAGTCGTCGAGGGGCGTGGGGAAGGTCACGGTGATGTCTCGCTCGATCTTGGCGACGAGGGCGACCTCCCAGTCGAGGTAGGCCTGCATGTGTTCCTCGACTGCGTCCGAACGTTCGTAGGGCTTGTACCAGACATCGTCGGGCGAGGTCGTGGGCTTCGTGAGGCCCGGTTCCATGTCGTGGCCGGCGTGGCGCCAGGCTTTGTTGCCGCCCGCGAGCGCTCGTATCTTGGCATCTGGCCAGGCGATCCGTGCCTCGGGCACGGCGAGTTTCGCGACCTGACCGTCGGTCGACGTCAGCACGAGCTCGACCACGTCGCCCATCTCATGCCGTGCTTCTGCCAATCGGCTCCGAATACCCCACCAGGCGCCCGGGATGTGTCCCTTGTCGCGGTATTTGAGACTTGTTCCGAGATCCAGAACGACAGGCGGATCGGTCTCCGAGGCCAGCTGTTCGGCCAACGCCGATACCGAAATCGTCGGCACACGGGGTACGACGACCCGAGGCGGTTCGCCCGTGACGAGTGGTTCGCCACCGCCCAAGCCATCGCGCAGAACGACGGCGTCGGCCCAGCCCATCTGTCGCAACCACGAGGCGGTCATCGTTGCTCGCACACCGTTGTCGTCGACGAGAACGAGTCGGGCGTTGCGCGTGGCCACGTATTCATCGGTCGCCTGCACCAACTGCCCGCCGGGAGCACTCACACTTCCTGCAAGGTGCCCCGCGGCGTACTCTTCGGGCGTTCGCACGTCGAACAAGAACGTCGTGCGGCTGCTATCGGCTCGCCACGAGGCGAGGGTGTCATGGTCGACCTCCCGCACGCCGAAGCGCGCGGCCACCGATGCCGCGGCCGTCTCGGCCCACGCTCGAGCTCGCGGGCCGGGGTCGGGAGCGTGGCTCTCGTCCCCTTGTGCCGTCTCGAATCCGGCGAGCTCCCAACCCATCGTTCCGTTCTCGAGGGCAACGACGGGATTCGCGAGACCGGCGTTCACGAGCGACTGGGACCCGATGATGCTGCGGGTGCGACCGGCGCAGTTCACGACCACGAGCGTGTCCGGTCTGGAGACCATCTCGCGTACTCGATGCACGAGTTCGGCCCCGGGGCAGTCGACGCCGCCAGGAATGCTCATGCTTCGGAACTCCGTCATCGGACGGGAATCGAGAATCACCATGTCGTGGTCAGAATCGATGAGTTCCTTCACCTTGGTTGCGGGCAGCTTTGGTGTGCCGTAGTGATGTTCGACGAACTCACCGAACGCCTTCGAGGGGACGTTTACGCCCGAGTACAGCTCGCCTCCACGTTCATGCCACGCCGT
Source organism: Acidimicrobiales bacterium (assembly GCA_051011575.1). GTDB lineage: Bacteria > Actinomycetota > Acidimicrobiia > Acidimicrobiales > SHLQ01 > SHLQ01. The sequence continues at coordinate 11,553 of JBPCTR010000138.1, read as the reverse complement.
CGTGCCGCCTTCGAGCACGTGAACGTTCATCCATCCGAGGTCGGTCGCTCGTTCGGCGGCTCGTTCCGCGAGACTCGAGGCTCCGTCGTCGCACCAGACGATCGGAGTGTCTTTTCGGGGAACGAGTCGCGGTAGCTCGAGTTCGAGGTGCGACAGCGGGATACAGGCCGCATGGAAGAGATGGGCATCGAAGAAGACACCCTGCTCGCGGGCGTCGAGGACGGCGAGTTCGGTTGTGTCGGCGAGCTGGTCGATCAGCGTCTGTGCGTCGACGCGGCCGATAGGGGCCATCAACAGCTGGCGAGCGGACGGGCTTCCACGATTCCGTCGATCCGATCGAAGATCTTCCACTCACGGTCGGACGCGCTCCAGTACTCGCGGGTGTCCAACCGCTCGAGTGCGAGACCGTAACAATGGAAGTTGAGCGCATCATCCTCGATGCGGATGGCGTGGAGGTCGTCGGGCAGCATCGCCACGCCGGTGCCGGCCCGCACGTTGTGGTTGCCGGTGAGTACAGGGCCGGCCGGTGTCCGCTCGAAGAATGTGTTCTCTTCATGCCCGGCGAAGCCGACGACGACCGCCCACGTCGTGTGGTTGTGTACAGGCGTGCCGTCGTTGCCGGTGCTCGACTGGAGATAGAGGGCGAAACGATCGTCGTCGTCCTGGGCGAGCCGGTACATGAAGCTGCCCACCGGATCGTCGGCGGTTGGCGTGGGAAAATCGTCGAAGGAAAACAGCTCTTGATTCGAGGCGAGTTCGATCAGTCGATCTCGGATGGCCTCCACGCCGGTTCGGGTCACCCCGAGGTCGGCCTCGATTCGGCGAATGTCGTTCATGGCGGCGTTCACTGCATCGATTCGTTGCTGCATGGTCGCTTCCCCCGGATCAGCCATTGTCGTGGTCGTCGTCGTGATCGTCACCGTGGCCATCGTCGTCGTGGCCATCGCCGTCGTCGAGGTGAGTCTCGTCGGCGTGGGTGTCGTTGTCGTAGGACGCGGCCGTGGCGGCGGCAAACCCTCCGAGAACGATGAGCGCGAACAGGGCGCCGACGAGTGCGGCGACAACCTTGTTGGCGATTTCGGGTTCGGGCGTAGGTTCAGCAGCTGCCATTCGCGAGATGCTATCGCTCAGGCAGCGTCAGGTATCTCGATCGCCTGGGGGATCTGTACGCCCACGATGTCGTTCGGGTTGCCGTTGATGCTGTCCTTCTCCCGAGTCGCAACGACCAGCAGGCCGTTGTTGGGGAGTTCCTGGGTTTCCTGGACCACGATCCAGCCCCTGGGATCATCGGGATTCTTGTTCACCACGTCGCCCTCGAGCAGATCCGCCATTCGCATCTGTACGACGTGCACACGAGTTCTACGCATGTCATCGACCTCCATCGTCGCTGAAGTCATCGGCCTTTGTGGAGGGCACCTGTAGCGCCTATCGGCGCGTGACAACGCGGAAGCCGAGGGTGGTCGATGACATGTCGGGGAGAAGTCCCAACCGTTCGGTGAGACGGGGCGAGCCGCCTCGGACGACTCGGTGGGTCCCGCTGGTGGGACCTGTTGGGTTCACTCGTTGCTCAGTGAGGTGAAAGCTGGCGTCGTACCAGTCGAGGCACCACTGCCAGAGGCCGTCGGTACGGAGCGTGTCCCACTCCCCCGCCGCTCGTTCCCATTCCGCCTCTGTCGGCAATCTCGTATCGCTCCACTCGCAGTAGGCCATCGCATCGGACCACGCCACCTGCAGGACCGGCACACCTTTCCGATCCTTCGGGTCGGGCCTGGGCTCGTCGTTCAACCCGAAGGGAGAGCGCCAGTTCGCGCCGTCGACCAACGTCGACTCCGTCCCCACGAAGCCGTTCCCCTCGCGATCAGCCACGGTCTCGAAGCCGGTCGATGCGACAAAGGCCGCGAATTCGGGAACGGTGACCGGCTCGGCCGATATCGAGAACGTTGCCGTCGTCACATCGCGTCTCGGACCTTCATCGGCCGGCATCGAATCGTCGTCGGTCCCCATCGTGAATCGGCCCGTGGAGAGCGTGAGCCACCCGACCTCGGACGTCGTCATGGACGCCGACCGCGGAGCCTCTCGATGTCGCGGCGATCGCGTTTGGTGGGGCGGCCGGCGCCGGCATCACGAAGCGCCACCGGGGCAGGACGGCCCGCACGTGGCTCCAGAGGCGGACTCGTGTCGAGGAGCGCCTCGGACGCGACTGCGGCACCCACACGCTTCGTAGGCGTGTGCAGGACCTCAAGGATTCGTTCGCGGCTGTGCATACGACCGGTCACGACGTCGCCGGGCACGACGACCCGAGCAGCCTTGGCTTGCACGCCATTGACGCTCACATTGCCCGACACACACGCCGCCTTCGCCGCCGCTCTGGTTTTGAAGATGCGCACGGCCCAAAGCCACACGTCGACTCGCACCCCGTCATCCATACATCCACCGTAACGAAACGGGCGGGAGAAAAAGGTAGAGGCCCCTGGGATCTGGCCGGAGCCAAACCCACAGGGGCCTCAAGTTCGGTTCAGGATCCACCCTCATCGATTTCGCCGGTAGTACCGTTTCCGTCGATGTCATCACTGCCCCGTCGGACCGAGGTCCGGCGGGGCAGTTCGCTTTGGGTCCCGCCGGTGGCCGAAGCCTCCGGTTAGGGGCGCCGCCCCGATTTCCGACTCCCCCCGAAGGGTTTGTCGGAACTCGATTCGGCTGCGAACCGTGTCCCTCGCCAAGGTCTCCCACTTCCCCTTCCCGACTGACCGTTTTGCTGGCTCCTTCAGTACCGAAGTACTTCCGGATCCGAGCCCCGGTCTGCCGTTCCGGAGGGTGTTCCTCCTTGGCTGAACGACACACTGCCCGGTTCTGCAAGCCCCGTCAACCCGTTTTTCGAAATCCCCAAGGTTGTCGACAGGATTCGTCGGATATCCCCAATCGTCGCAAAGTTAATCACAAGATATCCACCACTGATCTGCTGATTCGAGCCCAATTCGGTGAGCGTCTCGAACGCCGCTAGCCTTGGTCGCCATGTCGAGACGCCTCGAAGTCGAGCTCACCAGTAAACGCGATGACGGCACGTACACCTGGCGTGCCGCGGGCGCGAAACAGCCCAAGGGTGAACTCGACGGCTCACTGCTCTACGAAGGCGTCAAGGTCGGCGATGTCGTCCGCGTCGAGGCCGAATTCGCCGTCGACGGCGTGTTCATCACTGCCGTCACTCCTCCCAAGTCGAAGCGGGCGATGCCCGAGATGCTCGAGATCCTCGGGTCCGGCAAGGACGAGGGTGCGGTGACGACGCAGCTCGTGGGCAAACGCGGGCGCGGCGATCGTGACGGTCGTGGTGGGGGCCGTGGGCGTGACGGTCGTGGTGGGGGCCGTGGGCGGGGCGAGCGTGATGGTCGGGGCCGCGGATCTCGCGACTCACGAGGTGACGGCGACGGTGGTCGCGGACGCGGCGATCGCGATGGCCGTGGTGCGGGTCGCGGACGTGGAGGACGCGATGGCGATCAGCGGGGACGCGATCGAGGTCGCCCCGAGCGCGGGCGAGGTCGTCCGGCTCCGCCGGCGCGCCCGAAGGCGAAACGCCTGAGGCCACGTCGGGTGCATCGCGACGCCGCGATGAAGGCAGTCCCCGAACTCCAGCTTCCCCTCGCACGGATCGTTCTGCGCGATGGTCTCCCGGGTCTGCGGCAACGGGTCGAGGAGCAGAACGCTGCCGCAAAGGCGGCCGGCCAACCCGAGATCCCACCGAAGATGCTCGAAGCCGTCGGGGAACGTCTGCTCCCGCGCCTGCGTAGTGCCGAGTGGCGTGACAACGCCGAGGCTGCGCTCGCGGGTATCGGCGAGATCGACCTGCGCGACATCCGCAAGGTCGTCGTGGCATCCGAAAATGGCGCTCGCGACGAGGAAGGCCGCGCCCTCGCCGAGCAGCTCAAGGAGGGTCTGACCGCTCGGGTCGACGCCGAGCACGGCAAATGGCTGAGCGAACTCAATGATCTTCTCAACGACGGGCGCACCGTCCGAGCACTTCGCCAATCCTCGCGACCACCGAAGGCCGGTGCTCCGCTCCCCCCCGATCTCGCAGCGCGCCTCACCGAGGCCGCGAATGCGTCGATGACCGCCGACACGATGCCCGAACGGTGGGGCACGGTGCTCGACGCGGTGGCATTCTCGCCAGTGCGCGCTCAGGTTCGGCCTCAGGCGCTCCCGACGAAGGTGAGCGACGAACTCCGGGCGACGGTCAAGAAACTCTCCAAGCGAGTGCCCGACATCGCGGCACTGTTCGCTCCCAAGTCGACTCAGGCTCCGCCCCCGGCCGCGGCACCGATTCCGCCGCCTACGCCCGTACCGCCCGCTACCGAACCATCGGCGAGCACCTAGCTCAACGGAGGTCGGCGTTCACGACGAGATTTCGAGCGACCAGCCCGAAGCTCTCGAAGAAGTTCTTCGTCTCGCGATCGCCGGGCAGTGCTCGCGCGTCGATTCCACGGCACTCGCGCGCGGTCGCGAAGTCAACGCACCTCCGCATCAGCAGGTTTCCGACTCCCACACCACGCGCCCGGGGTGTCACATACAAATCGCTCACGACAGCAAGTGACTCTCGGCTCGGCAGCCCGTGTACCGTCACCACGCCATATCCGACCGTCACGCCGTCCACGGTGCCGACCAGCACGTCGGTGTCGAGGTTGTCGAGGTCGAACGTGAAGGTCGCCTCGACGGGCTCCTGGCGTCCGTTGAGCAGAATGTCGAGCTCGCCGCCTCGGCTCGTACGTACGGCGTCCTTCCCCTGTCGGTGGAAGTCGCTCAGCGCGCCGACATCATCCGGGGTTGCCGATCGAACGGCAACATCGATCGGCTGCGTCACCCGGCGCCCTGGAGCTGTTCGATCTTTCGAAGAATGGTGACGCGATTTCGTCCTGCGCGTTCAAATGCGTTGATCTGTCGGAGTTCGTCGGTCGACAGCTGGGGAAGAAGTTTCACGATCTGAGCAGCAGCCTGACTGTCGTATTCGGCGATCGGAAGGTCGGCCGCGGCGGGGGCGAGAGACACGACATCGGCCAGTGGCTCGTCTTCAGCCGGTGCATCCGGAGTGAGGTCGATTCCGAACAGGTCGACCACGATCTGACCCGCCTCCTGGGCAAACCTCTCGGCCATCGACTCGACGGTCGAGCCGCCCTTCTTGGCGGCCGTCTTCGCGAGAAATCGCCCGATGGTCACCTGACTCTTGCCGCGCTCGATGAATTTCGGCAGGTTGTCGACCGCTTCCAGCGCGATCCCCACCGGCGCATACACGAAGTAGTCGAGGAGCTGATCGGTGGGATTCGGTTCGGACTGGTCGGCGCTCATGACCGAGATCGTACCGCGGTCGAAGAATGCGTCAGGCGCAGTCGACGCAGATGACCCCGCCACCGGGGAACTGCACGAGAGGTTTGATGAGCCAGCACGACTCGCACGTACGCTCGTCTTCGGCCTTGGCGGCCACGTTCTCTCCGTCGACCACCGGCTTCTTCACCGGAGCCTTCGGCTCGTCCTCGTCTTCGTCGTCTGCGTCTTCGTCGTCTCCGGACGAGATGCGATCCCGAAGAATCGCGTCGAGGTCGGCTTCGACATCGTCTTCTTCGTCGTCGTCATCATCCTCGCCAGCCTTCTTGGCCGGTGCAGGGCCCGCTTCGTCGTCTTCCTCGTCCTCGTCGTCGCCTTCGCCGTCACCTTCGCCCTCGATGTCGTCGTCGGCTCCGAGGTCGTCGAGGTCGTCATCGAGATCGGGATCGAGATCCTCGTCGTCGAGATCGAGGTCCTCTTCGTCTTCTTGTTCGAGATCGTCGACGACCTCTTCTTCGGGGAGTTCTTCCTTAGCCATTGTTCCTCAGTGAATCCGCTCGGCTTTGGGGGAATATAGACACATACGCGGCGATCCGAGGGCCAACCGACCGAAATTTTTTGTCGCTCACGTCACGGACCGGTTCGACGGGCCGCCCGGTTCTCCGAATCAAGACGTTCGAGGCTCGGCTCAGACGAGTGATCAACGAACTGCATCATCGCCGCTACAGCCTTGTGGCCGGCTCGTTCGGCGATGAGTCGGTGCATCTCCTGAGCGACGTGACGGTACGCAGGATGGCCCTGAAGCACCGAACGAAGCTCGAGAACATGCATCGCTGACCGGGCGTTCATCTGCATCGAATACCGGACGCGATAGCCCAGCGAGACGGCATACGACGCCTGCTCGGGGAAATGTTCGACCAACGCCTCGTAGAGGCCTGCCGACCGTTCCATCGTCTCCTCGAACGGTTTGGCTTTGCCGGCGAGCCCCACCGCCTCGGGCATGACGTACCCATGCCTGGTCGAGAGTCTTTGCCACTCGATCGTGAGCATGCGGTGCCGTTGAAGGTCACGGAAGGCGCCGTAATCGCCGAGGACGTCGAAGCGGTAGTCGATTCGTTCGAGCGCCCTGCCTGGACGGTGACGTCTGTTCGTGCGCTCGCCCACATAGACCTTCATCACGGAGAGCCGCTCGTCCACGGTCATCGCCTGCACCTGCCGAACGATCTCCCGCTCACTGAGCGACGACGTCGGATAGAGCATCGCGGTGACGAGCTTGACCTCAGCGTCCGGATCGAAATCGACGAGATCGACGATCGATTCCTGCTGTTGCTCAGTGGTCGAATCGAGGAGACCACCCGACAGGTCTTGCATGGCATCTCGGTTTCGCGACAGGTATGCGCTCGTCAGATCGCCACGGTCGACAAGGTCGACGCGTTTGAGAAACGACGGAATCACCTTCCGGAGCTCTCGAAGCATCAGATCGGCGTACTGACGGGCTTCTGGCAGCGCCGAGCCTCGCATGCGGAGAAGGAGAGCCTCGTAGGCCTGGCCCGATCCGAAGATTCCGACGTTCGACAGCGACGCTGCCGGCAGCATCCCTCGAATGGAGTCGAGGGCCTTTGCGCGGATCGCCATGCGATACGCCATGTCGCCGTCGGTGGTCTTCTTCGGGATCGCGTTCCGATAGAAGCTCTCCATCACGCCGATGAGTCCGCTGTACGTGTCGAACATGCGGTCCATCTCGCCCACGTATCGCGTACCGAGAGTGGAATTCAGGATCTCGGTGTCGCGGTAGAAGCGATAGCGACCCCCGAGACGCTCGTCGTATCGGATGTAGCGCGTCGACTGCTCCAGGTAGGCCATGAGACGGCCCCATTCGAGGATCTTCGTGAGAACATTCGAGGCCTGCTCACACGCGAGGTGGACGCCCCCGAGCTGGGCCACACTGTCGTCGCCGTATTGAAAGAAGACCCGGTCGTAGAGCTCCTCGGCGCGCCGAAGTCCAACCGTGGCGTCTATCGACTCGTCGCCACTCACGTCGAGGTCGCCCACGAACTCCTCGAGAAACAGCCGTCGGAGACTCTTGTGTGACCTCGAGTACCTGGCGAAGAGCGCACCCTTCACCACTTCGGGGAGGTTGACAAGCGCGAATACGGGTTGGTCCAGGTTCGTGAAGTAGCGCCGCAGGACGTCCGCCTCGGCGGCGCTGAACTCTTCGGCCTCGTAGGGGGTCACGGCGGCCGATGTTATGGCTCTGGAGCTTGTCGGGGATGGACCACACCAATATTCGCTGCACGCGAATCGGCGTCAGATCACGATCGTGAGTGCATCGGGCAGGACCCGAAACGACAGTGCGATTCCCGGTCCGATTCGCCGGCCGTCGATCCACAACTTTGTTCCAGGAGTTTCGGGGATCTCTCCATTCGCGCGGCGGCGGACCTGGATGTCGGGATGGGGTATGTGCGTGCCACTAGCGAGGCGGTGGCGGGCCTCCCACTTCTGCCCTCCCCGGAGCGTCGCCCATACGACGTCGAGGTGGCCGTCGTTCGGATGTGCCCTCGGCGCTGGGTTCCAGCCGCCGAGGAATGGTGTATTCATGATGGCGATCACGTCGCCCCGCCATCCTCGACGCCGCAGCACGGCGTGCGCGGCGAACACGAATCTGCCTGTGTCGTTCTGGATCTCTCCGAGGTCGATCGGTAGTCGCACTCGGTCGGCGCCGCGGCGCAGGTCATCGGCCGACGCATTGGCGCCAACGCTTCGAGCGAGATCTCCGGCGACTAGTCCGACCTCGGTGGCTCCACCCAAGTACGCGTCGACGATCTCACGATCGGTCGCGGCGATCGGTGCATCGTCGGCAAGCTCACCGCGACTCCCCCAGTCGGTACCCTTCTCGATCGTCACGGCGCCATCTGTCATGCACCACCGAGGACGACGTCGCCGTCCTGTTCAGGGTCGAAGGGCGCATCGACGATGCCACGCCGAATCCGACTCACTGCGGTCTGGGCGGCGCTGCGGGTATCTCGGTCGGGAGCAACCGTGGCGATCTGCGAGAGCACGTCCACGACCTGTTTGACCGAACGCACGAAGTCGCCGCCGGTGAGGTCCTCCTCGTCGAGGATGTCACCCAATGCCGCACCGGCGGCCCAGGCGTGAACGGCAGCGAAGAGCCCGGGGTCGATCTCTCGCGACTCTGGAAGGCCATGTGCTGATTCGAGGCGAACCACTCGGGCGTGCACGTCGAATATGCCCTGTATTGCGGATTCGGCCCGGTCCGAAGAGAACCATGGTTCAGGACCGTCATCGTGGCGTCGAGGTTCGTGGACGAAGGTTGCAACGACCCCGGCGAGCGTCGCCGGATCGTGGCCATCGAGATGGCCCTCCAGAAGTGATTCCACGATCACCAGATCGAGCTCGTGGAATGTGCCAAGGAGGATGCGACCCCGCTCGGTGAGGTTCCAGTTGTCGATGTGACCGAGCGTGCTGAGGAGCGCAACGATCGCACCGAATCGATCGATCAGCCGGCCCCTGCGCTCCTTGATGCGAGCCTCGACCCGTCGCAGCTCGCGACGCTGCTGGGCCTGATCCGACCCCTTCCAGGGGCTCGGTGTGGCGAATTGAGCAACGTGGCCCGAGCTTCCGCTCGCCGCGTTACCACTGCGCTGGCGCGCGCGTGCCGACGCACGGCGTCGCGTCTGGCGCAGACGCCCCACCAATTCGTGTTGGTGCGAGGTGTTGTTTGGATCGAACGGCGACGGAAGATCGAAGGTCGCCACAACAACCGGGATCCCGCCGAGAGCATCCGGATCGACGATGTGAGTCGCCCCATCGCGATCGATGACGCGAACCTGCACTTCCTTCCGGCGCATCGCCACACTCAAAACGGCGACGACCTGCCCGGTGTCGGCAGAACCCACATCAACCGCATCTCCGGGCCGAAGTCCCGACAGCACGCGCGTGATCGCGTCGATGTCGACGACGTCAGAGCGTTCCGGCGCAGCGTCATCGACCTGATCGAGGGCGCTCAGGAGACGCGCTCTGCGTTGCTCGAGGTCTTCGATCGCACGATTCGACTGGAACTGCCCAAACGATCTGGTGAGGAGTTCCTCGGCCTCACGGCGGGTGTATCGCGACACCAGATGGCAGGACATGTTGTATGTGGGACGAAACGCCGAGCGGAGCTCGAAGGCACCGGAACGAGCGAGCGTGGCCACCTCGTCGAAGGTCGTGAAGGGTGTCCACAGGACGACCGCATGGCCTTTCTCGTCGATTCCGCGGCGGCCAGCGCGCCCGGTGAGTTGGGTGTAGTCGCCCGGTGTGAGCGCCTCGTGATGCTCCCCGGTGAACTTCGACAACTTCTCGATCACCACGGTCCGGGCCGGCATGTTCACGCCAAGGGCGAGGGTTTCGGTAGCAAACACCGCCTTCAACAAGCCGGCAGCGAACAGCTCCTCCACCGTCTCCTTGAACAGCGGCACGATGCCGGCGTGGTGGGCGGCAAGGCCCATGTGGAGTCCGCGTCGCCAGGGATCGAATCCGAGTGCCGTTCGGTCGACCTCGCTCAGATGGCGGGTTCGCTCCTCGACAAAGGTGCTGATTCGGGCCGCCTCGGCGTCGTCGGTCAGCCGTACTCCGGCGTTTCGGAGCGCGCTGACGGCGTCCTCACAACCGGCGCGACTGAAGATAAACGTGATGGCGGGCAGAAGGTCCCGTCGCTCGAGTTCCTTGATCACCTCATGCCGCCGTGGAGTACGCCATGGCCGCCGCTCGCCACGCTGTTGGTCACTCCCCCGCCCTCGGCCGCGTTTGCCTCCGCGGGAACTGCGATCGCCGCTACGACCGGGATCGAATCGACGACCCTCGGGGTTCGCCCGGCCCTTCTTGAGGACTGGCATCAGATGGCGCCGAGGCTTGTTCTTCTCGCCGACGTGGTAGAGGTTCTCGAGCTCGACCGGCCGCCGGGTCTCAGTGACGGCCGCACAGGGCGCGTGCACTTCCGAGATCCACTCGGCCAACTCGTCGGCATTCGACACGGTGGCCGACAAGGCGACCAATCGAATGTGGCTCGGGAGGTGAATGATGACCTCCTCCCATACCGGTCCGCGATAGTTGTCCTGCAGGTAGTGGACCTCGTCCATCACGACGATGTCGGTCGTCGCGAGGCGCTCGGGCTCTGCGTAAAGCATGTTGCGAAGCACCTCCGTGGTCATCACCACCGCAGCCGCGTCGCCGTTGATCGAGTTGTCGCCCGTTAGGAGGCCCACGTCGTCGGTACCCATCCAGCCGCGCAGATCCCGAAACTTCTGATTCGACAGCGCCTTGATCGGCGTGGTGTAAAGCCCTCGGCGTCCGCGACCGCGGGCAAGCCACAGCGCGTGTTCGGCGACGAAAGTCTTTCCGCTCCCTGTCGGCGCCGACACGACGACCGATCGTCCGGCTTCGACGTGGTCGATGGCTTCGACCTGGAATCGATCGATGTCAAAACTTCGCGGCGGCCCGGCCGCCCCGGTGGCCATCTAGGTGTTTGCTGCGGCCTTGCGCAGGCGCCGTTTCCGCAAGAGTCCCCACACGATGGACGCCTCGTAGAAGATGTACATCGGAATCGACAGCACGATCAGTGTGATCGGGTCGCCGCTCGGCGTCAGGATCGCCACCAGCACGACGATTCCGACGATGGCGTAGCGCCGCCCCTTCTTCAACGTGTCGACCTCGACGATTCCCACCATCTGGAGCACGATCAGAATCAGCGGAAATTGGAAGCCCAGCCCGAAGGCGAGGAGCATCTTCACGACGAACGACACGTAGGGCGCCGGAGCCAGCAACGGTTCGAACCCACCGATCTCCAGCAAGAAGTCGAGGGCACGAGGGATCGACCAGTACGCGAGTCCGGATCCGAAGGCGAACAGCACCACGCCCGAGGCGACGAACGGGACCGCATACCGCTTCTCGTGGGGGTACAAGCCCGGGACGATGAACTGCCAGAGCTGCCACAGCACCACGGGCAGAGCCAACATCAGGCCTCCATAGCCGGCCACGGTGAGAACCAGCCCGAATCCCTCGAGCGGCTCGGTCTGGATCAGGTTGCAGTTCGCCTGGGTCACCAGTCGATCGGGATCGTCCTCGGGAAGGGCGTTGCAATACGGTTCGAGCAGCGCATCGCGGATCCGGCCGAAGAACACGAAACACACCACGCCGCCGACCGCGACCGCGATGGCGCTCTTGATGATGCGCTCGCGGAGTTCGGTC
>JBPCTR010000137.1:0-14641 GCA_051011575.1 Acidimicrobiales bacterium | reverse complement strand
TGTACGTCGGCGTGGGCCGCCGTGGCAACGTGCGCCCCGGCGACCTCGTCGGCGCGATCGCCAACGAGACCGGCTTGGCCGGGCGAGACATCGGACCCATCCGAATCTCCGACCACTACTCGGTGGTGGGTGTACCCGAGTCGTCCGTCGACGAGGTCGTCAACGCGATCACCCGCTCGACCGTGAAGGGCAAGAAGGCAAAGGCCCGACGCTACGTCGATTGAGCACGACGCCATCTAGGCGATCGCTTCACCGGCGACCATCTCTGCGAGTCGGCGCAGCCGAGTCGGCGACGATCGGCGTGAGGGTCCATTGCCATCGATGTGTGCCCGGACCAAGCAAGTTTTCCGCGGAGGTATCGGGGCCGCACGCCGCCGTGCCCAGACCTCGTTGACCTGCGTCGATGTGGATCTCGATGTGATCACTCGCGGCGAGTTCGGCAAGCGTGCCGGCATGGGTAAGCGCACGATCGCTGTGCATTCGAGCGGAGACTGCGAGCGGCTGTACACAATCGATCCGAATTCCATTGCCGTTGGGGTCGAGAAGTTCGAACCAACGCGTGTCGAAATGTGATCCGTGCTCCTGGGGAACAACGTAAGGGTGGTACTGCTCGGCGACCGACTGTTCCCAGAGCGACAGACGGGCAGAGGCCCTGCGATCGCAATAGGTCTCGTGAGGTCCAAGACCGAACCAGCGGAGGCGACCGAAAGAGGCATCGATCTCGAACGTCACACCCATGCGCGGAATGTCGAGCCACTCGGGCGGGATCTGGATCTCATCGACGACGTGCACCGCACCGCCCGTGGTGAACGTGGCCGTGCAGAGGTGGACAGCGCTGGCCAGCGCCCCGTCGACGCGAAAGCGGCGTTCGAACACCCTGTTCCCACCGTCGTGGCGCTCGGTCCGCTCCTCTTCCACGATCTCGAGAGCGTCCAGGCCCCACGAGATCCACTGGGGGCGAATCCCGCTCACCTTGCGCATCCAGCCCTGGGCGACCCCGTCGTTGTCGGTAGGCGCTCGCCACACTGTGGGTCGGATCCGCTCGACGATCTCCGTGAGCGTCGAGGACTCTGCCGGTTCGACGATGGCGGTGACCAGACCTTGTTGGGCTGCCTCGACGAGAACGACCTGGTCGTGGCCGACGACATGGCCCGCCTGAGCCCAGGCTTCATCGTGGGCCAGTTCGACGAAGAACGTGAGCGTAATGGCGTCGGCCGGTTCGATGGCTGGTACCGGCACCGCAAGATCGAGCGTGACTTCGGACAGCGGTGCGATGGGCTCGTGATCCACGACGCCCTCCCCCATCGGCGATCCGTCGACCTCGAGCTGCCACCGAATTCGCAGGTCGCCGGTCGTCGAGTGGCTTCGCCGATTCCGGATCGTCAGAGAGCTTCCGGAGAGGTCGCACACGACTGGACGCGCGAGCCACGCGAGCTCTGCCAGTGCTGGATGAGGGAGTCCGTCCGGGTCGACGAGCCCGTTGATGCAGAAGTTTCCATCGTTCGGTTCGTCTCCGTAATGACCACCGTATGCCCACCAATTGCGGCCTTCATCGTCGGTTTCTCGCAGACCCTGGTCCTTCCAGTCCCAGACGAAACCTCCGCCGAGCGAGCGGTACGTCTCGAAGGCGTTCCAATAGCGGTCGAGTCCGCCGTTCGAGTTGCCCATCGCGTGGCTGTACTCACAGAGGATCAGCGGACGATCGTCGAGGTCGGTGCGATCAGCCCACTCGGCCCACGATGTGATCTCCTCGACCGAGGCATACATGGGGCACACGACATCGGTGATCAGGCGACCCGAACGATCGGGACCGGCCTCTCGGGTTTCTCGACTCCCACGCTCCTTCCAGGTCGCATTGAAGCCACCCTCGTACTGCACGAACCGCGTCGGATCGGTGTGTCGAATCCATGCCGCAGCCGCGTCGTGCGCAGCCCCATGGCCGGATTCATTCCCGAGCGACCAGCCGATCACACAGGCGTGGGACCGATCGCGGAACACCATGCGCTTCACCCGATCGAGCACCGCCGCATCGAAGAGACCCGATCGGATGAGCGCGTCGTGGCGGGCGTGACTCTCGATGTTCGCCTCGTCGACGACGTACAACCCGAGCTCGTCGCACAGATCGAGCAGCGCCGGATCGTTCGGGTAGTGCGCCGTACGGACGGCATTGATGTTGTGGCGCTTCATCGAAACGAGCTCGGCCCTGAACTCCTCGATCGTGAGGGTCTTGCCGGTGTCGGGGTGATGATCGTGGCGGTTCACGCCGTTGATCATGATCGGCGCACCGTTGATGAGAAGCTGACGGTCGGCGACCTCGACCCGGCGGAAGCCGACTCGTCGGCGAATCGACTCGATGGTGCTGCCCTTGGGGTCGACCAGCGCGACGACGACGTCGTAAAGCCGAGGATGCTCAGCCGACCACGGCTCGACCTGCAGACCGTCGACCTGGTGGGCGGCAACCCGCCCGGGATGGTCGTAGGCCGCCATGAGCGCCTCGATCCCCTCGCTCGGCGGGTCAGCGGGAACGGCGACCTCGCCGCCGACGTCGAGGTCGCCGCCCGAAGAGATCCGCACCGTCCACCCTTGGGGAATCGAGCTCGTCGAGCCGACCTCGACGGAGACATGTAACGAGCCCGTGCCGCTCTTGGAGTCGTAGTCGGCCGTGCAGACGAGATCGTCGATACGCGTCGCAGCCGTGCCCTCCAGCCGGACCGGCCGATGAATGCCTCCGTGGTACCAGTGGTCCTGATCCTCGATCCATGTGGCATCGCTCCAGCGACACACCATCGCCGCGAGCAGATTCGATCCATCGACGAGGTGCGGGGTCAGGTCGAAGGACGACGACAGCCTCGAGTCCTTGCCCATACCCACGAACTGGCCGTTGCACCAGATGGCGAGCATGCTCTCCGCCGCTCCGAACTCGACGACGACGCGATCGCCGATCGGGCGATCGAACCAGACTCGATGCAGGCCGGTCGGGTTGTGCTCGGGCACGTCGGGCGGATTGCCCGGCCAGGGCATCATGATGTTCGTGTAGTGAGGAAGATCACCCGTGTCCTGGCGCGTCCACACGCCCGGAACGCGGAGCTTCCGCCAGCCGGCGATGTCATGATCGGCTCGGAACCAACCCGATGGCGCCACCTCTGGGCGGTCGATCAGAAGAAAGTCCCATTCGCCATCGAGTGAGCTGGATGCGCGCCCGCTCACCGCCTCGAGCGGCGACGCCATCGCCAGACGCGAGATGTCGACGACGCTCGGATGGAAAAAGTTCGACGGAGTCGTGGCCGTCATACCTCGCGATCGATGCGCTGACCGGACTCGGCGTCGAAGAAGTGCAGCTTCGATACATCGAACCGCACCCTTCGGGACTCTTGGGGCGATGCCGTGCTCGTCGGCGCGAATCGGCCAACGAAGTCGACGTCGGGCGCCATGCCCTCCGCTGCCATCTCCTCGAGGTCCGGGTCGTCGATGAGAACACGCGAGACGCCGACGTCGAGGTGACAGATCACCTCGGAGCCGAGCGCTTCTCGAATGGTTACCCGAGCATCAATGCACCCATCGGGTGCACCTTCGACATCGTCGAAAAGGTCGTCGGGTCGAATACCCACGATCAGTTCCTTCCCGGCGTGAGCGGCGAGACCCGTCGCCTCGACGACCTCGTCCGGAACTCGGAGGTCCTGGATGCCGAGCGACACGCGCCCGCCGTTGCCCGTCGCCTCGAACTTCGAGGTCCACAAGTTCATGGCAGGCGACCCGATGAACCCGGCCACGAACACGTTGGCAGGTTTGTTGTAGAGCACCTCGGGAGGCGCCACCTGCTGGAGTTCGCCGCCGTTCAGGACGACGACTCGGTCACCCATCGTCATTGCCTCGACCTGGTCGTGGGTTACGTACACGGTGGTCACGGACAGTTCGCTTTGGATGCGAGCGATCTCGGATCGCATCGAGACGCGAAGTTTCGCATCGAGGTTCGAGAGCGGCTCGTCCATTAGAAACACCGCCGGTCGGCGGATGAGAGCCCGACCCATCGCGACTCGCTGGCGTTGGCCACCCGACAGCTGCGCCGGCTTGCGACCGAGCAGCTCGGTGAGTTGTAGCGTGCGAGCGATCTGGTCGACGCGCTCGTTCAGCTCCTCCTTCTCGACGCCCGCGATTCTCAGCGGGTAGTCAAGATTCCGCGACACGGTCATGTGCGGATAGAGCGCGTAGTTCTGGAACACCATCGCGATGTCGCGGTCCTTCGGGGGAATCATGTTGACGACCCGATCGCCGATGCGTACCTCGCCCCCGGTGATCTGCTCGAGACCAGCGATCATGCGCAGCGCCGTGGACTTCCCGCAGCCCGACGGCCCCACGAACACGACGAACTCACCGTCGTCGATCTCCAGGTCGAGTCCGTCGACGGCGGCCTCGTCGGCGCCGTCGTAGACCTTGGTCAGTTCGGCCAATTGCACTTCTGCCATCTCGTGTCCCTCACTTCGAGTGCCCGAGCCAACATAGGCCCGGTTTTCGTCGGTGGTCCAACACATCCTCTACGAACATCATTGGAGCTCCGGGGAAGTTTCGTTCAATCGAGCCTTGATTGCTTAACCGGTTAAGCGTAGGCTGCGATCCGGTTGCGCCAGCTCGCGCACCATGACACCAGCGAACGTCGGCATCGAGCCGGCTCGCCGACCAGGAGGGGAACCTGATGTCAACGAATTATCCGAGTCCGACCGCGTGGGACGGATTCGTCGAACGCCGCAGCGTGCTCAAGGGCGGCGCCGCTGCCGGTGCACTCGTTGTGGGCGGCAGCGTCCTCGCGGCGTGTGGCGACGACAGCTTCACGGGCGAGATCGGCAGTGCCTCGGGCACGCTGAACGTCGGATCCAACGCGTCCGATCCGAACCCGCAGGCCGGCCTCCAGGCCGTCGTCGACTCGTTCCCGAACAAGGACGTCGACGTCACCATCAACACGCTCGACCACAACACCTACCAGGAGAACATCACCACGATTCTCCAGGCGCAGGACGACGACGTCCTCGCGTGGTTCGCCGGATTCCGCAACAAGTTCTTCGCCGATCAGGGCCTCGTGGGCGACATCTCCGACGTGTGGGAGAACATCACCGGTCTCGGCGAGGGCTTCAAGGCCGCCTCCACCGCCAGCGATGGCAACCAGTACTTCGTTCCCACGAACTTCTACACCTGGGCTGTCAACTACTCGAAGAACACGTTCGGCTCGAATGGCTACAGCGAGCCCCAGAACCTCGACGAGTTGATGGCGCTCGCCGAGCAGATGATGAGCGATGGCATCACGCCCTTCGCTGCCGCGAACGATGGCAAGTGGCCGCTCATGGGCACCTTCGACGCCCTCAACCTCCGCATCAACGGCTACGACTACCACGTCGACCTCATGGGCGGAAACGAGAGCTGGACCGACGATCGTACCCGTGCGGTGTTCGACACCTGGACCGAGCTGCTGCCGTTCCATCAGGAAGGCGCCAACGGCCGCACCTGGCAGGAAGCGGCAATCGACCTCGAAGAGGGTCGTACAGGCATGTTCCTGCTCGGCACCTTCGCCGCCAGCGCCTCCGACGGCCTCGCTGCCGACATGGACTTCTTCAACTTCCCCGAGATCGACCCTGCGATCGGCGCCGCTGCGCTCGACGCCCCGATCGACGGTTTCCAGTTGGTAGCCGAGCCCACCAACGAAGCTGCGGCGAAGGAACTGCTCCTGCACATGTCGACCCCGGTCGCACAGGATGCCTACCTGTCGCAGGACCCGTCGGTCGTGGCCTCCAACTCGGGTGCCAACACCTCGGTGTACAACGACCTGCAGAAGAAGTCGAGCGAGCTCGCAAGCGCCGCCACCGGCATCTCGCAGTTCCTCGACCGAGACACCATCCCCGACTTCGCTGGCGCCGCCGGCGACATGTTCGCGGAGTTCATCGAGAACCCAGGCAACGTTGATTCGCTGCTGGGAGATCTCGAAGAGAAGAAGGTGGCGATCTTCGCCGACTTCAACAGCTGATTCAGGGCTGCTGATGACCTCGACGTACGACCCCTCCGTCCCGCCGGAGTCGTCCGCGCCGACGTCAGCTGTGTCCGAAGAGACGCCGTCGTCGTCCCCCGATGGGGGGCGACGACGGCGTTATTCGCTTTTGACAAATACCGACCGTCGGGTCATCTCCGCGATGGTCGGCATCCCCACGTTCCTGCACGTCTCTCTGATCTGGATCCCCGCGCTCGCCACGCTGCTCCTGTCGTTCACGAACTGGAACGGGTTCCGGTTCGACACCATGGAGTTCGTCGGGTTTCGGAACTACAAGCAGCTCTTCACGGTCTTCGAGAAGGACCTGTACGAGGCGCTACTCAACAACTTCTGGGTGCTCCTCTTCCTTTTCCTCGTGGCCACCCCGCTCGGAATCCTCGTCGCCTACATCCTCGACAAGAACCTGAAGGGAACGGCGATCTACCAGAGCGTGTTCTACTTCCCGGTCGTGCTCTCGCTGGCCGTGGTCGGGTTCATCTGGAAGAGCGTGATCTATTCACCTCGCCAGGGCATCCTCAACGTCGCGCTCGGACGCACCGAGGAAGGGGACCAGATCAGCTGGCTCGGAGACTCCGATATTCTCATCCCGTTCATTGGTGACTACGGCCTCAGCAAGAACTTCCTCGCCCTCATCGCCCCCATGATCTGGCGCCACGTCGGCTACATCATGGTGCTGTACCTCGCGGGCCTGAAGGCCGTCGACCCCTCTTTACGAGAAGCGGCCGCCATCGACGGGTCCAGCGAATGGCAGGCGTTCAAGAATGTGATCTTTCCCTCGCTTCGCCCGGTGAACGTCGTGATCCTCGTGATCACCGTGATCGAGGCGCTCCGGGTCTTCGACATCATCGACGTGCTCAACAACCCGATCAGCACCGACGTGCTGTCGATCCTCGTCACCGAGAGCATCCTCGGTGAGTCGAGCAACGTCGGCCGCGGCTCTGCGTACGGCGTCATGTTGCTTCTGCTCTGTTTCGGATTCGTGATCTGGTATCTCCGAAGCACGTTCAAGGACGACAGAAGCTCATGATCGCCACGAAGCGCTCCCAGAACATCGCTCAGGTCTTCCTCCTGCTCATGGCCGTTCTCTGGTTGCTCCCGATGATCGGCATGGTCATCTCTTCGTTCCGGCCTTTCTCGGAGACCTCGACCGACCCGGCCGGATTCTTCTCGTGGCCGGACACCCTCACCCTCGACAACTTCCGGGACGCATGGTCGCGAGGTGACATGCCTCGCCACTGGTTCGTCACGTTCGTGGTCGTGATCCCAGCCGTGGTCCTCGTGCTGTTCTTCTCGAGCATGGTGGCCTTCGCGGTCAGCCGGTACAGCTGGAAGTTCAACATCGCCCTCCTCATGCTCTTCACCTCGGGCAACCTGCTCCCACCGCAGGCGATCATCCAACCGCTCTTCCAGATCTACAACCGAATCCCGCTGCTCGAGGTCCCCGTGTTCTCCGAGAGTGGCGAACTCCGGGGCAGCCTCTTCGGGCTGATTCTGATCCACGTCGCGTTTCAGTCGGGCTTCTGCACATTCGTCCTCAGCAACTACATGAAGACACTTCCAAAGGAGCTCAACGAGGCGGCGATGGTCGACGGGGCCAGTCTGTGGCGTCAGTACTGGCAGATCGTCATGCCGCTCACGCGCCCGGCTCTGGGCGCGCTCGCGACGCTCGAATTCGCGTGGATCTACAACGACTACTTCTGGGCGGTCGTGCTGGTGCAGAAGGGCCGTGACCTTCCGATCACCTCTTCGCTTCGCAATCTGAGCGGTGAGTTCTTCACCGACGACAATCTCGTCGCCGCCGGATCCCTCATCGTCGTGATGCCGACCATCATCATCTACCTGCTGCTGCGCCGACAGTTCATCGCTGGGCTGTCGGTCGGAGCGAGCAAGGGCTGATCGACGGCACGCGCGGGACTCCATGGCACGAGCAACCATTCGAGACGTCGCGGCGCTGGCGGGCGTGTCGACCGCCACCGTTTCCTACGTTCTGAATAGTTCGGGGTCGGTCTCGACCGAGACCGCCGATCGAGTTCGCGCCTGCGTCGACGAGCTCGGTTACCGGGCGAACAATCTGGCGATCGCACATCGCACCGGGCGATCGGGCACGATCGGCCTGGCCGTGCGAGATCTCATGAATCCGTTTTTCCCCGAATTCGCCCAAGGCGTGTATTCCGCAGCCGCCGCCCGTGGGTTCTCCGTGTTCCTGCTCGATTCCCGTGGTGGCGAAGTCGACGAAAACGAAGCCCTGGAGCGACTGGCCGACCAGGTTCCCGAAGGGCTCATCTGGACGCCGGTCGTCGAGGACGTGATCTCGAACCGTGGTTACTCGTTCCCCGTCGTGGTGTACGACCGTCAGATCGAGGGCTTCGACAGCGTGCGACCCGACGTGCGCGCCGGCGGCGCCCTCCAGGCCGATCTTGTCGTTGCGAGCAACCATCGGCGCATCGGTCTGCTGTCGGGTCCTGAGGGCTCAGACACCGCTGAGCTCAGGAGGAGCGGCTTTCTTTCGAGACTCGACGGCGCGGCCGAGGTGGTTTGGGAGAGTCGGCTTCCGATGTCGGCGGACATTCCATCAGAGATCGCCAAGACGATTCTGCAATCAGACGTCACATGTATCGTGACGGCAACGGACATCCAGGCGATCGGCGTTCTGCGGGTTCTTCAGAGCGGCGGCTGGGAGGTGCCCGGTCGGGTGTCGGTCATCGGCTTCGATGACATCGAGCTCGCATCGCTCGTGAACCCGACGCTCACGACGATCCGACTCTCGCCGCGAGTGCTCGGCGCCAAAGCTCTCGACATCCTCGTCGACCGAATCGAGAATCCCGGCGGCCCGGTCAGACGGCTCTCACTCGACGTGGAAGTCGTCGAACGGGAGTCGCTGCGCTCGGTCTGACTGGCGCCCCTCAGAGCACTTCGACCGATGCGCCGGCGCCGGGGTCGACGGCCCAGAGATCGGGAACAATTCCACATTCCTCGTCGTAGCGGCGGCGGACGAGCTCGAGGAAGGCTTCGGTGCGGTCGCGTTCGACCAGGGCGACGGCACAGCCCGCGAATCCTCCGCCGGTCATGCGGGCACCCAGGCATGCTGGACTCTCCCGCGCCAGCTCAACCATGCAGTCCAGAGCCATCGACGACACCTCGTGGTCGACTCGAAGACTCTCGTGACTCTCGTTCATGAGCGACCCGAATCGGGCCGCGTCGCCGACCGACAGCGCCTCGACCGCGCGTTGAACCCGCAGGTTCTCGCCGATCACGTGACGAGCCCGCCGCTGATCGAGCTCGTTCGTGACCAGCGAGAGTTGATCGATCGACGCATCGCGCAACGCGCTCACTCCGATTTGCTCCGCCGAACGTTCACAGGCGGCTCGACGTTCGTCGTAGGCGCTCTCGGCGAGTTCGCGGCGGGTCATGGTGTCCATGATCACGACGGTGCTTTCCGCGGGCAGCTGAACCGCCCTGGTCTCGAGCGAGCGGCAGTCGACCATCAGTGCGTGTCCTTCGACCGCCGCGGCGGAGATCAACTGGTCCATGATCCCGCTCTGGATTCCGATGACCTCGTTCTCGACCCACTGTCCCGCCCGAGCGATCAACGAGGGATCGGCACCGGCGCCGGCCATCGCACACAACGCGAAACCGGTGGCCACCTCCAGCGCAGCCGACGACGACAGGCTCGCCCCGATCGGGATCGTGGTCGATACCTCGGCGTCGAAGCCACCAGGTGCCCCGAGTCGATCGATCATTCCGGCCACGTAGCGTGCCCATCCGACGACCGACCGAGGGTCGTCGTCGATCGTGATCGTGGTGTCGGCGAATCCATCGGATCGCAGATTCACGACGCGATCGTCCCGTTCCGTCAAGCGAATCGTGGTGTCGAAAGGCAACGCCATGGGCAACACGAAACCGTCGTTGTAGTCGGTGTGCTCACCGATCAGGTTCACCCGGCCCGGGGCGCGGGCGACGACGGTCCGTGGTGACATCTCATGAGTATGGCGTGTGTCGGCAAGCTCCGCGGGGCAATGCCGAGAACTTGGTGAATCCCCCCTTCAACAGCTAGAAATGAAGGGTCCGACTCCAGGGAGTACGCATGGCAGGGTTGAAACTCGACGGGATAAATAAGGTCTATCCAAACGGTTTCCAGGCCACGTACGACCTTTCACTCGACGTCGAGGACGGCGAGTTTCTCGTGCTCGTGGGTCCTTCTGGCTGCGGTAAATCGACCGCCCTGCGAATGGTCGCAGGTCTGGAGGACATCAGCTCGGGAACGCTGACGATCGGCGACCGCGTCGTGAACGACGTGGAGCCCAAAGACCGCGACATCGCCATGGTCTTCCAGAACTACGCGCTGTATCCACACATGACCGTGGCCGACAACATCGGCTTCGCGCTCAAGCTCGCCAAGCTGCCGAAGGCCGAGATCACCGAGCGGGTGAGAAAGGCGGCGGCAATTCTCGACCTGACCGATCAGCTCGAGCGCAAGCCCGGTCAGTTGTCGGGCGGCCAGCGTCAGCGTGTTGCAATGGGTCGGGCGATCGTGCGCCAGCCCAAGGCATTTCTGATGGACGAGCCGCTCTCGAACCTCGACGCGAAACTTCGCGTGGCGATGCGTGCGGAGATCGCATCTCTTCAGCGCAACCTTGGTGTGACGACCCTGTACGTGACCCACGACCAGGTCGAGGCAATGACCATGGGCGACCGTGTCGCCGTCCTCAACAAGGGTTACCTCATGCAGGTGGCCACTCCTCAGGAGCTCTACGACACACCCGACAACGTGTTCGTGGCCGGATTTATCGGTTCGCCGGCGATGAACCTCATGCAGGCCGAGCTCGGCGGAACCGTCGAGGCTCCGGTTGTCACAATTGGCTCCACCAGCCTCGCCCTGTCGCCACTCGCCGCCGATTCCCCTCTGCGCGAACGCCTTGGATCACAAATCGTGGCCGGTCTTCGTCCGGAGGACCTCGAGGACGCATCGCTCGCTCCCGACGCGCCCCCCAACCGCTCCTTTTCGACATCGGCGCGACTCGTCGAATCGCTCGGCTCCGAGATCATCATGCACTTCGGGCTCGACGCCGAGCCGTACATCGTGGCCGACGCCATCGACGACGAAGCCGAGAAGGGCCTCCATTCCGATGAGGAGACGGCCACGTTCGTCGGCCGCCTGAGCCCGCGCTCGCCCGTGGTGAACGGGTCCGACATCGACCTCGTCGTCGATTCGGATCGATTCCACTTCTTCGACCTCGAAACGGGCCTCGCGATCCGCTGATCGCCACGCAACGGGTCCCCGGCTACTGGCCGGAGTGCAGCGCCTCGTTGAGTCCGCCCCACTTCGCGTCGGTGTTCGGCACTGCTTCCACTGCCCCCGAGATCGAGTTACGACGAAAAAGAAGTCCGTTGACGCCGGAGAGCTCTCGCCCAGCTCGCACCTCGCCATCGGGCAGAGCAATCTTGGTCCCGGACGTGAGGTAGAGCCCGGCCTCGACGGTGCAGTCGTTGCCCAAAGAGATTCCGAGGCCCGAGTTCGCTCCGAGCAAACACCGTTCGCCCACCGAAATGACCTCTTGGCCGCCCCCCGACAAGGTTCCCATGATCGAGGCGCCGCCACCGACGTCGGAATCGGGGCCCACGACGACGCCGGCAGAGATCCGACCCTCGACCATGGAGGTGCCCATGGTGCCCGCGTTGAAGTTCACGAATCCCTCGTGCATGACGGTGGTGCCCTCTGCCAGATGTGCGCCCAACCGCACGCGATTCGAGTTGGCGATGCGCACCCCTGACGGGATCACGTAGTCGAGCATGCGCGGAAATTTGTCGAGCCCATTCACGCCTACGTGGTGCCCCCGGGGAGCCAGGAGTGCCCGCAATTCGTCGACTCGATCTGGCAGAACTGGCCCCGCGGTTGTCCATGCCACGTTGGTGAGCGTTCCGAAGACACCATCGAGCGCGATGCCGTGCGGCGCGACCTCACGCCGACTCAGCAGGTGGAGACGCAGGTATGCGTCGGACACATCGGCTGGAGGCGCCGCCGGATCGATTGCGATCTCGAAACTCTCGCCCCTTATGAGACCCACCGCCTCGGCGGCGCAGCCTCGAACGGGATCACCGCCGGCGGGGTACCAGCTGTCGAGAACGGTGTTGCTGGTCGAGTCGATCCATCGATGGCCGGAGGCGGTGATCATGAAGCGGGTTCTTTCGTTTTCGGAACAATCGGTGAACCCCAGCGTTGAGGAACACAGCGCAATCTAGCGGGGGGTACGGTGCACCCATGCGACGTGCAACCGCCGCCAGCCGCCTCCTCACCCGCTTCAGAAAGGACCCTGTCATGACGAATCCCGATGACGCCGCGCTTCGCGAGCGCCTCACCCCGGAGCAGTACCAGGTGACACAGGAGGGCGGCACCGAACGCGCCTTCACTGGCGAGTACTGGGACACGAAGGATTCCGGCACCTACCGCTGCCGGGTGTGCGACGAGCCGCTGTTCACCAGTGAGACCAAGTACGACTCGGGATCGGGGTGGCCGAGCTTCCACGCGCCGATCGATGGCAACGCCGTCGACGAGACCCGCGACATCAGCCATGGAATGGTGCGCACCGAGTCACTTTGTGGACGCTGTGGTGCCCACCTCGGCCACGTGTTTCCCGACGGTCCCGCCCCCACCGGGCTGCGGTACTGCATGAACTCGGCGTCACTCCGGCTCGATCGGGATACCTCCGACGCCGAGGCCTCCGAAGAGGAGTAACACCACGGTCGACCTGCACCGACTCCCTCCGGTCGGTGCAGGTCGATCTACCCATGCGGATGTCCACCGGACTCGCCGATCCCTCCCCTATGGTTTCGGCGATGAAATTCGTTGGCTCGACGGTCGACCAGCTCCTCGAGCTCACCGAGTGCAATGGTGATATTCGCCGATCCGCCGAACGTCTCGTCGACGCCCTCGACCCGATCGGTGAACCGTTCGACGTTCCGTGGACCTATCAGGAATCGCTCGAGGTCTTCGCCGACAAGCTGCCTCGGGAACTCCGTGCACGGCTCGAAAATCCTGGTTCCCGCCCGGCGGAGAACCACCTCGAGGCATGCGCCGTGGCGTTGGCGCTCGAAGCAGGCGTACGGCTTCAACCACTCTCGAAGTCCGACATGCAACGGCTCCAGCACACGGTCGTTCACGCAACGAACTCACCCGAATGGGGCCGGCGCAGCTCGTATCCGTGGGACCGTCTTGCGAATGCGTGCCTCGAACAGCACGACTTTTTCGGGGTGACTGTTCCGGTCTGACCGGCTGGACCCTGGCGGCACCTAGACGCCAGACTTGCCCGATGCACATGACGCCGAAGGGCATGTGGTTCGAGGATCTTGAGATCGGTCTCGTCGTGAACCACCCGCTCACTCGCACGATCACCGAAGCCGACAACGTCGGTTTCTCGACGCAGACGATGAATCCCGCACCACTTCATCTCGACGCGGCATTTGCGTCCACCACCGAGTTCGGAAAGCCGCTCGTCAACTCATTGCTCACGCTCGGAATCGTTGTGGGGATCTCTGTCCACGAACTCACCCACGGCACGACCGTGGCAAACCTCGGATTCGAGGCGGTGCGGTTTCCGGCGCCACTGTTCCACGGCGACACCATCGGGGTAGAAACCGAGGTCGTTGCGGCGCGACCCTCGAACAGCAAACCCGATCGCGGCATCGTCACCTTGGAGCATCGAGCCCACAATCAGGACGGCGTCCTCGTGTGTACGGCCGTGCGGAACGCGATGATGCTTCGCCGCCCCGACTGACCACAGATCGGTCAGCTCGCGGCGAGACGCTTTCGAAGCTCGTTCATCGCGGTGATCGCCGCGTACTGACGGGTTCGGT
Source organism: Acidimicrobiales bacterium (assembly GCA_051011575.1). Taxonomy (GTDB): domain Bacteria; phylum Actinomycetota; class Acidimicrobiia; order Acidimicrobiales; family SHLQ01; genus SHLQ01. The sequence goes on along the minus strand of JBPCTR010000137.1, from coordinate 759 downwards.
TCCGATCGGTCTTGTACCGCAGAAGCCTCGTCTCGACAGCGCCGTCTATGCAGGTGGCAATCCACACGGTGCCTGGTGGGACGCCTTCCCACGCATCGGGCCCAGCCACACCCGTGGTCGCGACCGAAACGTCGACCGCGAGCGCTTCGCAGGCTCCTCGCGCCATCGCCTCCGCCATCTCCTCGGTCACGGACGGGCCAGCGGGAGCGCCGAGTACGGCGGTCTTCACATCGGTTGCATAGGAGACCACCCCGCCGCGGAACACCGAGCTCGACCCCGGGGTGTTCGTGATCCGTTGAGAGATCAACCCACCGGTGATCGACTCGGCCGTGCCGAGCGTGAGTCCCCGATCGCGACACATGTCGAGCACGACGGATTCCATCGTCTGATCATCGATGCCGAAGACGATGTCTCCGATGATCGATCGGACCCTCATGTCTTCGTCGACCAGCAGCTGCTCGACCGTTGCCTCATCCGGTCCCTTGGCCGTGATTCGAACCTTCAACCCCTCGATGCCGCTTGCGAGAAACGCGAGCGTGACGCCACCGGTGGCGTCGCCGCTCGAGTCGAGGCGATCGATCTCTTCCGCCAACAACTCGGCGAGACCCGACTCCGATTGACCCCACGTGCGGAGCGTGCGCGAGCGGATCACCGCGGTGACCCCCGACCGCCGTACGAGATCCTCGAGAATGAAGCCGGTCATCATCGCCTGCATCTCCCAATGGACCCCCCGAACCCCCCACACCCCCCCCCCCCCCC
>JBPCTR010000136.1:0-27270 GCA_051011575.1 Acidimicrobiales bacterium | reverse complement strand
GGTCACACCCTCGTGAACATCGGGACCCCGCAGCGACTGCCGCATGAGGTCGTCGGCCTCGGCCATCGCCCCCTCGGCACTCAGCTGCGGATGTGCCAGCACCTGGCGCTTGATCGTGGCCATCGACGCGGGCGACACGGAATCGGCGAGAATACGGGCGAGATCCATCGCCTCGGCCATCAGCTCGCCGGCAGGAGCGACCCGATTGATCACCCCGAGTGCCTGCATCTCGGCACTCTGGGCGACACGAGCGGTCAACAGCAGGTCGAGCGCAACCGCCCGACCCGCGATCTGCGTGAGGTGCCATGCAAGCCCGTACTCGGCGATCAGCCCCCGTTGGGCGAAGGCGGTTGTGAACTTGGCTCCGTCGACCGCGATGCGGAAGTCACACATGAGAGCGAGGCCGAATCCCATTCCGGCACAGGCGCCGTTTATGGCAGCGATGACCGGCTTGTCGATACCGAGAGGTGTCGTGGTCGGAAGTTTTGTGTTGGGGAGCGGTTCCCCGCCCTCGGCGGCCGCCAGATCGGCACCGGCACACCACGCCCGCCCGGCGCCGGTCACCACGATCGCACGCACGTCGGGGTCGGCCTCGGCCTGGAGGAGACGCTGGTAGTAGGTCATCTCCATGTCGCCGGTCATGCCGTTCAGTCGGTCGGGCCGGTTGAACGTGAGCACGGCCACGCGGTCAGCCACCTCGTACAGGCAGAGGTCGCGGTTCTGCATCAGTAGTCGATGATCTGACGCACCACCGCTGGATCTCCCAGCGCGTCCAGGCCGTCGTTTACCTCGTCGATCGAGAGGCGGCGTGAGATCATGCCCTCGAGGTCGAGTTCGCCATTTCGGTAGTAGTCGAGAAACCGGTTGAAGTCGGTGCGCACGTCGACGCTGCCGTACCACGAGCCCACAAGTGTCTTGTTGTTGAAGAACTGTTCGAAGGCGTTGATCGAGAACGTGTCCTCGGGGTTGCCGGCGCCGAGCACACAGGTGGTACCTCCTCGCCGAGTGAGGTCGAGAGCCTGGCGCATGGTGGCGCCGATGCCGATCGCCTCGATCACGTAGTCGAACCCCTCGCCCGCGGTGAGTTCCTGCTTCACGTCCTCGATCTGGTCGGGGGTGGCCGAGTGGGTTGCGCCGAGCTGCTTGGCCATGTCGAGTTTGCCCTCGTGCAGATCGAGCGCAACGATCGCCGACGCTCCAGCGATGCGCGCTCCCTGGATGGCGGCGACGCCCACGCCGCCACAACCGATCACTGCGACCGACGAGCCAGACGCCACCTTGGCCGCATTGAGCGCTCCGCCGACGCCAGTGGTCACGCCGCAGCCGACGAGTGCGGCCACATCGAGCGGGACGTCGCTCGGGATCTTGATGGCGGCGATGCCAGGAACGATCGTCTCTTCGGCAAAGGTGCCACAGCCGGCCATCGATCCCACGGTCTGGTCATTCCACACGAACTGCTCGTGAGCCATCATCGTCAACGTTCCGGTGATGCAAAGGTTGGCTTGGGCCCGCTCGTTGCACGAAGGGCACGCTCCGCAGGGCGGACTGAAGGCGATCACCACGTGATCGCCGAGCGTCACGTGCTCGACGCCGTCACCCACATCGGTCACGACACCAGCACCCTCATGACCGAGTACGGCCGGCGGTTGGGTGCCGGGGAGGGTCTGGTTCATGATCGACAGGTCGGAGTGGCAGATCCCGCTGTGCGCCACCTTGATCTGCACCTCGCCCGGCTGGATTGGTCGCAGTTCGACGTCATCGGCGACGACCAACGCGGTCGTGGGCAGTTCGGTCATGATGGCGGCACGCATGGCTCATCTCCGTGATCGATCGAGCGCATTCTTGCACGCGTCGCAGCCGCTCTCCCCACCGACCGCCGGGCTCGGATTCGGCAGGTGACCGACTCGAACGCGTACGGTCGGACCATGTCCGAGGACGCACCGATTTACTATCCCGGGCATGTGGCTTCCACCCGTCCCGACCACCCGGCGGTCGTCATGGCCGGTTCCGGCGACACGCTCACGTACGCCGAACTCGACGCCAGCGCCAATCGCTTGAGCCACTGGCTGCGCTCGATCGGACTCGAACCCGGAGACCACGTTGCGTTCTGCATGGAGAACCGCCTCGAATACCTGCCGATCATGTGGGGCTGCCACTACGCCGGCCTGATCTACACCGCCATCAGCTCCCGCCTCAACGCCAGCGAGGTGGCCTACATCGTCAACAACTGCGGAGCGAAGGCGATGATCGTCAGTCCGTACGTGGGTGACCTCGCCGAGTCGATCATTCCCGAGACGCCCGACGTGATCGCGCGGCTCGCCGTGGGTGGCGCGGTCAGTGGACACGACGCATTCGAGATCACCCTGGCGGATCAACCTTCCACTCCGCTCCTCGACCGCGTCGAATCGACCGACATGTTGTACTCGTCGGGCACCACCGGTCGTCCGAAGGGAGTGAAGACCGACCCGCCGGCAGGACCGCTCGGCCAATCCGATGGCGTGACCCGCTTGGGCGTCGGCCTCTTCGGGATGACCCCCGACACCGTCTACCTCTCCCCCGGGCCGCTCTATCACGCCGCGCCATTGCGGTTCTGCCGCGCGATCCATCGAACGGGCGGAACGGTCGTGGTAATGGAGCGATTCGACGCCGAGGACGCGCTCGCCGCCATCGAGACCCACCGGGTCACGATGAGCCAGTGGGTGCCCACCATGTTCGTGCGGATGCTCAAGCTCGACCGTGCTGCGCGCGACAGGTACGACGTGTCGAGCCTGGAAAGCGCGATTCATGCCGCCGCGCCCTGCGCGGTCGACGTGAAGGAGCGCATGATCGAGTGGTGGGGTCCGATCATCCACGAGTACTACGCCGGCACCGAGGGCAACGGCCTCACCTACGCGAACTCCGAAGAGTGGCTGGCCCACCGGGGAACCGTGGGCCGAGCAATGCTCGGGGTGCTGCACATCGTCGACGCCGATGGCAACGAGTGCCCGAGTCGCACCGAGGGGGGTGTGTATTTCTCCGACGGAAGCACGTTCGAATACCACGACGACGCCGAGAAGACCGCCGAGTCTCACCTCGACAACGGCTGGTCGACGCTCGGTGACGTGGGTTGGGTCGACGAAGACGGGTACCTCTACCTCACCGATCGCAAGGCGTACACGATCATCGTCGGCGGGATGAACGTGTATCCGCAAGAAGCCGAGAACGCCCTAACGATGCATCCCGAGGTGTTCGACGTGGCCGTGTTCGGTGTCCCCGACGACGAGTACGGCGAAGAGGTGAAGGCGGTCGTGCAGCCGGTCGAGATGCCCGCCGACGCCGACGCCGCCCGCGCTCTCGAGGTTCGGCTCATCGCCCACTGCCGCGATCAACTGTCGGGGGTGAAGTGCCCTCGATCGGTCGACTTCCGCGCCGAACTTCCCCGGCACCCGACCGGCAAGCTCTACAAACGACTGCTGAAGGACGAGTACTGGGCGGACAACCGCCAGGTGACCACATGAGCACGATCTACGACGACACCCACGAAATGTTCCGCACGAGCTTCCGCTCGTTCGTGGCGAACGAGATGGAACCCAACGCCGACGATTGGGAGCGCGCCGGAATCATGGATCGGGACGTGTTCGCGAAGGCGGGTGCACACGGATTTCTCGGCATGGCGATCGCCGAAGAGAACGGCGGAGGCGGGGTGGACGACTTCCGGTTCAACGCGGTGATCATCGAAGAACTCGCACGGGCCGGTCTGGGTGGTGCGGGCCTGGGAATCACGCTCCACAACGACATCGCGACGCCCTACTTCATCGAGTACTGCACCGATGAGCAGCGGCAGCGTTGGCTGCCAGGAATCGCGTCGGGCGAGCTGGTCACCGCCATTGCGATGACCGAGCCCGGCACGGGCTCCGACCTTCAGGGCATTGCGACGACGGCGGTGCGCGACGGCGACGAATACATCGTGAACGGGTCGAAGACGTTCATCACGAATGGCATCAACTCCGATGTCGTGATCACCGTCGCCCGCACCAACATCGAGGGCGGCCGAAACGGAATGAGTCTGCTCGTGATCGAGCGTGACACGCCCGGCTTTGAACGCGGTCGCAACCTTGACAAGATCGGCCAGCACGGGCAGGACACGGCCGAGCTCTTCTTTGCCGACGCTCGAGTTCCCGCCGCCAACCTGTTGGGCGACGAGGGCCGGGCCTTCGAGTACCTCACCTTCAACCTCGCACAAGAACGTCTGTCGATCGGCCTCTATGGCCTCGCGGCGGCGGAAGCCGCTCTCGAATGGACGATCGCCTATGTGAAGGAGCGCACCGCGTTCGGTTCTCCGCTCTCGAGCTTCCAGAACACGAAGTTCGAGCTCGCCGACATCGCCACGGAGTGCGCGGTGACCCGCCCGTTCATGGAGCAATGCATCACCGAGCTGAACGAGGACACGCTCACCGTGGCCAAGGCGGCCCAGGCGAAACTGTGGGGAAGCGAGCTCCAGGGTCGCGTCACCGACCGTTGCCTCCAGCTCTTCGGCGGCTACGGATTCATGACCGAGTACCCCATCTCACGGGCGTGGACCGACGCCCGAGTGAGCCGGATCTACGGCGGCACGAGCGAAATCATGAAGACGATCATCTCGAAGGACGTGCTGAGCTGATGGATGACCGAGGACGGGCACTGGTCACCGGAGCGTCGAGCGGCATCGGCGCCGCCACCGTGCGAGCGTTGTGCGAAGCCGGCTTCGAGGTGCACGCAGCCGCCCGCCGCGCCGATCGCCTCGACGCACTTGCCGCCGAGACGGGGTGTGTGGCATACACGCTCGACGTGAACGATCGGGAGGCGGTGGTTGAGCTCGGAGCGTCAGTCCCGGTGGACCTTCTCGTGAACAACGCCGGCCTGGGCCGCGCAATGGGCGACTTCCTGAACGCGAGCGTCGACGACCTCGAACGAACGATCAACACGAACGTCACATCGGCTCTGCACATGGCCCAGGTCGTGCTGCCGGGCATGATCCAGCGGAAACGGGGCCACATCGTGAACATCGGTTCGGTCGCCGGGTTAAACGCAGTGGCCAGCACCCTCTACGGCGCCACCAAGTCGGCGATTCACATGTTCACACGCGATCTGCGCTTGGAACTCCACGGCACGGGCGTGCGGGTCACCGAGATCTGCCCGGGTCGGGTCACCACCGAGTTCTACGACGTTGCCGTCGATGACCCCAACGAGCGAGCCGACCACACGGGTCACGGGGGCGAGGAGCTGCATCCCTCCGACATCGCTGAGGCCATCGTGTACGCCGCGACCGCACCGGAGCGTGTGAACGTGAGTCTGCTCGAGATCTTCCCCACCGAGCAGACCTACGGTGGCTCCACGTTCACCCCCGTCGACCGGAGCTGAAAACGGCACCGGCCCGCACGAACCACTGATGGTTCGCACGGGCCGACGAGTGCTGGTGGGTACCCGGAGCCGGGCCGGTCAGAACTGATTCATGGTGTTGTCTGCGCCTTCGGCCTTGAGGGCCTGATCCCCGGAGAAGTACTCCTTGTGGTCATCTCCGATACTCGACCCGGCCATGTCCTGATGCTTCACCGTGGCGATCCCCTGTCGGATCTCCTGTCGTTGCACGCCGGCCACATAGGCGAGCATCCCCTCCTTGCCGAAGTAGCCCCGGGCCAGGTTGTCGGTTGACAGCGCCGCCGTGTGGTACGTCGGAAGGGTGATCAGGTGGTGGAAGATCCCGGCGTGGGCCGAGCCATCGGCCTGGAACGACTGGATCTGGGCGTCGGCCTCGACGGCGAGGGGCGTTTCGTCGTAGGCGGCGGCCATGAGTTCGTCGCGCGCGTAGTCGCCCATGTCCTTGCCCTCTGCGGTCCATGCGTCGAACACCTGCTGACGGAAGTTGAGCGTCCAGTTGAAGGATGGCGAATTGTTGTATACGAGCTTGGCGTCGGGAATGACTTCCCTGACCCGATTCACCATCCCTGCGATCTGCCCCACGTGCGGTGTGGCAGTTTCGATCCACAGCAGGTCGGCGCCGTTCTGGAGACTGGTGATGCAGTCGAGCACGACTCGATCCTCGCCGGTATTCGCCTTGAAGGCGTAGAGGCCATTCGGCATGCGCGTGGGGCGAGCGAGTTTGCCGTCGCGCTTGATGAGCACCTCGTCGTCGGCGGCGTCGGCGAGGTCGATCTCCTCGGCGTCGAGGTAGGCGAGGTACTGACTGGCGAGGTCGCCGGGCTCGGTCGACACGGGCAGCTTCTGCGTGAGGCCGGCGCCGAGGCTGTCGGTGCGGGCCACGATCACACCGTCGGGAACGCCCATCTCGAGGAAGGCGTAACGCACGGCGTTGATCTTGGCGAGGAAGTCCTCGTGGGGAACGGTGACCTTGCCGTCCTGGTGGCCGCACTGCTTGGCGTCCGACACCTGATTTTCGATCTGGATGCAGGCCGCACCTGCTTCGATCATCTTCTTGGCGAGAAGGTACGTGGCCTCCTCGTTGCCGAAGCCGGCATCGATGTCGGCGATGATCGGCACGATGTGTGTCTCGAAGGTGTCGATCGCTTCGATGGCGGCGGCTTCGGCGTTCACGTCGCCTCGAGCCCGGGCCTCATCGAGGTCACGGAACATGTGGTTGAGCTCGCGGGCATCAGCCTGCTTGAGGAACGTGTACAGCTCCTCGATAAGGGCAGGGACGCTGGTCTTCTCGTGCATCGACTGATCGGGAAGCGGCCCGAACTCGGAACGCAGCGCCGCCACCATCCAGCCCGACAGGTAGAGGTAGCGCTTGTCGGTGGTGCCCTGGTGTTTCTTGACCGAGATCATTTTCTGTTGGCCGATGAAGCCATGCCAGCAGCCGAGGCTCTGGGTATAACGGGTCACATCGGCGTCGTAGTCGGCCATGTCGCGGCGCATGATGCCGGCGGTGTAGCGGGCGATCTCGAGACCGGTCAGGAACCGGTTCTGGAGTTTCATGCGGGTCACCGACTCGGGACTGATCGCGTTCCATGCGCTGCCGTTTGCTCTGCGGAGAGCGGTGAATGATTCGATGTCGGACATGTAGGTGCTCACGAGGGGTACGTCCTTGTTCAGTCGAGGGCGGAGAGGTCGAGACCGAGCTGCATGTGCATTGGGAGCTCGCGGAGATCGTCGAACGACAACTCCGACACCATGTCCACGTCGAGGGCCGCGGCAACGTCGGTGCTCGGGCCCATGGTCGCTGCCATCAGATTCGTCTTCAGTGCCGGAGGTGTCATCACATTGCTCCTGTCCTCGGGACCCGCCGATCGGGCCGTGGAACAACTATTGGGGACGGCTCGGCGCTCGACCATGATCATCTGATCAGAATATTGATCGTTTTTGCTGTGCAGGAGATAAATGAACTGGATAATCGACGCTACGGATCAATATTCATGCCATTCTTTACACTTTTCGAGCAGTTCAACGATCAAGCGAACCGAGGTCGAAGTCGGCGGCGGTGGGTGCAGCGTCGCGCCAGTTGGTACGCCACACCTCCTCCGACAGGAGCCCAACGGGCATCTCGTGGCTGCGGAACCCGTCGACGATCGGCACAAGAGGCTTGACGGTCACCGAGTGGTTCGGCACCAGGAACCAGGGAAACGAATACCGCTCATGACCGGTTCGGTTCACCACCCGGTGCGGGGTGGCCACGAAACGCCCACCCGACCACAACTCGAGCATCTCGCCGGTGTTCACCAGCAGCGCGTCCGCGGGCAGCTCTGGCTGGATCCACGTACCGTCGTCGGCACGAACCTCGAGTCCGCGCACCGGCCCGGGATGCAAGAGCGTGAAAACATTGGTGTCCTTGTGCGGATGGATCCCCATCGCATCCGATGTGGGCTGGCTCGCCGGATAGTGCAGAAGTGTCATGTTCGATAGCGGATCCTCGTGCCACGAACGAAGTTCGGCCGCCGCCACCCCGAGTTCGGGCGCGACCACATCGAGCAGACGCGCAGCGAAGGCCTCACACGCCGCCCAATAGTCGAGGACACGCGAGCGGAGCTCCGGAACATGCTCGGGCCAGCGATTTGGTCCGTACAGGTCGCAGTCGAGGGCGTCGACCCGCTCGGGCGGGCACTCCCAGTGGAGTTTGTAACCCTCGTACTGGTCGGGTTCGGCGCCGTTCACCTCCCGCCGATTGGGCGTGAAGAAGCCGAGTGGGATGAAGCCTCGGTAGTTGTCGCGGGTGATTGCACCCTCGTGTTTGCTGCGGTCGTCGATGTCGAAGAGGCGCGCGAGCGCGTCCCGGATCTCCGAAAAGAGGTTGGGCTCGATCCCGTGGCCGACGACGGAGAAGAAACCGATATCTGCGCAAGCCTCGATCATCGACTCGGCGAAATCGGGAGCAGCTGCGTCGAGGAGCGGGATCGATGTCGACACCGTGTCAGAGTAACCAGCCGACCAGCGCGCTCGTCGGGCGGGGACCTTGGCCCCTAGCTCGCCGATTGTGGTCGACGGACGCTTGATGCATGAACCCACTCACCAACGTCGTGATTGGAGTCGACGGATCTCCGGCGTCTGCGTCTGCGCTCCGGTGGACGATCGGACACGCTCCCCCGACCGCAAGGCTTCACGTTGTCCATGGCTTCGCGACACTCGAGCAACTCGCTCGCGCTGCGGTCCGCCAGGACTGGGGTGCGGCCCGAACGACGGCTGAGAAGGACCTGCACTCCACGTGGACCGACGCCGTTCGACACGCGGGCGTCGACAGTTCGATCGCGTTCATCGACGATCACCCGGTCGATGCGCTGGTCACGACCATCGATGCCGTGAATGCAGATGCCGTGATCGTTGGATCACATGGCGATGGTGCAAGCGCTCACCTTCTGGGCTCGATAACCCGCCGGCTGATCCGTCGCAGCAGGGTCCCGGTGGTTGTCGTTCATCACCCGGGTGCGCCCGAGCCCGCGCACCCCTTCGTGCTCGCCTGTGTCGGCCATGGCGAGACGAGCGAGCGCGCCGCCTTCTGGGCAGCCGACTACGCCTCCGCGCGCAGCCTCCCGCTCGTTCTCCTTCACGTCGTGCGGTTCCGACCGGTGTTCCCGTTCGACCCACCGGAGACCGTCCTGGCCAGCTACTTCGGCGGTGATACGCCCACCGATTGGGCGAAGTCCGGACTCGAGGACCTCACCGATCGTCTCAAGGAAGCCCATCCCGAGCTCGTGATCCGCATGGAGGTCGCCCGGGGGCGGGTGTCGCCGAACGTGGCCGCACACGGGGTGGGAGCGGATCTCATCGTCATCGGCCGGGGACGGACCGAACCGCTAACACACAATCTGATCGGCTCGCTGACCCGACAGATCGCCACAAGAACCGCAGCACCGACCGCGATCGTTCCATGATCGAGGCCCCGGCCACGACAATGGTCGGCCTTACCGACGCCGAGGTGGAGCGAAGGCGAGCGGCGGGCCAGGGCAACGTGGTCGACGAGCACGGGTCCCGCTCCCTCTGGAGCATCCTGCGGGCCAACGTGTTCACCCGCTTCAATGCGATCGTCACATCGCTGGTCGTGGTGATCTTTGTGTTCGGTGAGCCCATCGACGCAGTCTTCGGGCTGGTGATGGTCGCGAACTCGACGATCGGCATCGTGCAGGAGTTGAGAGCGAAACGCAGCCTCGAGCGAGTACGCGTACTTCTCGTGCCCGAGATCACGGTCGTGCGCGAAGGCCTCGCCCGAACGGTTGCCCCCGACGAGCTGGTGCTGGGAGATCTGATCGAGGTGCGAACCGGCGACCAGATTCCCGTGGACGCCGAGGTCCTCCGAAGCGGTGGACTCGAGGTGGATGAGTCTGCGTTAACGGGAGAATCGATCCCGGTCGTGAAGGCAGCGGGAGACGAGGTGCTCAGCGGAAGTTTCGTCGTCACCGGCTCAGCGATGGCCGAAGCCCGCCGCGTTGGCGAGCAGAGCTGGGCGCAACGACTCACGGCCGAAGCGCGCACCTTTGCCCTCACCCAATCGGAGCTTCGCATGGGTGTCGATCGCATCCTCCGTACCATCGGTTGGATACTTCCACCGCTCTCAGCGCTTCTGCTCGTGAGCCAGCTGCGCACCAGCTCGTCGTTCAGCGAGGGAATCGTGTGGGCGGTAGCCGGCGTTGTTGCGCTCGTTCCACAGGGACTCGTCCTGTTGGTCAGCATGGCATTGGCTGTGGCGGTGATCCGACTCGCACGTCAACAGGTGGTGGTCCAGGAACTGCCAGCCGTGGAAGGACTTGCGCGGATCGATGTGCTGTGTGTCGACAAGACGGGCACACTCACAACCGGGCGTCTCGCGGTCGACGAGATTCTGCCCTTTGGAGACGAACGCGAGACCCTCATCGAGGGCCTCGCTGCACTCACCACGATCGATGCGGCGCGCAATTCCACCGCAGAGGCCATTCGGGATGCGATCCCGACCGCCGGCCGCAATGCCACCATCACTGCCAGCGTGCCGTTCTCCTCGGTCCGCAAGTGGAGCGCAGTCGAGCTGAAGAACTGGGGAGCGTGGTATCTCGGTGCACCCGAGATTCTGCTCGAGGCGGTCGACACTTCCGAGACCCGCGCAGCGCTCGTCGAACAGCTCGATCGGCTGGCCGCGGGCGCTCGCCGGGTTCTTCTGGTCGCTCGCTCCCCTCGCCTCGCCGAGAAGGAGGAATTGCCGGACAACCTCCGAGCCGTGGGGCTCGTGGCGCTGAAGGAGGAGGTTCGACCCGATGCCGCCGCAACGATGGAGTACTTCCGACGCCAACACGTCGAACTGGCCGTGATCTCCGGCGACAATCCGATAACCGCGGCAGCGGTGGCTGCTGAAGTGGGAATTCCCGGCGCCGATCACTGGGTCGACATGCGGACCGTCGAATCTGTGGAGTCGATCCCAACGGACACCGTGGTTTACGGGCGCGTCGTTCCCGAGCAGAAGCGCGATCTCGTGAAGATGCTGCAGGATCGAGGCCATGTCGTAGCGATGACCGGTGACGGTGTGAACGACATTCCATCGTTGAAGGCGGCCGACATCGGTATCGCCATGGACACGGCGACATCGGCCACCAAGGCCACGGCGCAACTCGTCCTCCTCGACGGTCGGTTCGAACACCTGCCGAGTGTTGTCGCCGAGGGACGACGAGTGATCGCGAACATGGAACGGGTGTCGGCGCTGTTCGTGACCAAGACCGTGTATGCCGCGCTCCTCGCCCTCACCGTTGCCGTCGCGGGTGTCGCGTTCCCATTCCTGCCCCGCCACCTGAGCCTCGTGGCGACCTTCACGATCGGCGTGCCCGCGTTCGCGCTGAGTTTCCGCCGATCCGATGAGCCGTGTCGGCCGGGGTATCTCCGCCGGGTCATGCACTTCGCCGTACCGAGCGGGTTTTTCGCCGCCGTGGCAACGTTCGCTACCTATTGGATCGTGCGGTCACCCGCAGCGGATGCGTCACTCGAGCAGGCGCGAACGTCGGCGACGATCGCCCTGACGATCGCGGGGCTATGGGTGCTCTATCGCCTGATACGGCCCGCATCCGGTCTCGAGCTGGCGCTGCTCGGCGCCATGGTGATGGGTCTGGTCATCGCCGTGATGCCCTCGCCTCTATCCGATTTCTACGAACTGTCGTTGCCCGGACCGCGTCTCACGACGCTCATCGTCGTGATTCTGACCGCAACGATCGCGGGACTCGACCTCACGCTCGACGTCGTCGAACGAGTACGTGCGCGGGCGGGTCCGCCGGGTTCGAAGGCCCTTCCGGGCGACCCGATCAGGGCGCATCGTGAAGACACGGCCAGAAACCGTGGCCACCCCCGCGGCCGGCGTGGCCGAAGCCACTGAACGGGAAACGGCCGGCAGGTCAACGTGGTCGAGTATCCGGCCTTCTTCTGACGTCACAGGACTTGAGTCCCTTGTGATCTTGCGCCAAGCCCATGAAGATCAGGCCATTCCCGACCAAGTCTGGAGCACCTCATGATTGAACTCGAAGAGCATTCGTGGAAGTTGACGTTCCACACCCGCGAGGACGAGGACCATTGCGAGATGGTGGTTCATCTGAATGCCGGCGACCGTGCGCTGACCGGGCACGGAAAGTCGTCGCGCAACCCAACAGATCCCTCGGTCCCGCAGGTTGGCGAGGAACTGGCTGCCGCTCGTGCGCTCCACGACCTCGCGAACCACCTGACCGAGGATGCGTGGAAGCAGATCGAGGCATTCCCGGTCGCGATCGGCTCACCGAGCTGACAAAACTCACCTGAGGCTCAGATCATCGGGCCAGACGGTCCGCACGTTTCTCTCGATCGGCCGACCGATCGTCGGCCCTGGTGCCGCGCGCCTCGTCTCCTCCCCGGCTCGCCGTCGTTCCTCTGACCCACCGGGCCCATCGCAGCGTCGATGCCGGTAGGGACGAACGGCCCTGTGCTTTTGGCGGCTTCGGATTGATGCTGGACGGGCAAGGCGGGACCACCGGATTTTTCACCTGCACCAAGGAGGCGCAATATGCGACCCTTACGAGTTCTCGCGCTGATCACCGGCTGCCTACTCATCATTCCGGCAGCCATCATGATCCTGAGCGGCGGTGCCCTCGGTGGCGCCTGGCTGTTCGAACGGGACGGGGACGACTATTTCGATGCGTCGCTGGGCCGCGTCGAGGCCGAGGCGGTGGCCGTCACTGCCGAGGACCTCGATCTGCGCGCTGACCCGGGGGATCCCGACTGGCTGCTCGACGCGCTCAACGTGGACGTACGCATCCGCTCAACCGCGGCGGCGAGCGACCAGGAAACGTTCATCGGCATCGCTCAGGAGAGCGACGTCGACCGTTATCTGGCCGGCATCGCCCACGTCGAGATCGTCGATCTCAACGAAGACCTCGACCCCGAGTACCGGCAACGGTCCGGCGGTTCCGACGTTGGTCCTCCGGCCGAACAAGATTTCTGGGTTGTTTCGGCCAGCGGACTCGGTACCCAGGACATCGAATGGCAGGCCGCCGATGGGCGGTGGGCCGTCGTGGTGATGAACGCCGACGGAAGCCCCGGCGTGGCGACCGACATCGACGTCGGGGTGAAGAGCGACGCCGTGGTCCCATTGGCAATCGTACTGGTGGCCCTGGGAACGCTGCTCGCCGCGACCGCGGTCACGTTCATCATCGTCGGGACGCTCGGTGCATCTCACCCGCCTGCCGATGCGTGGGCGCCACCCTCGCCCGTTCCGACGGGTCGGGGTGCCTACTCGAGTCCGGTGATCCTGAGCGCATCGCTCGATCGTTCGCTCTCGCGCTGGAAATGGCTCGTGAAATGGATTCTCGCGATCCCGCATTTCATTGTGTTGGCGTTCCTGTGGGTGGCATTCGCCGTCCTCACGATTGCAGCCGGTGTGGCCATCGTTTTCACGGCTCGGTACCCGAAACGAATCTTCGACGTGAACGTCGGCATCCTGCGGTGGACGTGGCGGGTGCAGCACTACGCCACGTCGGGCGGTCTCGGCACCGACCGATACCCGCCGTTCAGCTTCCATCCGATGCCGGGCGATTCGGCGTCGCTCGACATCGCGCTCCCACAGCGCCTCAGCCGACCGCTCGTGTTCGTGAAATGGTTCTTGGCCATCCCACACCTTCTGATCGTCGCGATCCTGAGCGGCGGATCGATCCGCTGGCTCGCACTCGACGGCGACCGATTCATTTTTGATGTCTGGGGTGGCGGTGGTGTCCTCGGTTTGCTCGCTCTCGCCGCCGGCGTCACGCTCCTCTTCACAGATCGCTATCCCGAGTCGTTGTTCGACCTGATCGTGGGACTGAACCGCTGGATATATCGCACGGTCGCGTACGTTTCGCTGATGACCGACGACTACCCGCCGTTCCGTCTCGACCAGGGTGGACTCGAGCCGGTCGCGGGGCCGCTGTCGCCCAGCCCGAAACCGGCCGCACCAGAAACGATCGACCTCGGCGAACGTGAGCTGGCCGAGCGAAACGGCGTGCCAACAAAGGGCTGAATCCGTCGGAACTCAGCCCGCCCGGAAGACGTCGATCACGGCGCGTTCGCCGGGCCCGAAGCTCGCCGCGATGTCGTTTGCATTGCAGGGGCTGGTGTCGCCGAAGCCGGCGCACCAGTTCCACCGGCCGGCGTCGCCGTATACGTAGCCCGACACCCCCGCATTTCGTGCGGCCTCGGCATCGGCGCGAACCTCGTTGACTCCGGGGTTTCTGAACGACGGCGCTATCCAGTCGAACGTGATGTTGTAGTACCGGGATTCGCCCTGCCATACAGGCAGGCCGTATGCCTCGACGGCGGTGCGTAGCTCGCGTTCGGTCTCGGCCGGGCTCTGCTGGTGACCGGTCTCCGGGGCGACCATGTCGAGCCAAGGTTCGCCTACATAGTTGAGGTGGCGGAAAGTTCCTGTCTCGCCGGCCGACGTGGGCGTGTGGTAGATGATCGGAAGCGTGCTGCCAGCGTCGCGAACGGCGCGAGCCATCACCCGCCAGACCTCTTTGTTGGCGTCGGTGTTGTTCGTTCCGGCGTCGCCGCCGAACACCCACATCGAAACCGCGGGGTGCCCGCCGAACTCTTCGACCATCTGGAGGCCATAGGCATACGCGTTGCCGGTGTTGACCGTGCCGTGAACCCGGGCGCGGTCGCCCGACTCGGTATTCCCGCCGGGCAAATAGGTGTTCTGCCACGCCACGACGAGTCCCACCTTCTGCCCATGCCGGTTGGCGGCGTCGAGGATCTGGCGAACATGGTCGGTGTACCCGTTGGACAGAACGACCTGGCCGTCGATGAGGTTGCCCACCTGGCCGCCACCGTTGTAGGAATCGACGTAGGTCGCGGGAGCATGGTGGATCACACCTGCCCACGCACCGGTGAATCCATGAGCGGCGAGTGTCGCGAAGTACGTGTCGGCCTGCTGTGGAGTGCCCCGCACCAGCATCTGCCAGGCGGTGTCGTACACCGGAATCGTCGTGGCCGGATTGTGACCGCCGGGCGGTGGAGGCGACGGCAACGGCCTCGGTGCCGGCTCCGATGTCTCGTCCGACGCCGGATTGGCGCCGGGAATCTCGGCTATCGCGGTCGGATGCGCAGCGGCTGCGATTCCGGCCGTCTCAGAGCCATGGTGCTGTCGATACCCGACAACACGGCTCGAACACGTCGCGACATCCGCGGGCTCTGCGAAGAAATCGCCTGGGCACAGAGCCGCCGACAGATCGGTAGCAGCGACCGATGGCGGGCCGTCGTAGGCGATTGTTGACTGGACGTCGAAGTGTTCGACCCACCCGAGGCGCCGATTGTCATCGATGAGATCCCAGCCACACTCGGCGAGCCGTTCGACACACGTCGAGTGGATCTGATCCGCGAGCGCCGGATTCCACGCGCCGATTCGACCGGCCTGAAGCGTCGATCCGGGCGCATAACGTTCCCCCGCGTCGCCGATATCGGCCGAGAGCCACCACTCGTCGGTGCGACCGTCGTGATCGACGGGGTCCCACGCGACGTAGAACTCGATCGCGGTCGTGTACTGCGCACCCGCGGGACAGTCGGATCCGAAGAATCCGGAGACCGGATACTCGAAGGTTTCGATGGTCAGACACTGCGGGAATTGGACGTGAGCGAGCAGCGTCGACTCGGAGTCGCAGCGCGGAATGGTCTCCTGCACCTGCTCGAGCGGGCGGTCGTGGCCCTCACGATCGATGTCGGTGCGTTCGCAGCCCCATCGAACGTGTGGGTTCCCTGGCTCACCACCCGCCGTCATCCCCAGACCGGGCGGCGCCTGCTCGACCACCGACCACGAGTTGTCGTGCGATCCATAGTGAACCTCGAGTCGACTTGGCACCCGGGCGAACCCCTGTGCATCGAATACCGCCGGGACCCAGTAGGCGCTGCGGTTGCCTTCCACGCCGTTGCACGTGGAGGTACCCGAGTCCCTGAGCGATTCGTAGGTGCTCGACGCCGTGGTCCGATGGTTGCCGAAGTACATGAGCAACGGAGCTGCGCCGGCGACCTCCGGAGCGGCAATTGGGTCGTCATAGGAAAAGTGGCTGAACGAACACTGGGTCCGAAACTGCCCGAACGCTTTGGCGGGTTCAGGGCGACCACTGCCGATGGCGCGATCGGTCGGTCTCGTGAAGGTGAACCAGTCGAGCTCGGATGCCGCCGAGTCAGCGTGGCGGGTGCGTTTGGCAACGGCGGTGTTTCCGAGCGGCCAGCCGGGCGGAACGGTTTCGAGGGACTCCAGGAGCTCGTCTGCAGCCCGTTCGAGATCGACGATCGGCGTGTCTCCCTCGAGAAGCGAGATCAACCGCTGCGTCGACGCAGTCGGCATGGCCCCGCCCGTGGCGACGTCGGCGAAGGCCGCGATGTCGGTCACTTCGCGACCGAGGTTGTCGTGCGCCAACGGCGTGCGGGGTGGATCGATCGGCTCGAATCCGGTGGCGAAGATGACGTTGCGAGACACGGTTGCGGCGGTGTTGCCGAGAAGCCAGACACCGCGGTGTTCGATGTCGGCGATCACATTGGCCCGGATCGTCGTGGGCGCGCCGGCGACGATCGCATTCCCGTCGGTGAACGCGGAGCCGGTCCGTACGTTCGAAATCACGTTTCCGACGATCTCGATGTGCGCGTCGATGTCGGTCGCCGGGCCGATCGAGGCGACCACGGCACCCGAGATACTGGGTGCGACGCCATGAATCACGTTTCCGGCCACCTGCACCTCGCGGGAGCCTCGCTTGATGTCGATCGCCTCGGCGCCGGTGGCCGAGATCTCGTTCGCGACGATCTCGACGTGGTGCGTCGTGTCGCTCGGATCGCTGTGGGTTCCGACGAAGATGCCCTCACCGAACACTCGATGCTCGAGTTGGTCGGAAGTCTCGTCGTCGGGGCGAATACCGGTGTCGTGGATTCGATTCGCCTCGACCCGCACGTTCGCCGACCGGGTGACGATCCGAACTGCTTCGTGGCCAGTTCGTTCGATGTCGTTTCCGATCAACTCCACGTCGGTCGAGGTGGAGACCCGAATGCCACGGAGCACGTCAACGATGTGCACTCCCTCGATCCGGATGTTCGAACTCTCGTGAACGTCGATTCCGGTGCCGCGGTGGAGGGAACCCGACGAGAAGGTCGCCACGCCGGTCGTCGGTCCGATTATCGAGATGCAGGAACGACCGTGCAACCGCAGGGGCGGATAGAAACCTGCGGTGAGCCGGAGTGTGATGCAGTCGTTGGCCTCGGCGACCACTCGGTCGAGATTTGCGGGATCGACAGCGGATCCCGAACCGTGTTCGCCGGCGTGCACAGTGAGCTCGGCCTCTTCCGCTTCGGCCAGCGATGGACTGGTGCCAAAGGAGACGACGAGTACCAAAGCGGTGAGTCCCGCGGCGAGCGCGGCCGTACGTGCGTTGGTCATCACTCGATGTGAGACATTCATCGACGGTGGCCGCCCTCCGCATTCGCGCGTTCGAAACCTCGGGCAACGGCGTCACCTGAGACCCACCCGCAGCCACTTGGTACTACGGGGCGTGGTCTTCGTCAACGCCCGTGTGCCGTGCAAGTGCGGCGATCACCTCTTCGTCACCGACTTGGGGGAATCGCCCGTAGTGCCGACCGACACTTCCGAAGTCGGACGGGGTCTCGACCGCGATCAACTCATCGGCCTCCCCGGTCAGTTCCGCGCTCCATCGATCGGGCGCAACCGGCACGGCGAGCACCACGCGGGTGGCGCCCTCGGCTCGAGCGACCCGACAGGCGGCTCGTGCGGTTGCGCCCGTCGCCACCCCGTCGTCGATGATCAAAGCCACCCGTCCGCGCAACGAGCGTCGCGGTCGACCGGAGCGATAGACGTGCCCGCGTCGCTCGAGCTCCGCCCGTTCGGACCGCTCGATCTGTTCGATCTGCTCCGCCGGAATCCCGACGGCATCGATCACGGTGCGGTTGTGCACGCGAACACCATCTTCCCCGACAGCGCCCATCGCCAGTTCGGGTTGGGAGGGCACACCGATCTTGCGCACGAGGATCACGTCGAGCGGAGCGCCGAGCACGTCCGCCACGACGCGGGCGACCGGAACGCCGCCCCGCGGAAGGCCGAGCACGATCAGCTGGGGACCGGCGAGATGGAGAAGCCTCTCGGCGAGCATGGTGCCGGCGACACGGCGGTCACGAAACATCGCGCCTCGTCGCCTCATCCGGTCACGGTGAAAGAGGTTCCGTCGAACGAACCGGTCACCTCGACCGGACTCGCCGTCCACCGGATGCCCTGTGCGTCCTCGAAGGCGAGGTCGAGCACGTCGGGATTCGCGATCATCACGGAAGGGCTGCCGCACTGCGGGGGAAACGACTCCATCAACGCATCGCACAGCCGCGTCTCGCGATCGTTCACCAAGACCGAGCCGAACACCGTCGTCTCGCCGGAATCGAGGGCCAACAGCTCGGTCACGGAAATGGCCGCCACCGCGGTCGATGTCGACGGTGGATCGTTCGCGTCACGCGTGAACTCGACCCCGTCGACCTGCACGATGTACTCCACGATCCTTCCCGGGATCAGCGGATCATCGCGTTGCTGCAGGTACTCGAGGCGGAGGATTCCAGCCCCCGCCGTCGTGGCCTCGAAGACCATGACGTCGTCGCCGAACCCGCCGAGTCGACCCTCGCTTTCGATGAATGGAACGTGGGTGTTGCTGGAGAGCGAGACGAGGTCGTAGCCCGACGTCTCGTCGAGGACCCACACGAATCCCGCAATCGGGATGGACTCCAGGTGCAGTTCGAATCGCTCGCCGAGGTCCACGTTGATCTCCATGCCGTTGTCGTCGTCGGAGAAGGTGCGGACCTCGCTTTTGCCACAGCCGAACAGCAACACGCCGAGCAGAAGCAGGAGCAGGAGCAGAAAAGGTGTTCGACGTCTCATTGCGATCAGTCTTCCCCCGAGCGCATGAAATCAACAGGGGCGAAGGGCCCGAGAGCGATGACGTTGGCCTCTACCTCAAACGGCTCACCCTCCCTAGCGTGACAACCGATGGCGGTCGCGGTCGCTGCGACCGCAAGTCACGCCGGGAGGTCGTCATGAAGTCGCTCGTCATCTACGAATCCATGTACGGGAATACGCGTGTGGTGGCCGACGCCATCGCCGAAGGCCTATCGGACGCGGGGCCCGTGGAAGTGGGCAGCGTGGCTGAGTTCGCGCCCGGTGATGCTGCCGCCTTCGACCTTCTCGTCGTCGGTGGCCCGACCCACGTTCATGGGATGAGTCGACCGCGCACGCGGGAGTCCGCGGTCATCGAGGCCTCAGTAAACCCCGAGATCGACGCGGAGCCGGGCGCCGCGAGCGTCGGAGTGCGCGAGTGGCTCGACGGACTTCCCCAAGAGGGTCCAGGCAACTTCGCCGCATTCGACACGAGGATCGCCCGACCGATCGCCCTCACCGGATCGGCCGCGAAGGGCATTGCGAAGCAGATGCGGAAGCATTCCTACGAGCCAATCGCAGAACCGATGAGCTTCGTCGTCGAGGAGTCCGAGGGCCCTCTGGGCTCGGGCGAACTCAAGCGTGCCCGCCAATGGGGCTCAACCCTGGGCCGACGCCTCACCCTTGCCGAACGACTGTCGGAGATCTGAGCGATCCGCAGGGGCGAAGTGCCCGGCGTCAGAGCACCTGGCCACCCTCGTAACAGGCCGCAATCTGCGCGGCGTACATGTCGTTCACGACGGCCCGCTTGATCTTGAGTGTGGGCGTGAGCTCACCGGTCTCGGTGGTGAAGTCGTGAGGCAGCACGACGAAGTTGCGGACGTGTTCCACGCGAGCCATGAGTGGATTCACCGATTTCGAAATCGCACTCTCGAGATGCTGCCGGACCTCGGCCGAGTCGTTCATGGCGTCGGCATCGAGGCCATGCTCGGCAGCGAATCTGCCGCCCGCCTCCGGTTCGATCGTGAGCAACGCAACCAGGAACCGCTGCTGGTCGCCCACGACGACCGCGTTGCCCACGATGTCGATTCCGCTCAGCGCTTCCTCGATGTTCTGAGGAGCAATGTTCTTTCCACCCGACGTGATGATGATGTCCTTCTTGCGACCGACGATCGACAGGTATCCGTCGGCATCGAACGAGCCGAGGTCGCCTGAGTGCAACCAGCCGTCGATGAGCGTCTCGGCCGTCGCCTCCGGGTTCTTGTAGTACCCGGCGAAGACGTTTTTGCCTCGAACCAGGATCTCGCCGTCGTCGGCGATCTTCACCTCTACGCCCTTCACCGGTCGTCCGACCGTTCCGTACCTCGTGGCACCCGGAAGGTTCGTGGTGGTTGGTCCGGTGTCCTCTGACTGGCCATACAGCTCGGTGATTCCCATGCCGAGCGAAGCGAAGAAGTCGAGCGTGGATCGGGGAATCGGGGCTGCTCCCGACACGAGAAGACGGGCTCGATCGAAGCCGAGAGCATCGCGGAGTTTCGAGAACACGAGCTTGTGTGCGAGCGCCGACTGAGCCTTGAGCGCTGCGCTGGGAGTGCCACCTTCGTTCTCGACCTCGGTCATCTTCGAACCAACACCTCGTGCCCAATCGAGGATCTTGGCTTTCGCGCCCGTGGACTCGGCGAATTGCGAAGAGATGCCAGCCTCGAATCGTTCCCACACCCGGGGCACGCCAAAGAAGGTGGTCGGGCGGGCGTCCTTCAGGTAGTCGGCGAGCTGAAGACCGTCGTGACAGAACCAGACGGCGTAGCCGAAGATCACCGGCATGAGGAGCGAGGCGGTCTGCTCGGCGATGTGCGAGAGCGGAAGATACGACAGTGCAACTTCGTCCGAGGTGACCGACACCTGGCTGGCAAGCGTGCGTGCGGTCCACTCGAGGTTCTCGTGGGTCAGCATGACCGCCTTCGGCGGACCCGTCGTGCCCGAGGTGTAGATGAGGTCGGCGAGTTGCGCCGGTTCGAGCGCCGCGAGCCGTTTGTCGATCTCCTCGTCGGGTGTGTCGTCGGCTCGAGCGAGGAAGTCCTCCCAGCTGAGCACCCGAGGGTCGTCGGACTCTCCGGCACCACGCATCAGTACGACGTTCGCAAGGTCGGGGAGGTCGCCCCATGCCTGCTCAACCCGACCCAGCTGTTCGAGGTTCTCGACGATCAGCAGGGGCGACTCGGCGTGACCGACGATGTAGCCGATCTCCTCGGCCGAACACGTGGTGTAGACACCAGCGCACACGCCGCCGATCCGCATGGCCGCCAGTGCGGTGATGACCCACTCGGGCCGGTTGTTGCCGAGGATGGTCACGACGTTGCCCTCGCCGACCCCGAGCGAGATCATCGCCCGACCGGTGCGCCGAGTCAGGTCGTTGTACTCCGCCCACGTCGTCGACCGCCACTGGCTCGTGAGCTTGTCGTTGATTGCCACCCGACCGCCCTGTTGGGCGGCATGGCGTTCCAGATGGTGGATGATCGTGGGCTCAGCGTTCATGAAAGATCCTCTGCTCACTTCGTCTCGACATGATTCCACGTGGGGACGGTCGAATGCAGCCGCTGTGCGTCACGACTTCGACGAGGACAGGGCTAGCGTGCCCCCATGACAATTCCGACCGAATACCAGGACATGCTCGACAAGGTGGCCTTCTGGCACGTGGCCACGATCGGTCCCGACGGCGCACCGCAGTCGTCGCCGGTCTGGGCCGGGCACGACGACGAGGGCCACATCACCTTTTCGCTCACGACCGGCAGGCAGAAGTTCCGGAACCTCGAGGCGGCACCGAAGATTGCCCTGAGCGCAACCGATCCGGACAATCCGTACCGCTATCTGGAGATCAGGGGAACCGTGGAGCGCATCGATCCCGACCCGGAGAACGCCTTCATCGACTCGATGGCCAAGAAGTACATGGGCGTGGATGCGTACCCGTTCCACCAGCCCGGCGACCAACGCGTGGTCGTGCACGTACAGCCCGAGCGCACTTCACAAATGGGCTGAGCGCCCCCTACCCTGACCCGCCATGGCGCGCACAAACGACCACGGCCAGCCGATCGGCGACGACCTGGGCGGATGGACTTCGCCGGCACCGATCGATCCGACGGTTCTCGAGGGCCGCACCGTGAAGCTCGAACCAATCGAGCGCACCCGTCATGCGATCCCCCTGTTCCATGCGTTCAAGCCCGCGTCGGAATCACTGTGGACGTACATGCCGTGGGGGCCGTTCGCCGATGCGGCCGAGCTCGGACAACTGTTCTCCGATCTGACCGGCCGACCCGATTGGGTGCCGTACGCCACGGTCGTCGACAACGAACTGGTCGGCTTCCTCTGTTATCTACGCATGGACCCAACTGCCGGCGTGATCGAAATCGGTGGCATCTCGCACTCGCCTGCTCTCCAACGCTCGACGGCATCGACCGAAGCGATCTATCTGATGATCGACCAGGCCTTCGAAGTCGGGTACCGACGGGTCGAGTGGAAGTGTGACTCGCTCAACGCTGCAAGTTGTGCTGCCGCCAAACGGCTGGGATTCAGCTACGAGGGCACCTTTGCCAAAGCCACCCACTACAAGGGCCGCAATCGCGACACCGCGTGGTTCGCCATCGTCGACGACGACTGGCCCAAGCTGCGCTCGCGTCTGCTCACGTGGCTCGACCCCGCCAACTTCGACGAGGACGGGAGCCAACGCCGCCGCCTCGAGGAGCTGTTGATCGGACGTTGAGTCCTACTCGCCGGCGATGAAGCTCTCGACGAGGTCGTGGGCCTCGGTGTCGGTGTGCTGCACGGCGGGGCTCTTCATGAAGTAGGAGCTGGGGCCGTCGAGCGGGCCACCGATGCCCCGATCCATGGCGAGCTTGGCGCAGCGGACGGCGTCGATGATCACGCCGGCCGAGTTGGGCGAGTCGTGCACCTCGAGCTTGAGCTCCACGTTGAGCGGAACGTCACCGAAGTTGCGGCCTTCGAGGCGGATGAACGCCCACTTTCGGTCCTCGAGCCACGGCACGTGGTCGCTGGGGCCGATGTGCACGTCGTCGTCGCTGATGCCGGCATCGATCTGGCTCGTGACCGACTGGGTCTTCGAGATCTTCTTCGACTTGAGGCGGCTGCGCTCGAGCATGTTCTTGAAGTCCATGTTGCCGCCGAAGTTCAGCTGGTACGTGTGGTCGATCGTGGTGCCACGGTCCTCGTAGAGGCGGGCGAGGGTGCGGTGCACGATGGTTGCGCCGACCTGGCTCTTGATGTCGTCGCCGACGATCGGAAGCTTGGCATCGACGAACTTCTGGGCCCAGACCGGGTCGGAGGCGATGAACACTGGGATGGCGTTCACGAATCCCACGCCGGCGTCGAGGCAGGCCTGTGCGTAGTACTTCTGAGCGTCGTCGGACCCGACGGGAAGGTACGACACCATCACGTCGACTCGGGCGTCTCGGAGGGCCTGGGCCACGTCGATCGGCTCGACCGCAGACTCTTCGCACGTCTCGCGGTAGAACTCGCCGAATCCGTCCAGTGTTGGGCCTCGCTTGACCTCGACATCGAGGTGCGGGACGTCGGCGAACACGACGGTGTTGTTGGGCTCGGTGTGAATCGCCTTGCTGAGATCGTTGCCGACCTTGGTCGCGTCCACGTCGAATGCCGCGACGAGCTCGATCTGGTTGATGTGGTAGCCGCCGAGCTCGACGTGCATGAGGCCCGGCACGTCGGTGTCGGGGTCAGCGTCTTCGTAGTAGGTGATGCCCTGCACGAGCGAGGAGGCGCAGTTGCCCACGCCGGCGATGGCGAGTCGGAGAGTCTTCTTTTCATCCATGGTGAAAAGCCTACGGAGGAGGAACTGTTACGTCATATAGATCTTTCCATACATACTGTTAACCTTTCGTTATGAATGATCTGCTCGGTGTCCGACTCACACAACTCGCCTACCTCGACGCGGTGGGCCGACACGGGCACTTCCAAGCCGCTGCCGACGAGCTCCTCGTGAGCCAGTCGGCGATCTCTCAGGGCCTTCAGCGCCTCGAGGTGTCGGTGGGTGCCCCACTCTTTGAACGTGACGGTCGAGGCCACCGTCTCACGCCCGCGGGTGAGACCACTCTTGTGTTCGCACGACGAGTGCTGTCCGAGGCCGACCACCTCGGTGAGCAGCTCGAACAGCGCCGCTCGGGAAGCGGTGGAAGGGTGCGCCTCGGAATGGTCGATGCTGCTGCGCTCTACCTCCTCAACGATCAACTGCGCGGCTTTCGCGAACGCCGGCCCGAGGTCGACGTGCGGGTAACCGTGGAGACCAGCGGCCGATTGCTCGAGCTGCTCGACCAGTTCGAACTCGACGTGGCCGTGATCGTCGGACCTCCCCCAAACGACGATGCCATCGAGGTCGCACGCGAGCCGCTGTACGTGTACGGCCCGCCGATCGACGACCTCACGGCTGCGACCTCCTGGGTGCTCTACCCGGCGCAGAGCAGGACCCGCCACTTCATCGACCGGGCGCTCGCCACCCTCGATGTTCCGGTCACGGTGCGAAGCGAGAGCTCGAACCCGTCGGTGATCGCCCAGCTCGTTCGGTTGGGCGAGGGATGGACGGTCCTGCCGTCGGGAATCGCCGAGACCATCGCCGACCCGCTCCCCCGCCGATCAGAGGCCATAGCCGAACGCCCGATGTACGCCGTTCGCCGCGAACAGGCTCCGTCCGATCCGCTCGTCGAGGGCCTGATCGAGGCACTGATGACATTGCCCCACTGACGTAGGGTGTGCCCGTGACCGATGCTCCGACCCGCCTGGTGACACCCCGAGGCGCCTTCCCCCACGTGCGCGTGGTCGGCCGCCTCGCATTTGTTTCCGGTACGAGCTCTCGGCGACCCGACAACACGATCGCGGGCGCCGATGTTGACGACATGGGTACAACCGTTCTCGACATCGGGGTTCAAACGAACGAGGTCCTGCAGAACATCGAGGCGATCCTCGCGACGATCGGGCTCGACCGCAGCGATCTCGTGGACGTGACCACGTTTCTCGTGAACATGAACGACTTCGGTGACTACAACCGGGCGTGGGCGGACTTCTTCTCCGACGTCGATTCAGCACCTGCCCGAACGACCGTGGCCGTGCATCAGCTCCCGCACCCCCACCTGTTGATCGAGATCAAGGCCACGGCCGCTCTACCGCCGGGCTCCGACGAATGACGGAATCCGCGCGTCGTATAGACGTTCATGCTCACTTCTATCCCCTGCTCGCCGCCCACGATGGCGGCGATCTCGGCATCGAGGGGGTTCCGTGGCTTCGCGACGACGGCGACGGCACCGGTCAGATGATGGTGGGCGACGCCGAGTTCCGGCCCGTGGAAGCACCCCTTTGGGATCCTCGCGCTCGTCTCGCGCAGATGGACGAGACCGACGTCGACATCCAGATCATCTCGGCCACCCCTCTCCTGTTCGCGTATGCGGCGGCGCCAGACGCAGCTGCCCGATGGACCTCGATGATCAACGATCGGGCCCGCGAGATGTGCGAGGCCGATCCAGATCGGCTTCGATCGTTGTGCCAGGTCCCGCTCCAAGACGTCGATGCCGCATGTGCCGAGGCGAAACGGGCGATGGCTACCGGTCATGTCGGAGTGCATATGGGAAACCATGTGTCCGGCCGAAACCTCGACGATCCCGAACTCGTACGGTTCCTGCACTTCTGCGCCGACGAGGGCATCCCGCTGCTCGTACACCCGTGGGACATGATGGCCGGCGAGCGCATGACCAAGTACATGCTGAAGTGGCTGGTGGGCATGCCGGCCGAGACCCACCTCGCGATCCTGTCGCTCATCCTCTCGGGAGCGTTCGAGCGGCTTCCCACCGAGATTCGTATTTGCTTCGCCCACGGCGGCGGGAACTTCGCCCAACAACTCGGCCGCGTCGACAACGCGTGGCATCGCAGAGACATCATTCGCGCCGACTGTCCGAAACCCCCGTCGAGCTATGTCGACCGGTTCTCGGTCGACTCGGTCGTCCTGGCACCCGACTCCCTGCGCCTGCTTCTGTCCGTGATGGGCGAGGACAACATCATGATGGGGAGCGATTACCCCTTCCCGCTCGGCGAGATCGTGCCGGGCACGGTGATCGACTCGACCCCCGACGTTTCCGATTCGACCAGAGCGAAGCTTCTCGGCTCGAACGCCGAGCGTTTCTTCGATATCTGATGGCGAAGCTCGGAGAACAGGGGCCCGTGGTCGTGGTCGGCGCCGGACCCGCTGGCACCCTGCTCTCGATCTACCTCGCGCACCAGGGCCACGAGGTCACGTTGTACGAGGCCCGACCCGACATTCGTCGCGTCGACATCTCCGCCGGTCGTTCGATCAACCTTGCGCTCGCGACGCGGGGAATCGTGCCCCTCGTCGACGTGGGCGTGATCGAACGTGTCGATGCGATCACGATCCCCATGCGGGGTCGGATGATTCACGCCGAAAACTCATCGGAGCCAACGCTCCAGCCATACGGCACCCGTCCGCACGAGGTGATCCACTCGGTATCGCGCCGCGACCTGAACGCAATCCTGCTCGACGCCGCCGAGGCCACCGGGCTGGTGAACGTCGAGTTCGAACACACCATGCGCTCGGTCGACTTTGACTCGTCGACGCTGACGCTCGACGCTCGGGGTGAAGAACGCCGCGTCCGGTTCGGAACGGTGTTCGGAGCCGACGGGGCCGGCTCCGACCTGCGTGACGCAGTAGTCGCCGCCAACGGTGGCTCTGCGGTCGTCGAGTGGCTCGACCACGGCTACAAGGAGCTCGAGATACCGCCGGGCGAGAACGGCGGTTTCCGGCTCGACAAGAACGCCCTGCACATCTGGCCACGGGGCGAATTGATGCTGATCGCGCTGGCCAATCCGGAGGGAGACTTCACGGTCACGCTCTTCGCTCCTCACGAGGGCGAGCAGAGTTTCGCCGCTCTGTCGGACCCTGAGAGGATCCGGGAGTTCTTCTCCGCCGAGTTTCCCGACTTCGTGCCGATGGTGCCCGACCTCGAGGCACAGTTCCTCGCGAACCCGACAGGTCGACTCGCCACCCTTCGCTGCCGCGGCTGGTCGCTCGACCACCGAGCCGTCCTTCTCGGCGATGCGGCCCACGCGATCGTTCCGTTCCACGGTCAGGGAATGAACCTCGCCATGGAGTCAGCTCGAGCCCTCGACCGTCACCTGCGCAACCACCCCAACGATGTCGACGCCGCGTTCAGGGCGTTCGAGACCGAACGCCGCCCCAATTCGGATGCCATCGCCGACATGGCCCTCGGAAACTACGTCGAGATGCGCTCGAGCGTCGTCGACGCCGACTACGTCCTACGCCGTGATCTCGCCCTCGAGCTCGAGCGCAGGCACCCCCTGCAGTTGAGCCCGCGGTACAACATGGTCATGTTCTCGACCATGCCCTACGC
>JBPCTR010000135.1:0-18789 GCA_051011575.1 Acidimicrobiales bacterium | reverse complement strand
GTGGTGGGTTCCGACAACATTGGGGTGACTCGCCAGATCGGACGTCCACTCCCCTTGTTTTCCTGATGGCTCGTCGGGCCACACGTCGAGCCCGGCACGGATGCCATGGGTGTTCATGGCCTCGATGAGCGCCTCGCCCTGGATCGCGTCACCGCGAGCGGTGTTGATCAGAATAGAACCCGGCTTCATGGCGCTGAGAAAGTCGGCATCGACCATCCCCACGGTCCCCTTCGCGCTGGGAACGTGGAGGCTCACAACGTCGGCCTCCCCGAGGAGTGTCGCCATGTCATCGACGAGTCGAACGCCCGCAGCGCGGATGCGGTTGAGCGATTCGTCGCTGCGGTCCGCCTTGCGGAGCGCCGTGACGGTCATACCGAAGGCGCGGGCGCGGTCGGCCAGTGCAAATCCGATCTCGCCGAGTCCGATGATCGCGAGCTGTTTCCCCAGGATGCCGTCGGCCTTCGAGTACTGACCCTTGTTCCACGTTCCGGCCCGGAGGTCCGCCATTCCCGGCGCGATGTGGCGGTCGATCGCAAGCAGCAGGGCCATGGCGAGTTCGGCGACAGCCACGGCGTTTCGTCCGGGGACGTTCGAGACGTACACCCCAGAGGCCGAGGCCGCATCCTTGTCGACGTTGTCTGTGCCGGCCCCCGCCCGCACGACGAGGCCCAGGGCCGTCGTCGCCGCGAACGCCTCAGCGGTCACCTTCGTCGATCTCACCACGAGGACTTCGAAGTCGCCGGCGGCCAATCGCGCCGGAATGGTGTCGGCGCTGAGATCGGCTTCGACGATGACGGTGTGGCCGGATTCTCGCAGTGGAGCGAGCAGGTCGTCCGCGAGTGCGTCTGCGCAGAGAATGTTCATGATCCTGTGATCCTTCTCGAGGCCGACGACGGCGCGTAGCGGTCGGCGGGTTCGGTCGATATCGGGGATGACAGTACCGCGTGCTCGTCAGCCGAACGCACTCAGCCGGGTCATGACCTCGGGCACGTGCTGCATCGTCCAGTCACCGCTGCGTCGGGACGACACCCAGAACAGTCCGAGCCCGTAGGCGATGCTCGCAAGACCCACCGACGTCGCCGCCGGCGCTCCGACCTTCACCGCGACGAGGGTCGTGGCCCCGACGCCGGGCGCGGCGACCGCCATTGCGCCGACCAGCGCGCCCATTCGGATCAGCCCGGTGACACAGCCCTCCAACCCCTGCCCGGCCGTGAGCGACATGTCCTTCGGAAGGGGAAACGGGAATCGCGTCGACACGAACATGCCGACCGCGGTCATCGCGAGCAGGCCGGTCAGGCCGATCGCCAGCGACGGAATGACAAAGTGCCAGCCGTCGGTGAAGGCGGCGAGGACGGAGGCGAGCGCAAGGATCACCGGGATTCCCACCGTCAGCCGAGCGAGCGCCTTTCCCACGAGAACACTTCGCATCGACGATGCCGCGAGCGCGTCGACGCCGAACGAACGCCCGTCGGCCCCGAACATGTTCAACGACGTCAGGCCCAAAGCGATGCCGATCGAGGCCGACGACAGAACGGCTCGATCGTCCCCGTCGCGAATCGCATCGAGTCCGGGCAGCGCGAAGATCACCATCATCGGGACGAAACCTGCAACCTCGAGGAACTCTCTCGGGTCGCGTCGGAGCTGTCGCCAGGATCGAGCCCAGACCGCCACGACGGGCGAACGTCCGAAGGCCATCATCCAACGGGGGGTGAGTGAACGCTCGACATCGGACGCAACTGCGGCCGTCCGCGTCGACAGCAATCGTTCGACGAGCGCCGCCCACGACCGAACGAGAACGAACGCGAAGCCGGCAGCCGCAAAGAGAAACGGGAGAGCGCCTGCCACATCGCCATTCATCGATCGGGCCATGGCCTCCGGCCCCCACCCCCATGGCAACAACCGCAGTATCGAGCGTGCCGACACGAGGCGCTCCTCGGAGAACACCTCAGAACGGTCTGACAGGATCGGGGCCGCCGAACCGACGGTGATTCCCACGAGGAGTGCGAGTCCCCCGGCGATCTCCTGCGTCCGGCGACCTCGCAGAAGTCCGGTCATCGCCATGAGTGCGACGCGCCCCGACATCACCGCGCCACACCAGACCAGGACAGCACCGAGAACCAACACGAGTGCGCTCGAGATGCTCGTCGCCTGCAGGGTGAAGCTGAGCACTGCAACCGCGGTGACGACGGCGGGCGCGCCGAGAAACGACGCGGCCAGCAGTCCGACGACAAGGTGTCGAACAGGGATCGGCAGCAACGCGAAGCGAGTCGGGTCGAGCGTTGCCTCCCCGCCGTTCAACACGATCGTCACCAACAGCCATGCCAACCCGACCGCAGTGAGCCCGAGCATCGCTGCCGTAGATGCGTCATCACGCAGCGACAAGGCAATCGACGCGCCGAAAGCCAACAACGAACCCATCGCCGTGACGGCGATTACCGCGACGAGGACGAGCGTCGAATGTGACCGGCGCGTGCGGACCAGGCGCCACTTGAGGCGCACCATGATCGCGACCGTTTCCCGCATGCGCATGGATCAGGTGGCGCGTAGCCAGTCGAGGTCGACAAGATCGTCGACACCTGCGCCGACCGCGTCGGCGAATGCATCGTCGAGGGATCCATCGCCCATCACGTCGGCCGTCGACCCTGTGCGCACAACCGATCCCTCGTGCATGATCGCAACGTGGTCACACAACGCCTCGACCGTCGCCATCACATGGCTCGAGAAGACAATCGTCGCGCCGGAACTGACGAATCGGTCCAGGACGCTTCGAATCGTGCGCACCGACACTGGGTCGACCGCCTCGAACGGTTCGTCAAGGAACAGGACCTCGGGAGTGTGCAGCAGCGCGGCCGCCAGGCTCACCTTCTTCCGCATGCCCTGGGAGTAGTCGACCACGAGTTTGTGGCCGTCCGCAGCGAGCCCGAGCACCTTGAGCAGGTCGGCGCTCCTCTCGGCCACCACGTCGGCGGGGAGGCCGCGCAACCGCCCCACGTAGTCGAGCAGCTCGAGGCCCGACAACCGTTCGAAGAGGAGCAGTGACTCCGGCACGACACCTATACGGGCCTTGATCGCAACCGGATCCATCCAAACGTCGATCCCGCTGACGCGGACCATGCCTGCGTCGGGGCGAAGCAGGCCCGTCGCCATCGCGAGCGTCGTCGACTTCCCGGCGCCATTGGGACCGAGGAGACCGTAGAAGGTCCCCCTGGGCACAGCAAGATCGATCCCGTCGACGGCGACGGTGCCGCCGAAGGTCTTGGACAGCCGTTGGATCTCCACCGCCCACGCAGGGTCAGGGCTCACGTTCTCCACACCGCGGTATCGGTCTCCGCGAAGGTCGGATTGAGGATCTTCGACGGGAGCGGGCAGACTTGACCCAGTGAAAGCGCTCGTGTTCGAACGACGGGAGGCCCGATACGCCGCGGCATCCGTCTCTTCCCGTATTCGTCCCGGATCCGGGGCCGTCGTTGGCCCGTTGTCGTTGAGCGACATCGACGCTCCCGAACTGCCGGGAAACGAGTGGACGCGGGTGTCCCCTCGGCTCACCGGTATCTGCGGCAGCGACCTGAGCACGATCGACGGACACTCGTCCGGCTACTTCGATGCGCTGGTCTCGTTCCCGTTCGTACCGGGGCACGAGGTGGTGGGCACGACCGAAGCCGGAGATCGGGTTGTCCTCGAGCCGGTGCTGGGTCCCGAAGCTCGTGATCAGGATCCGGTTTTCGAAGGTGCCGCCCCCGGCGACGGTACCGACTACGGCTATCTCCTCGATGGATCGATCGACGACGGGATCCAGGTGGGCTTCTGTTCGAGCACGGGCGGCGGTTGGGGCGAGGAACTGGTGGCCCACCGCAGCCAGCTGCACCCGGTTCCGGACTCACTGTCCGACGAGGCGGCCGTGATGCTCGAGCCGGCCGCCGGGGGCGTGCACGCAGCGGCAAAGGCCCGCGTCGATGGCGGCACGGTCGTCGTCCTGGGCGCGGGAACGATGGGGTTGGTCACGATCGCGGCGCTGCGCCGTTTCACGAACGCTGAGACCATCGTGGCGGTCGCGAAGTATCCGGTCCAGAAGAAGTTCGCCTCCGAGTTCGGCGCAGACGTCGTCGTCTCGCCGGGCGAAACGGTTCGCGCCGTCCGTCGGATCACCGGCGCGCGCATGTTGGGCGACGCGCTGTCGGGCGGTGCCGACGTGACCATCGACGCCATCGGAAATGCCGGATCCATCGAACAGGCCATCGGCATCACCCGCCCTCGCGGCCGCGTCCTCATGGTCGGTATGCCCGGCAAGGTCAAGATCGACCTCACCCCACTATGGCATCGCGAGACCGAGCTGATCGGCGCCTACACCTATGGCACCGATGAGTGGATCGACGGCACCACGCATACGAGCTTCGGCCGGGCGATCGAACTCGCCGGTGCGGTCGACATCGGGGCGCTCGTGTCGGCCAAGTACCCCCTGCACCGCTACCGGGACGCAATCCGTCATGCCGCCGAGGCCGGTTCTCGCGGGGGCGTGAAGGTCGTCTTCGAGCAGTAACGAGCTGCGTCAGCTGATGTCGATCGGCGTCGCCGGCAACACACCACCGAGCACAGGCTCGATGAACTCCCGCATGCGCGGCGGTAGCAGCGGATCGGTCGACTCGAGGAGCGCGCCGCCCTCCCACCAGTGCGCACCACGGAATGCGAGTGCCTCGAAAAACTCGAGCCCCTTCGGCTTGTATTCGCCCCCGTCGCACCAGGCCACGTGGATGTATTCCTCGGTGTCGAACCACATCCCGGCGAACGTGAACTGGCACTCCTGGGTCCAGATGCACGGGCCCAGTTCGAACTCGGTGATTCCGGTTTCCTCGACGATCTCTCGTGCGGCCGCGTGAGCGATGCTCTCGCCGAAATCCACGCCGCCGCCGGGGATCTCCCACCAGGCGGGTTTCGAGGAATCACCGGGATCGCTCGAGTTGATCATGAATACTCGGTCGGAGCCGTCGAGCAGCACCACGCGCGCCGTGAGGCGCTTCCGTCCCATGAGTGTGCAAGCTACCTAGAATCTGGCGGTGACCGAACAGACCCCCGACCTACCCCGGCACCGCTACGACGCCGCGCTCGCCGACGAGATCGAGACGCGTTGGCAGGAGGACTGGCTCGCCAACGGCACGTATCACACGCCCAACCCCGCCGGTGCTCTCACCGAGGGTCCGGCGGACGGTCCTGCCGACCTCGCCGAGAGGCCGAAGCTGTTCATCATGGACATGTTTCCCTACCCGTCCGGGTCGGGGCTGCATGTGGGCCATCCTCTCGGCTACATCGCGACCGATGTCTATGCGCGCTTCAAAAGAATGACCGGCCACAACGTTCTGCACACGATGGGTTACGACGCATTTGGTCTGCCCGCCGAGGAACACGCCCGCCAGACCGGCCAGCATCCGCGTACGAACACCGAGGCGAACATCGACACATACCGCCGACAACTCGCTCGGCTGGGGTTGGGCCACGACGACAGGCGAGCGGTGGCCACCACCGACCAGTCGTTTTACCGGTGGACGCAGTGGATCTTTCTCCAGATCTTCAACAGCTGGTTCGACGTCGATCAGCAGAGGGCCCGGCCGATCGCCGAACTCGAGGCAGAGTTCGACTCGGGCGCCCGTTCGCTCCCCCGCGGTCGCCGCTGGAACGACCTGTCGGCGGCCGAGCGTCGCGAGACGATCAATGAACACCGACTCGCCTACGTATCGGAAGCTCCGGTCAACTGGTGTCCTGCGCTCGGCACGGTGCTCGCCAACGAAGAGGTCACGGCCGAGGGTCTGAGCGATCGCGGCAACCATCCCGTGTATCGCCGTCCGCTGAAGCAGTGGATGATGCGGATCACCGCCTATGCCGATCGCCTGCTCGACGATCTGGATCTACTCGACTGGACCGACAGCATCAAGACGATGCAGCGCAACTGGATCGGGCGGTCCGAGGGTACCCACGTGGACTTTCGTGTACCCGAGGCCGCAGACGACTCAGGTGAGGTCGCCACGATCCGCGTATTCACGACCCGCCCCGACACCCTTTTCGGGGCCACGTACATGGTGCTGGCGCCCGAGCATCCACTCGTCGACCATCTGGTGACCGATACCTGGGGCCCGCAAACCCCTGCCGCCTGGACCGGTGGCTCCGCCACACCCAAGGACGCGATCGCCGAGTACCGCCACCGCACGGCGCAGATGAGCGACCTGGACCGGCAGGAGAACAAGACCAAGACCGGTGTGTTCACGGGCGCATGGGCGGTGAACCCGGTGAACGACGCATCGATTCCGATCTTCATCGCCGACTACGTGCTCATGGGATACGGCACCGGCGCCATCATGGCCGTCCCGGGCCAGGACGAACGCGACTGGGAGTTCGCCGAGACCTTCGGACTCGACATCGTCCGAACCGTGCAACCACCTGACGACTTCGACGGTGACGCCTACGTCGGCGAAGGGTCTGCGATCAACAGCGGCTTCCTCGACGGCATGGAGATCGATGCGGCCAAGGCCGCCATCACCGAGCACCTCGAGGAGATCGGCGCAGGCGAGGGCACGGTCACCACGAAGCTCCGAGATTGGCTGTTCGCACGACAGCGCTACTGGGGCGAACCCATCCCGATCGTCTTCGACGGCGACGGGAACGCTCGCTCTCTCCCCGACTCGGAGCTGCCGGTCGATCTACCCGAGCTCATCGACTGGGCGCCGCGTGAGCTGAGCGAAGACTCCGAGCCCGAACCACCGCTCGGGCGCGCACAAGACTGGACGACGGTCGAGCTCGATCTGGGCGACGGTACGGCCACGTATCGCCGAGACCTGAACACGATGCCGCAATGGGCTGGCTCCTGTTGGTACTACCTGCGCTACATCGACCCGGTGAGCAACGACATCATTGCCGACTCCACCTCCGAGCAGTACTGGATGGTTGGCCCCGGCGGCGACCCCGTGCAGGGAGGTGTCGATCTCTACGTGGGTGGGGTCGAGCACGCGGTGCTGCACCTGTTGTACAGCCGGTTCTGGCACAAGGTGCTCTATGACCTTGGTCAGGTGAGTACGCCAGAACCCTTCAAGCGCCTGATCAACCAGGGGTACATCCTCGCCCACGCCTTCGTCGACGAACGCGGCGTGTACATCGACGCGTCCGAGGTGGTCGAAACCAGCGATGGATACACCCACAACGGAGCTCCGGTCGAGCGAGAGTACGGAAAGATGGGCAAGTCGCTTCGCAACTCCGTATCGCCTGACGAGATGTACGAGACCTACGGCGCCGACACCCTGCGCCTGTACGAAATGTTCATGGGTCCAATCGATCAGGACCGACCCTGGGAGACGAAGTCGGTCGTCGGCTCACACCGGTTGCTCCAACGGATCTGGCGCAATCTGATCGACGAGGACACCGGCGAGCTTCTGGTGTCCGACACGCCCGCGCCCGACGCACTCCGCGTCGTGCTGCACAAGACCATCGACGCGGTCGGCAATGACATGAACACCCTCTCGTTCAACACTGCGATCGCCCGCATCACCGAACTGAACAACGAGCTCACCAAGGTCGATGGTCCCACGCCCATCGAGATCGCCGATCCGCTCGTACGCATGATCGCGCCGCTCGTTCCGCATGTGGCCGAAGAGCTCTGGAAGCGGATGGGCAACGAGCGGTCGGTTGTCTACGCGCCGTTCCCCGAGGCCGACGAGGCCTTGCTCGTGGACGACGAGGTCGAGATCCCGGTGCAGATCAAGGGCAAGGTGCGGTCGCGGGTGATGGTGCCGGCCGATGCGGATGAGGCCGCGACCGAGGCGGCAGCCATGGCCGACCCGCGTATTCAGGAGCTTCTCGACGACGCCGACATCCGCAAGGTGATCGTGATCCCGGGAAAGCTCGTGAACATCGTCGCCTGACGCCTGTACGAGACCGACGGCTCCCGCGGATCTCGGCCGGAAGGCCGAACAAAATCACAGCGTCGGGCCGACTCCCGCGGATCTCGGCCGGAAGGCCGAACAAAATCAAAGCGTCGGGCCGACTCCCGCGGATCTCGGCCGGAAGGCCGAACAAAATCACAGCGTCGGAGCCGGCTTAACGCGGATCTCGGCCGGAAGGCCGAGCAAGTTAGAGCGTCGAGCGGAAGAGGTCCAACGTGTCGACGAGGGTGGTCGCACTCGCCTCGGCGTCGTAGGTCCCGAGGGGGTTCTCCTCGTTCGTGAAGGCGTGTCCGGTTCCCTCGTGCACCGTGAACGACACGTCCTTGCCCATCGCCACCAGATCGGATTCGAGCGCCTTGACCGCGTCGGGCGGAAAGAAATCGTCGGTCTCGGCGAAGTGGCCTCGCACCGCAGCTGTGAGGCCGGTCCAGTCCGGGCCACCCTCGCCCAAAGGTGCGCCGTAGTAGGGCGCCGCCGCGGCAACTCGATCGCCCTCGGCTGCCGCGATCATCAGCGTGAGCATCCCACCCATGCAGAACCCGACGACGCCGACAGCCCCGCCCGCGGTCGCGTCCTGACCCAGAAGCGCAGTGATCGCCCCGGACATGTCCTTCACCGCCTGCTCGGCCGGCAAAGAGGTCATCAGGTGGCCCGCCTTGTCCATCTCGTCGTGGGCGGCCATCTCGCCGTGGTAGAGATCGGGCGCGAGCGCCACGAATCCCTCGGCGGCCAACCGGTCGCACACACTCCTGATCTGGGGCACGAGCCCCCACCACTCCTGGACCACCATCACGCCCGGGCCCGATCCCGAGTCGGGAATGGCGAGGTACCCGCCCGCCGTGGTTCCATTCACCGAAAATTCGATCATCTCACCCATACAGCGGATGCTAGATCATCCGCATCGGTACGCTCAGGGCCATGAGAGTCATGGTTGATCTGTGTGTAGTTCCCATCGGCGTCGGAACGTCGGTGAGCCCGTATGTGGCCGAGTGTCAGCGGGTGATCGACGAGGCGGGCCTCGAGCATTCGATGCATGCCTACGGCACCAACATTGCCGGCGAATGGGACGATGTGATGGCCACGGTCAAGCGTTGCCACGAGGCCGTCCACGCCATGGGTGCACCCCGGGTCACCACCACGATGAAGATGGGCACCCGCACCGACCGCACGCAGACCATGCAGGACAAGATCGACAGCGTCGAGGCCAAACTTTCTGCCGATTGACCGCCGCTCTCCGCCGATTGACCGCCGCTCTCCGCCGATTGACCGGTTGCTCGTGCAGGGGGCGATCGCGGTGCGCTTCGGCCTTAGGCTGCTCGAGCTGACGACGCTGGCTGGGCGCGCTCGAACCCGCGAATATCTCAACGACGTCGTGGTTCAGGATCCCGCGCCGCCGAAGGTCTTCTGGGTGAGCGCGAGCATCCTGGGATCCACGTTCGCTGTCAGCCGCCTCGCGGGGTGGGCAGATCGATGGTGGATCGGCGTCATGGCCGTCTTCGCCGTGCCGATCGCTCAGGGAATCGCCGACATCGTTGCAACATGGCGCCCCGATCAGGCGTCGACGACCACGAACATGATGTCGGCGGAACAGGCTCGGTGACCGTCGATTGTGACCTGGCCTCGGCCTTTGCCGGAGCGAGCCGACAGTTGCAGGATCTCGGCTTCGATCTCGACGGTGTCGCCGGGCACGACCTGGCGACGAAACTTCGCCTTGTCGAGGCCGCCGAACAGCGGGATCTTGCCCGGATAACGAGTGTCATCGGTGAGCACGGTGTACGCCCCCATCTGGGCGATCGCTTCACACATCAGCACGCCGGGAAGTGTGGGGCGGCCGGGAAAATGCCCCTCAAACCAGAACTCGTCCCCGTCGAGCGTCCAGCGGGCACGCCCGTATTCGGCCGGGCGGAGTTCCAGGATCTCGTCGAGAAACAGAAACGGAGGGCGGTGCGGAAGAATATCGAGCGGAGTGGGAAAATCGTTCATTTTTCAATGTCCTCGAAGAGAAAAACGGCGAGAGGGCGACGCCGAAGCATCGCCCTCCTCGTCATGAAGCTGATTCGGCCGAAGCCGGGATCAGATGCCCTTGCCAGCAGCCTTCAGCTTCGAGCCTGCCTGAATCTTGACCGCCGTACCGGCGGGGATCTGGCGGGCCTCACCCGTGCGGGGGTTACGCCCCATGCGGGCCTTGGTGTCCTTGCGAGAGAACTTCATGTACCCGGGAAGGTTGACCTCGCCGCCGCTGCGGACCTCGCCGGAGATGATGTTCATCATCGCATCGACGCAGCCACCAGCATCCGCCTGGGTCACACCGGCTCGGGATGCGATCTCCGCTACCAATTCGCTCTTGTTCATTTCGGTGCCTCCTGAACCGCCCATCTGGCGGATCTCGTGAGAATTACAAGCAAGAGTCACCCTAGCCCCCAAAATCGACCGACTCGCTGCATTTGCCATGATTTTTGTTGGATTTCCAACGAAGCCGCCCAGCGAGGTCGACCGGAGGTGCGACGCGGCAAACTACATCTGGGACGAACGCGTCCCTCCTTCGATCGATTCCGCTCCCGCACCGCGCACGGGTAGTCTTGTCCCGATGTCCACGAGCAGCGAGCCCCGCTCTCCCGAACAGGACGCTCGCTTCGATCAGTACGTCGTGCCCGAACTCGACGTGCTCTATCGGGTCGCAAACTCCATCACGCGCAACCCCACCGATGCCGAGGATCTCGTCCAGGACACACTTCTGCGTGCCTACCGGGCAATCGAGCGCTTCGACGGCCGCTATCCCCGCGCGTGGTTGCTCACGATCATGCGCAACGCCCAGGTCAACCGCGTTCGACGCAAGCGACCGGAACTCATGAAGGATCCCGACGAGACCCTCAGCCGCGTCGCGGACGACAGCCCCGACGGCGTCGACGCCGAAACCCAGGTCCTCGACGGCGAGTTCAGCGCTCCGATCGAGAACGCCCTCGCAAGCCTCCCGCACAAGTTTCTGCGGGTTGTCGAGCTCGTTGATCTTCACCAGCTCACGTACCAGGAGGCGGCTGATGCCCTTGGAATTCCTGTCGGTACGGTCATGAGCCGCTTGCACCGAGCGCGTCGGAATATTCGCAAGCACCTGGAGGCTTTCCCGGGGGAGGATCCCTGATGGCACCACGAACAATCAGCTGTCGCGACGTCGGCCTGCGATTGCAGACCTACCTCGACGGCGAACTCGACGCCCAGCGCATGGAACAGATCAGCGCCCATCTCGACGCCTGTATCGACTGCGGTCTCGAGGCCGACGTCTTCCGGCGCATCAAGGAACAAATCGCTGCCGAATCCATCTCCACGGACCCCACGATCATCGAGCGCCTCCGCGATTTCAGCCGACGGCTGTCCCGCGACACCGAGGCGTACTGAATCAGTCTCAGCGCTGCGCCGGGCGGGCCTCGAGCCCACTGACCGGCTGAAAGAATTGTCCTGCGGCCTGTTGGATCGCGCTTGCGTAGGTCGGGTACGGAGTCGTGACCTGCGCCAACCTTCCCACGAACATCCCCGTACGGGCGGCGATCGCCGGGCCATGGATCATCTCTCCTGCGCGTGGCGCCACGATCGTTGCGCCCACGATCTGTCCGCCGAACAGCCCCCTGGTGAGCGATTTCGGCGCCGCGATGAGCTTTACGAAGCCGTCCGTGCGCCCGTCGGTGATGGCACGGTCGACCCGGTCGAGCGGCAGGTGAGCAACCATCGCACCCTCGGGAGCGTCGGCCTCGAGCACGCCGAGACGAGCCACTTCGGGACTCGTGAAAGTCACCCACGGCGTCGCGGATGTGCTGTAGCTCCAGCGCGCCCCCTTTCCGAATGCATGGGCGATCGCCATTCGGCCCTGCTCATCGGCGGCGTGGGTGAACGGCAACAGGCCTGTGACGTCGCCGGCTGCTCGAATTCCCTTCACGTTCGTGCGCAGTTTGCCGTCGACCAGGACGTGGCCACTGGGGGTCGTCTTCACGCCCGCAGCGTCGAGTCCGAGCGAGGCAGTGTTGGCGCTTCGTCCGGTGGCGACAAGAAGGGTGGCGACGGAGATCGTGTCACTGCCCACCTGCACATCGACACCGGCCGTCGATCCGGAAACCGCGGCAACCGACCCTTCCAAACAGACTCGAACGCCCTCGCCTTCGAGCGCTCGCTTCACGACAGCGGATGCTTCGGGTTCCTCGTTGGGAAGCACCCGATCGGCCATTTCGAAGATCGTGACGCTGGAGCCGAATCCGGCGAACGCCATCGCCAGCTCGGACCCGGCCGGGCCCGCACCCAGTATTCCGATCGAAGGCGGAAGAACATCGAGCCCCCACACTGTCTCGGTGGTGAGAAACGGAACGGAGTCGAGCCCATCGATCTGCGGAATCGTGGCGTTTGCTCCCGTCGCGATGAGAATCCGGTCGGACGTGAACGTTCTCCCGTCGACCTCGACCGAATCGGCGGCGACGAACGCCCCCCTGCCCTCGATCACCTCGACGCCTTCGGAACGCAGGACGTCGGCGCTTTCCGTGGCCGCAATCCCGTCGACGGTTCGGTGCACCCGCTCCATCGCCAGGTCGAAGTCGACCCCAGCCCGGCTCGCCGCGATGAGCGTCTTCGACGGAACACACCCAGTGAACGTGCAATCACCGCCGATCGGACCGTCGGTGATGAGCACCGGTCGGCGTCCGAGTACCCGGCTCGCCCGGGCGGCGCCGAGGCCAGCCGTGCCCCCACCGATGATGATGACGTCGTGCGACATGCGGGGAAGCTAGTGGATCGTGCGGGCCGCGAACCACGCAAGGTTGAGCATCGCAAGCCCATAGATGAACGTGCGGATGTCCTTCGATTGACGGCGCGTCAAAATGACGACCACGATCCAGAAAGGCACGGCCACCAACCATTGGATGGCGACACCTCGATCGGTCTCGGGTAGAAGGAAGTCGAGCAGTGGTTCGGGCATCGCAAACAACAACCCGCTATCACCCCGAGACACTTCCGCAGCCGGTCTACCCGTCGAGCGCGTCGCGGAAGTCGCCAACCAGCTCGGCGACGCCTTCGGGGCCGACACCGGAGAGCATGCGGTTGACGATGGCGGAACCGACCACAACACCGTCACTCACTGCGGAGACCTCGACAGCTTGTTCGGGCGTGCCCACACCCACACCGATGAGCACCGGCTTGTCGGTGACGGTCTTGAGACGGCCGGCGATGTCCATCGCCGACTGCGCGAGCTCGCTCCGCACCCCGGTGATTCCGAGCAGACCAACGCCATACACGAAGCCACGGGATCGTTCGCAGATCCGGGTCAGGCGTTCGTCGGGTGCGGTCGGCGCCGCGAGAAGGATGGTCTCGACACCGGCGGCGTCGGCGGCCGCCGCCCAAGGTCCGGTTTCCTCGAGCGGAAGGTCGGGCAGAATGGCGGCGGAGACGCCCGCCGACGCGAGATCGGCCGCGAACCGTTCATGTCCGGCTCGAAACGCGATGTTGTAGTACGTCATCACGGCGAGTGGCACACCGATGTCGGCATCGCGGAGTGTGTTCAGCACTGAATGAGGGGTCACACCAGCGTCGAGCGCTCGATCGTTCGCCTCCTGGATCGTCGGACCATCCATCACCGGATCGCTGAACGGGATGCC
Source organism: Acidimicrobiales bacterium (assembly GCA_051011575.1). Lineage (GTDB taxonomy): Bacteria > Actinomycetota > Acidimicrobiia > Acidimicrobiales > SHLQ01 > SHLQ01. The sequence goes on along the minus strand of JBPCTR010000135.1, from coordinate 5,237 downwards.
GATCTCGATCCCATCGGCCCCTGCATCGGCCACGGCCTGAATCGTCTCCAGCCAGTCGTCGCCCAGCCCGCCGGTGAGGTACGGCACAAGAATCTTGCGACCGGTCTCGCGGGTGGACCTGAGCGCCGCCTCGAAAGTCCCGATCTCAGTCACCTGCGAGCACTCTTTGCATCTGGTCCACGTCCTTGTCGCCGCGCCCGGAGAGGTTCAGGAGTACCGACTTGCCGGCCAGCGCCTTACGATCACGCATCATCCATGCCAAGGCGTGGGCCGACTCGAGCGCCGGGATGATTCCCTCGAGTCGCGACATGAACTGGAAGGCCTCGACCACTTCGTCGTCGGTGACCGGTTCGTACCGGGCGCGACCGATGTCCGCCAGATGGGCATGTTCGGGGCCCACTCCCGGGTAGTCGAGCCCGGCCGAGATCGATTCGGCTTCGAGCACCTGGCCCACTTCGTCCTGCATGAGGTACGACTTCGATCCGTGCACCACACCGGGCACTTTCCGACCGATGGCGGCGCCTCCCGCCGGCTCCACGCCGACGAGCTCGGCCTCGGTGTCGGCGAATCCCGAGAAGATCCCGATCGCGTTGGAGCCACCGCCCACACAGGCCGTGACGACGTCGGGCACCCCACCGTCGAGGATCGCGGCACATTGCTCGCGCGCCTCGGATCCGATCACCTCGTGAAACGTACGGACCATCCACGGATAAGGGTGCGGCCCCATCGCCGAGCCGAGGCAGTAGTACGAATCCTCGACCGTGGCCACCCAGTCGCGCATGGCCTCGTTCACCGCGTCCTTGAGGGTGCGGGAACCGGTTAGCGCAGGGATGACTTCGGTGCCGAGCAGGTTCATCCGGAACACGTTGAGTTCCTGCCGCTCGATATCGACCTCGCCCATGTAGACCACACACTCCATGCCGAACAGCGCTGCCGCGGTGGCCGTTGCGACCCCGTGTTGGCCGGCACCGGTCTCGGCGATGAGCCGGTTCTTGCCCATCCGCTTGGCGAGTAGCGTCTGACCGAGCACGTTGTTGATCTTGTGGGAGCCGGTGTGGTTGAGGTCCTCTCGCTTGAGCAGGACGCGACATCCCAGCACGTCGCTCATGCGGTGCGCTTCAGTGACAGGCGAGGGTCGGCCGGCGTATTCGGTCAGCAGCCGGTGATACTCGGCCCGAAAGTTCTCGTCGGCCCACGCATCGCGGAACGCCGCCTCGAGCTCCTGACACGCCGGAACGAGCGTCTCGGGGATGAAGCGGCCACCGAACTGCCCGAATCGGCCGTCGGGGGTCGGTTCGCCCATCACAGGGTCTGCTGCGCTCACGTCACTCCACTTCCCAGTTGTACATCGCGTCCTCTCCCCGTTCGGGTTCGGCGGCGGCGAGGGCAGCCCCGGCCGCCTTGGCATTCTGGATGAACAATCGCAGTGCGGTCGGGTCCTTCCGGCCGGCTTCGCGTTCCACACCGCTCGACACGTCGACACCCCACGGCTTCACCTTGGCGATCGCGTCCGCCACATTGTCGGGGTCGAGGCCGCCGGCGAGAATGATCCGCATGCCGATCGGCATGGCCTCGACCAGCGACCAATCGAAGAGTTCGCCCGAACCGGGCCGCGGGTTGTCGACGAGGATGGTCGACAACCCGAACCGATCGGCGTTGCGGGCATGTTCGGTTCCGGCCGCCACCGCCTTGATCACGACGGGGATTCGTTGCGCCACCCATTGCACGTCGTCGGGCGACTCGCGACCGTGGAGCTGAACGGCCCGAAGGTTCGCGGTGTGGGCGATGTCGACCACACGTTCTTTGGCCTCGTCGCGGAAGACACCCACCGTGAGCGTTTCCGCCGGCACGCGAGTGGCGATGTCTCGAGCTCGTTGCGCCGCGATCTGGCGCGTCGACGGCGCAAACACGAATCCGAGCGCGTCGGCGCCGAGAGCCACTGCGAGCAGCGCGTCATCGACGTCGGTGATTCCACAGATCTTCACGAACACGTTGCGCCCTCCGTCCGTTCGACCCTACCGAGCGGCATCGATCAGAGCGCGAACGCCATCGCCCGGGCCCTGATGGGTCACAAGCGATTCACCGACGAGCACCGCGTCGAATCCGGCGGTCACCAGCACACCGATGTCGGCGGGACCGGAAATTCCCGATTCCGCGACGCGAACCACGTCGGGCGGTAGAGATTCGCCCACACGCGCCGCCCGGTTGGTGTCGACCTCGAATGTGGTGAGGTCACGTTGGTTCACGCCGATGACTGACGCGCCGGCGGTCAGGGCGCGTTCGGCTTCCTCTTCATCGTGCACCTCAACGAGGGCGTCGAGCCCGACCTCGGTGGCGAGCAGGAGGAAGTCGGTCAGCTCGGCGTCGTCGAGGGCAGCGACGATGAGCAGCACACAATCGGCCCCCATCAGGCGAGCATCGACGACATCGCGCGGAGACACCGTGAAGTCCTTCCGGAGCACGGGAATCGAAATCGCAGCTCGCGCCGCCTGGAGGTCGGCGATGGAGCCGCCGAAGAACTCCACATCGGTCAGGACCGAACAACACGCCGCACCACCGGCCTCGTACTCGGACGCGAGCGCGGCGGCGTCGAGGTCGACGTGCAGGTCTCCCTTGCTCGGAGACCGGCGTTTGACCTCGGAGATCACCCCGAGCGGATCGGACGCACGGAGCGCAGCCGCGAATCCTCGCGCCGCCGGCAGATCGGCGGTGGCTGCGATGAGCTCATCGAGAGGGCGGGTGTCGGCGACGGCCGCGGCCCGATGGTAGGCCAGAATCGCATCGAGATACGTGGTCACGCGCGAGCTCCGGGCACCTCGATGCGCACGGGCTCACCCGACGCGGTGGTTAGTCCGTCTGCATCGAGCGCCGCTCTGCGTACGTACGCGAGTGCCACCGATCCCTGGTCGGTTATTGCCGCCGAGGTGATCTCGGCCACGTCGGCTCCCTCGAGCTGCAGCGTGTCGCCAACAGCGAGCGTCGAATCGGCACGGACGACGCGAAGTTTGCGGGGCGTGTTGTCGCCGCGTGAGTCGACCCGAGCCACGAGCTCCTGACCCGTGTAGCAACCCTTGGTGAATGACACCGATTCGGGCACAACCCCCGATTCGGCGGGAATCGTGTTCTCGGTCAGTTCGATACCCATGGCGGGCAGGCCCGCCTCGATCCGTATTCGTTCGAACTCGTCGAGAGAGAGGTCAGCGCCGACGTCGGGCAGTTCGGGTCCGATCAGGTCGAGACCCTCCACTCCGCCTGCCGGCGCCGCCGAGATCGGCGCGTTCTCGACTTCCGGTGTCGAGCCCCGATGTGCATGCCAGGTCCACGTGTTCAGATCGAGCTGCACGTCGACGCGCAACAAGAAGCGCTGAAGCCGGCCCCTCAGGCCGTCCCCGAAGTCGGCGTCGACGTCGAGCAGGAACTCGGTCTCGTCCGATCGCGTGATACGGAACCAGGCGTCGACCTTCCCCTGGGGTTGGAGAACGAGACTCCAGGCGCTGTCGCCGATGGCGAGCGCCTCGACGTCTTGGCTGATCTGTCCCTGGAGATAGGACACGGCGTCAGTGCCGGTCACGCGCACGACGTCGCGCGCTCCCACGTACAGGCTCATGAGTCTCCTCCGGTGCGGCGCTGGGCGGTCATGATCCGGGCGCCCGGGACGGCCGCCAAAAGCGCCTTCGACTTGTTCACGCACTCATCGTGCTCGTGCCGCGGAACGCTGTCGACCACGATCCCGGCGCCCGCCTGGACACTGGCACGGTTGCCGCGAACGAACATGGTCCGGATGGCGATCGCCGTGTCGATCGTGCCCGAGAAGTCGATGTATCCGACGACGCCGGCGTAGGGCCCGCGCTTGACCGGTTCGAGCTCGTCGATGATCTCCATCGCCCGAACTTTGGGGGCGCCCGACACCGTTCCTGCCGGCAGCGTCGCTCGCAGAACATCGATGGCGGTTCGGCCCGGCGCCAACTCGCCCGATACTTGTGAGGTGAGGTGCATCACGTGGCTGTATCGCTCGAGCGTCATCATTTCGTCGACGACCTCGGTGCCGTAGGAAACAACTCGGCCGACGTCGTTTCGTGCGAGATCCACGAGCATGACGTGCTCGGCGACCTCCTTCGGATGCTCCGCTAGCTCTGCGGCAAGGCGGCGGTCCTCCTCGTCGGTCGCGCCTCGCCGCCGGGTCCCTGCGATCGGCCGCGAGATCACCCGGCCGTCGAGCAGCTGAACCATCGGCTCCGGCGACGCACCCACGATGCTCAGCTCACCGATCCGCAGGAAGTACATGTACGGACTCGGATTGATCTGGCGAAGCACCCGGTACACATCGAACGGCTCGGCATCGAGGTCGAAGTCGAACCGCTGCGACAGTACGACCTGGAAGATGTCACCCGACAGGATGTACTCGCGGGCGGCCTCGACTGCGAGGCCGTAGGTTTCCGCGCCCATGGTCGACGTCACGGCCGGAAGCTCGGCGTTTCGGGGGGGCGGCGACACCAGAGGTTCATCGAGCGGACGAGCGCCATCGGACTGGAGTTGCTCCAGGCGTCGCACCGCGTCGTCGTACACCGCCCGCAGATCCGAAGCATCCGCGCCATCAGGAGTCACCGAGTTGGCGATGAGCGTGACCTGCTGTTGCCAGTGGTCGAACGCGACGAGTTCACCGATCATCGCCATCACGGCATCGTCATGACCTGTGTCATCGACCGGTACGTCAGGAAGCTTCTCGACCTCCCGAACCACGTCGTAGCCCAGGTACCCCATCACGCCCGAATGCAGTGGGGGAAGACCTTCGATGACGGGTGCTCGAAAGTGGTCGAGCACGGCTTCGAGCGTGTCGAGCATGCCCTTTGCGACGGGCAGGTGCTGGGCGAGAGGACCTGAAACCTCGATCGCACCACCGATCGACCGAATGGTGGCGAGCGCGTTTCTTCCGAGGAACGACCACCGGCTCCATCGCTCCCCGTTTTCGACCGACTCGAGCAGGAAGCCATCGTTCTCACCGACACATCGGGCAAAGACGGCGACTGGGGTGACCTGATCGGCGAGCAGCGAACGCCACACGGGCACGATCCGGTGATCGGCGGCGAGACGAACGAACTCCTCGAAGCTCGGCTCCACGGTCATGGCGAGGCGATCAGAGGTAGAGACCGGTCGAACCCTCTTCGAGGCGTTCGGCGGCCACGGCGTGAATGTCGCGCTCGCGCAGGATGATGTAGTCGGTGCCGCCGACCTCGACC
>JBPCTR010000134.1:0-10005 GCA_051011575.1 Acidimicrobiales bacterium | reverse complement strand
GTGCGAGGTCTACCCGCTCGGTTGCGGGTGCGCTCGCTTGCGATCACCCGCGGCGAGATCACCTGCCTCGACGACCTGTCGAACTAAGTGCCTTGCGGGACTGAATCCGCATTCGTTCGGCGAGGGGCGCGCCCACCCGGTAGATCCTCGCCCACAAATCGGACGCATCTCCCAAATCGCCGTTCGACGAGAGACGCCATACTGGCTGTCGAATGAGCCGCCTCGATCCACCTTCGGACGTGACCGCCTCGGTGTTTGCCGAGTGGCGAAACGCCAGACGCGGGCGGGGTCAGGCCGAGGTGTTGGACAACGCACTTTGGGCATGGCTCGTCGACTCCGGACACGGTCCCTACGTGGTGAACGAGCACTTCGGCGGCCCGGCATCGATGGACGCCGGGCCGGGCTGGACCAACGAGCGCTACGGCCAGTCCGAGACCGAACTTCCCGATGGTCGCACCGTGCTGATCGCCGGTGAGCACGAGGACTACTACGACCCCGACTTCTTCATCTACAACGATGTGATCATCCGCCACCCTGGCGGAGAGACTGAGATCCTCGGATACGGAACCGACGTGTTTCCGCCCACCGACTACCACACCGCCACGCTCGTGGGCAGCGACATCGTGCTGATCGGCAACCTCGGCTACCAGGACGAGCGCCGCCCTGACCAAACGCAGGTGCTCGTGTTGGACACGACAACCTGGCACGTGACGACGCTCGCGACCACCGGAAAAGCGCCTGGCTGGATTCACCGACACGAAGCCGACCTCGCGGACGACTCCACGATCCGCGTCAGCGGGGGCCTCGTCGTACCCAACGACCACCGCCCCGGCCACTTCGTCGAGAATCACGACGACTGGCTCCTCGACCTCGCTACTTTGCGGTGGTCCCGTGAGACCGACCGTGCCTGGCCGCAGTGGCACGTCGCCCGCAGCGACGATGGTCCCTCCGACCTGTGGCGCCTTCGAACCGAGCAGGTCGCCGCCGGGCGAGGTGGTGTGCAGAGCGGTCCGCTCGAGGACCTCTACCAGCCACCGATTCCCCACGTGCCCGTTCGCTCGGCTGGGCCCGGCGAGTTCAACGTGTTCCGCATCGAGGTCGACAACACGGTCGTGCGCTACATCGAAGAGATGGGCGGGATCCGCGTCATCGTCGAAGGAGCCCTACCAATCGAGGTCACCGACACACTCATCGGTGACCTTCAGGCCAAACTCGCCGCCCTGGAATCTTTCCACTGCTCCACCCGTCGCCTCGCCTGATCGACGGCAACATCCATTGGTTCAGGCCCCGACGATCGTTCCGAGCAGTTCCTTCACGAGCTTGGCGCCGAGCATCGCGGTCATGTCGTGGATGTCGCGGCTCGGGTTGATCTCGACGACGTCGGCACCGACAACCCGCACGCTCTGCATGTCTTTGACCTGGTGGATCAACCCAATCACCTGACGGCTCGTGAGACCACCCGGCTCGTGGTGTGAGACACCGGGGGCGTGGGCAGGATCGAGCCCGTCGACGTCGATCGTGATGTACACGTCGCCCTTCAGCACCGGCGACGTGCCATCCCACCCGGCCGCCGTGAACACCTCGACCCCGAAGCGGTCGACCTGCTCCTGTTGATGGGTGTTCATCGTGCGAATGCCGAACTGCAGCAACCGGGTAGCGAGGCCCTCCTCCATGATCCGAGCGAACGGCGTGGCGTGGCTCAGACGCTCACCGTCGAGCGCGTCGTAGAGGTCGGGGTGCGCGTCGACGTGCACGATCGTGAGGTTGGCGTGACGATCGGCGAGCGCGGACACGAGCGGCCATGTGATGAAGTGATCGCCGCCGACCGCAACGATCGGCGCATCCGCTCCCAGCTCCGTCGCCGCGGAACGAATCGCGTCGAATGCCTCGGCGGGACCGCTCGGCACCGACACATCACCGGCATCGGTCCACACGTCGACCACCGGATCGAGTTCGACGCCGCGTTCGGTCGTGTAGTTCGCCGACCCGCAGTGCAGCGCTCGTCGAACCGCCTCGGGCGCGGCCGCGGGACCCTTCAGAAACGACGACGCGCCGTCGAACGGGACTCCCACAAGGACTGGCTTCGCAGTGCTCATGACCGCCAGTCTGGTCGAGGTGATTCGAGTCGTTCCCACCCGGAAGGCGGATCAACCTCGAGGACGCTCGTGGGTGGGGTCGTACACGCCCCCGGCGTGCCGGGTAGCGGGGCACGCGGTGCCGTGCACGTCGATGGTGAAGCCGCTCGTCGCACCGGCGAAGCGGCCCTCGACGTAACCGAGGGCTACGCGCTGTCCTGTGCGAAAACCCAGGCTGGCCGAGGTCACGAAGCCAGCGGCCTCACCATCGACCCGGATGGTCGCCGACGGCGCAGGGTCACCCGCCTCGTTGGGCAGATCCGCGATGTCGGCCGTCCAGATCCCATAGCTCCACTCGGGAGTGCGTTCGGCCATGGCCAGCACCGAACCGCGACCAACAAACTCCGGCTTCGTCAGGTCGACGAACCGATCGAGCCCTGCATCGAACGGCGTGTACTCGACACCAAACTCACTTCCCCAGCCGTGATACCCCTTCTCGATGCGCATGGCATTGAGGGCATACGACCCAAAGTCGCGGAGACCGAGGTCGGCCCCAACCTCGTGCAGCGCGCGGTACAACCCCACCAGGTCGACGTCGTCCACGTGGAGCTCCCACCCCAGCTCGCCCACAAAGCTCACCCGCAGCGCGGTGACAGGCACACCAGCCACGTCGATCGAACGGATCGACATCCACGGCGCCGCCTCCTTGGACAGGTCGGCATCGGTGAGCCGAAGCAGAAGCTCACGAGAGCGCGGCCCCATCACCATCAACGTGCTCGTGTGAGTGGCCCCGTGTCGGAGCGTGACCGAACCATCGGCAGGGACATGCCGCTGCAACCAATCGAAGTCGCGCTCGCGCGCCGCGGTCGGGCCGAGCAGGAGGAATCGATCGTCGGCCAGGCGTGCAATCGTGGCCTCGCTCCACACCATGCCGTTGGGCCGCAGCATGTAGCCGAGGCGCACCCGACCGAGCGCCGGAACCCGAGAGCAGAACATTCGATCGACGAAGGCCGCCGCCCCCGGGCCCGAGACCTCGAACCGGGTGAATCCACCATGGTCCATGACCCCCACCGCATCCCGAACGGCCAGGCACTCCTCGACAACCCGCTCGTGCCAATGCTCGTCGCGGAAGCTCGTGGTGTCGTGCGAATACGGTTCGCCACCAAACCAGAAGGCCCGCTCCCATCCTGCGATCTGCCCGAACCGAGCGCCCCGCATGGCCAACTCGTCGTACAGCGGGCTCTTGTTCACCGGCCGCCCCGCCTCCCACATCCGGTGCGGGAACGGCTCGGCGTACTGGTGCTCGTACAGCTCCCGAACTCGTGCGTTGGCGTAGGAGGCCCGCCCATCGCCGCGGTGTGCCCAGCTACCGAACCGGCGCGGATCCCACGGCCACACGTCCCACTCGGTGTCCCCCTCGACGATCAGCTCGGTCAGCACCTTGCCCACCGCAGCTGCATGGGTGATGCCGATCTGCACGCCGACCGCCTGGTAGAAGTTGCGCACACCGGCTGCCGGACCCACCAGCGGGTTGGCGTCGGGCGAATACGTGATCGGCCCGTTCACGAACTCGGCGATCCCCACCTGGCCCAGGATCGGTACGTGGTTCATCGCCTGTTCGGCCACCGCCACGATGTCGTCGGTCGAGTCGGCAAAGAGCGCCGAGTCGAACACGTCGGGCAGCCGCTCCTCCCATACCGTTCGACCCTCGTGCCCGTAGTTGCCGAACAAGAAGCTGTCCTGCTCGCGCCGGAGGTAGAACATCAACTCGGGATCGCGCACGAGCGGGAACATCTCGGTGGTAGCCGCCAGTTCCGGCACGGGCCCGGTTACGAGGTACTGATGCTCGAGCACCGCCAAGGGCGCATCAACACCGGCCATCCGACTGATTTCGGCTCCGTAGAAGCCGGCCGCGTTGATCACGATGTCGGCATCGAGGGCGTACCGACCCTCGGGCCCCTCGACCCACACCCGCCACTCGCCGCCGACCAGGGGCCCGAGCGCGTCGATGTCCACCACCCGGCTGTGCCGCCGAACCCCGGAGCCCAATGCCCGCGCCCGACGAGCCATGCCCTGGGTGAGGCCGCTGGGGTCGATGTCGCCCTCGTACGGGTCGAGCAGCCCGGCGATCACGGTGCCGTCGTCCCGCCAGAACGGGTGTATCGCCTCCATCTCGCTCGGCGACACGAGATGCAGGTCGACTCCCAATCCGGTCGCGATGCCGATCAGCTCATAGAAGTGGTCCATCCGGTTCCGGGTGTGTCCGGGCCAGAACGCCTGCGTGTGCCGGTAGGTGATCGGGTCGTCGGGATCCGCAGCCAACTCCGAATAGAGCCGCCACGCATAGTTGCCGGCCCGCTGACCCAACCAGCTGTTCGAGAACGTCGGCACGTTCCCCGCCGCGTGCCACGTCGACCCCGCCGTGAGCTCGTGTTTCTCGAGCAGAACCGCGTCGGTCATACCCGCCATGGCCAGGTGCCACAGGATCGACGCTCCCACCGCACCCCCGCCGATCACCACGATCTCGACCCGCTCCGGCACGCCGTCGCTCATTGGGGCGGCAGCCCGATGTCGAACCTTCGACGAATCTCGGCCTCGGCAGCTGGAGGTAGATGTTCGGGCCGGCCCGCCCCCATGATCTCGGCCACCCGCGTCGCCGCCCGCTCGATGAGTGCCGTCTCGCCACCCGCAACCCACTCGTCTACCGATGCCCGGTCGCCCAACGACGGATACACGTACTCACTCCGCATCAATTCCAGCGTCTGCTCGTGCCCCAGATAGTGCCCGTCGCCATTCACCACAGATTCGATCACACCAAGATCGAGGTACTGGGGCTTGACCTCGACACCTCGAACCGACCGAAGGACGGCTCCGCTCATGTCGTCATCGATCACCAGCGCCACCGGGCTCGCGACCATGATCGACCCCAACATCCCAACTGCGAGTTGCACCATGTCGGCACCGGCGTGGGCCGCCAACGACACCGTGTACCCCTTCTCGTAGCCGGCTTGGTTGTCGGGAACCTTCGAATCGGTGATCCCGGCGGACACCGCATGAGGAATCCCCATCGACGCCATCAGCTGGGCTGCCGCCGCGCTCGCAATGGCGGCCTCTCCCCCGCCCCCGGTCATCGCCCCGCTTCGTAGATCGGATACGAACGGCATGAACGCGTGAATGCACGGATGCCCCCGACCGATCGCGTCGCCCAGGACCACCCCCGCCAGGATCTCCGCCAACCCCTGCGCCAACGACCCGGCCAAGCTCGGCGGGCTGGTGGCGCCGGCCTGCCCGGCCGAACAGGTCTGCACGATCATCCCCCGCTCGATCGCTCGCTTCATGATCTCGCAGCCCTCCGGCGAGAAACGCAGCGGTGACACCGCATGCACCACCACCGCCATCGAGAATGGTTGGCGGGCGAAGGCACCCTCGCCACCCGATGCGGCATCGAAAAGATCGACCACGGCGTCCACCGAGTCCACCGACGTGAAACTCACCCCGGTCGGTTTCGCCGTCGCCGCGGTCACCGCGAAGGCCGTGTTCAGGTCGAGAGCCAAGCCCGGTTCCACGTCGCGCGCGATGAGCGGCCGGAGGCCGTAGCGAATATTCGGCGAAGCGTCGAGCACGCGCATCATCGTGTACAGATCGGCGAGGGTCGACTCACGGAAGACTCCGGTGTCGTGATCGAGTGTCTGCACCGCGGCCCCGCCTGTACCGATGTGCACCCCCGCTCCACCCACCGTGATGCCCTGTTCTTCGACGAAACCCGGCACGTCCACGGAGCTCGGCGCTCGCTCGATCGCGGCCTCGACCATCGCCCGCGGAAACCGAAGCCTCCCCGAGACCGTGACCGCACCGGACTCGACCAGCATCTCGGCCACTCCCGGCGGGGCATCGGCCATTCCCACCCGTTCCAGAATCGCGAAGGCGTGGTCGACGATCGCATCGCGATCCGCCGGAGCAAGCGGTTGTAGCGCGCCACCGATGGGAGGTCCGGCCACTGGCGGTGGAGGAGCCGTTCGTCGTTCACCCCGTCGCATCGACGCACACTGCCACACGACCCGAGCGGTCGAACATCCGGCCGTCCGCGTCGCTTCTTACAGGCTCTTCAGGTTTGCTTCACGCACGCAGCGTCGCGGTCGGACAAGATTGGCAACCATGCTGAGATTCACATTCCGCCACCTCGCCGTCAGCCTCGGTGCGGCCTTCCTTCTGCTGGCGTGCTCGGGTGCCGACGACACGACCACCGAAGGCGTGGCCAGCGTCGACGACCTCGTCGAACCAGCGACCGAGGTCGCAGAAGATCGCGTTGCCGACGACACCGCCGGCGCCACGGGCGAGGTCAGCGTGGAAGACGCCGGCCTCGCATTCGCGACGTGCATGCGCGAGAACGGCTTCGCCGACTTCCCCGACCCCACGGTCGAGGCTGATGGTCGGCTCAACTTCCGCGAACTCCTGTTCTCGGGCGTCATCGACCCGCGCGACCCTGAGGTGCGATCCCAACTCGAGGCGTGTCGCGACGAGATCGGGGCGGAGAACCTCGGCGTAACCGGCCGGGGCATCGACCGCGATGCGATCGCCGAACAACTCCTCACCTACACCGACTGCCTTCGCGCCGAGGGCCTCGACGTGGGCGACCTCACGCTCCCCGGTCAAGGCGGCCAGGGAGCGCAGGGCAACCCGCCCGACGACGCGCAGAACGCCGACGCCCAGGGTCAGGGTCGCGGCACCGGCACGATCGAGGACCGCTCGGCCCGCATCGCCAACGGCCTCGGCCTGGACCCGGAAGACCCAGCGACGTCCGCGGCTCTCGACGCCTGCGAGGAGACCCTCGAGTCGGTCTTCGCGGGTCTCGGCGCGCCGCCGGCGCCCGCCACCGACTCCTGAGCCATCAAACGCGAGCGTGAAGGAATGACCGTGGACTTCCCCCAACCGGCTCGCTGGCCGCTGTTCATCGGCGGCCTCATCGTCGGCGCCGCGATTGCGGCAGGCGCACTGTGGGCCGCTACCCGAAACGACGACACCAACCCCGAAGTCGACACCGCCGGCGTGCAGACCGAGCTGGTCGTGGCGGAGAGCCGCGACCTGATCACGCACATCGAATTCGACGCCACCCTCGCTGCCGGCGTGCGGGCCACGATCGCCAGCTCGGCACCTGGAACCATCACCCGGGTGGGCGCCGAGGGCACCGCCATCGCCGCCGGTGACGTGGTGGCCGAGGTCGACGGTGCACCGGTCGTGGCCCTGTACGGAACCGTCCCGATGTTCCGCCCCCTGTCCGAAGCCACCGACGATGGCGCCGACATCGAGCAACTGGAACGCAACCTCGTGGCCCTCGGCTACGACCCCGACGGCACGGTCACGGTCGACCAGCACTTCACGTTCAACACGGGTCTGATGGTGGAGCGCTGGGAAGAAGACCTGAACATCGATGCCGACTACACGGTGGAGCTGGGACGCATCGCATTTATCAGCGGCCCAGCCGAGATCGTCAGCACCGGCGTGGTCGGCGCGCAGGCAGGACCCGGCCAACCGATCCTTCAGATCGACGTGATCGCCGAGTCCGGTTTCGCCTCCGCTCCTTTCACCGCCACCACCCTCGGCGACATGCCGGCGGTGGGTATCGAGGTGACCGACGGCTCGGTCCTACTCGCCCTCGACGACACCCCCATCGTCGCCGGCGCCGACGACCCCGACGGGGGCGAGATCAACGTGCCGGCCACCTCGGTGATCGTCGAGCACTACCCGCAGGTCGACGGTTTCATCGAGCAGGGACGGCCGCTGTTTCGCTACGAGCTTCGTCAGGGCTCCATCTCCTTGCCGATCGCCGTCGCCGAGAGCGACACCCTTGCTGTGGGCGACACGGTCGAGGTCGAGCTGCCCGACGAGAATCTGATCGAGGCAGTGGTCACCGAGAAGAGCGACGTGGCCCGCACGCTCCCGAATGCCGGGGGTCCGAACAGCACCGTGGTCGACCTCACTCTCCAACCGGTCGACAGTCTCCCCGACGCACTCACCGCCGGCCCGGTGATCGTGCGCACCATCGACGAATCGATCACGAACGCGACGATGGTCCCGAGCCGAGCCCTCGTGGCGCTCGCCGAAGGCGGTCACGCCGTCGAGATAGAGGGTCTGGGCCTTGTGTCGGTCGACCTGGGCGCATTCGACGACGGCTGGGTTCAGATCACCAATGGTGCCGTCGCCCCGGGCGACTCGATCCTCGCCCCGACATGACCACCGTCGAGGTCGCTACGACCGACACATCTCCGGCGGCTCCGGCCCTCGAGCTGCGGGGCGTCGAGAAGGAGTACGCGGGCAACCCGCCCGTGCGAGCCCTGCGCGGGGTCGACCTCTCGATTGCACAGGGAGAGCTGACCGCGGTGGTGGGGCCTTCAGGCTCGGGCAAGTCCACGATGCTTCACGTGATGGGCACCCTCGATCGCCCCACTGCCGGCTCGGTGCACATCGCCGGCCACGAGGTGTCGAGCCTCTCCGACCGCCGCCTCTCGGCGGTCCGCAGTGCACTCGTAGGCTTCGTGTTCCAACAGTTCTTCCTGCTCGACGGTGAGACCGCAGTCGACAACGTGGCGAGCGGCCTGCTCTACACCGGCACCAACCTCCGCAAGCGCCGCCAAGCCGCGGCCGAAACCCTCGACCAGGTCGGCCTGGGCCACCGGCTCGGCCATCACCCCAACGAACTGTCGGGTGGCGAGCGCCAGCGCGTAGCCATCGCTCGAGCGCTCGTGAACCGCCCGGCGATCGTTCTCGCCGACGAACCCACGGGCAACCTCGACTCCCAGACCAGCGAGTCGATCGAGGACCTTCTCCGCGAACTCAACGACGCGGGCGCGACGATCATCGTGGTCACCCACGACAACGAACTTGCCGGATCACTCCCGCGCCAAGTTCGATTCCTCGATGGCCGAATCGAACACGACTCGGGCGCGCCATGACCCTCGCAACACTCCCCCGATCCAGCTCCTTCCGCCTCGCCGACGTCGTTCGGACCGCAGCGGAGGGCCTGGGGAGTCGACCTCTTCGCACCGCCCTCTCGGCACTCGGAATCACAATCGGTATCGGGGCGATGGTCGCGGTGCTCGGGCTGAGCCGCTCGGGCAGCGCCGCCCTCGAAGATCGGATCGCGGCCCTCGGCACGAACCTCCTCCAGATCTCCCCCGGCCAGGGCTTCGGGGCCGGCGACGCGACTCTCCCCGAAGAGTCGGTGTCCATGATCAGTCGCATCGGCCCGGTCACCTCGGTGAGCGCAGTGACGGCGGTCGACGCCAACGTTCTCCTCAACGACCTGGTCAACCCCGCCCAGACCGGCGGCCTCACTGTGAAGACCGCCACGCCCAACCTGGTCACCGCCCTAAACGGGGAAGTCGAGCACGGCCGCTTCCTGGACGACACCCTCGGCGCCGTTCCCGCCGTCGTGCTGGGCGACGTTGCTGCGCAGCGCCTTGGCATCGATGCAATCGATGGAACCCAGGTACTGGTGGGCGACGAATGGTTCACCGTCGTCGGAATCCTGGGGTCGTTCGACGATCAGACCGACGAGGTCGAAGCCGACCTCTTTGCCGATCTCGATCGCGCGGCGTACATCGGGGCCGACATCGCCGAAGAGCTCTTCGAGACCGAACGCAACCCCGAGACCATCTACGTGCGCACCACCGAAGAATCGATCGACTCCGTGCTCTCCGTGCTCCCCGCCACCGCCGACCCCGAGAGCCCCGAGGAAGTCGAGGTAACCCGGCCCACCGACGCCCTCGAGGCCCAGGAAGCAGCCGAGTCCACCTTCGACAACCTCTTCCTGGGCCTCGGCGCCGTGGCCCTCCTCGTTGGCGGAATCGGAATCGCAAACGTGATGGTGATCGCCATGATCGAGCGACGAAACGAAACCGAACTACACCGTGCACTGGGCGCCACCCATGCG
>JBPCTR010000133.1:0-5901 GCA_051011575.1 Acidimicrobiales bacterium | reverse complement strand
GTGTTCTCCGAAGCGCTTGGCTCGTCGACCTTCGCGGGGTTCGACGTCACGTGTCTCGTGCACACCGACATGTCATCGCCCCACCTGCTCAACTCGGGCAACCAGGAACAGTTCGACCGCTACCTGCCTGGCATCATGGCCGGCACGCACATCATGGCGATCGGCGTGAGCGAACCCGACGCTGGCTCCGACGTGGCCGGCATCCGCACCACCGCCACCCGCGACGGCGACGGCTGGCGCATCAACGGAACCAAGATGTTCATCACCAACGGCGTGTACGGCGACACCGTGATCGTGGCCGCCCGCACCAAACCCGAGGACAGGTACGGCATCTCCATGTTCCTCGTCGACGCCGGCACCGAAGGCTTCTCCGTGGGCAAGAAGCTCGACAAACACGGCTGGCTGTGCAGCGACACCGCCGAACTCGTCTTCGACAACTGTTTCGTTCCCGAGGCCAACCTCCTCGGCACCGAGCACCGCGGCTTCTACGAGACGATGAAGAACTTCCAGAATGAGCGCATGGTCCTGATCGGCATGGGCGTGGGCGCCGCCCAGGCCGCCATCGACATCACCAACGCATACGCGCAGGACCGCAAGGCTTTTGGCGCCACCCTCTTCGACCTCGGCGCCATCCGCCAACGCATGGCGATGAACCAGGCCAAGGTCGACGCCGCCCGCGCGTCGATGTACCACGCCGCCTGGGTCGGCGATCAGGGCGAAGACAACGTGAAGCTCATGTCGGGCGCCAAGGCCTTCGGGTGCGAGATCGTGCAGCAGGTCATGTACGACTGCGTGCAGTTCCACGGCGGCATGGGTTACATGCGCGAATCCGCCGTGGAACGCATGACCCGCGACGCCCGCATCCTCACCATCGGCGGCGGCGCAACCGAAGTCATGCTGGAAGAGGTAGCCAAGCGGAGCTACTGAGTCTCTCGCAGCTGTCGACGATCACGAATCCAGCGCTCCATCAACCGCTGAGAAATCTCCGTCACGCGGGCTCATTGCCTCGTGCCGACTTTGATCGCAGTCGAGCGAGCGGACCTGTCGCTTGATGGAGCGCGGAGCGCATGCCGGCGTTGAACCGTATGTTGCCGGCTTGCCGCCACTGTCGCTTGTCGTCGATGCAGGTGGCCGATTGCTGCACGATGGCGTCGACGTCGAACGCCGCCGCAAGGCTGCGAAGCGTGTGGTGCCAGATCTGGTCCTCTTTGCGGTTTAACCAGACCGAGAACATCAGGTCGTAGACGGGATCGCTTGTGCGGAAGAAGGGCTGCACCTGAGCGACGGTCGTGTCGCCGTCGGTGTGGGCGCTGAACGTGATCCATCCGGCGAACATGTGGCCCTCGGGCAGGGCAAAGGCGAACGACTCGTCGTCGACATACATGACCATGACGCCCGTCGAAAGCCGTAGTCCGCTCTGGTTGGCGTTGATCACGGCAACGTCGCCGGGTTCGAGCCTCGCGAGCGCACGGTGGAGGTGAGCGTTGTCGGGCCAGAAGTTCGGGTAGTCCCTCTTCCAGACATCGATAACTTCGGAGGGAGAAGCGTTCGAGCTGCTGAGGCGGGTCCAGTAGGTCTTCTGCCACAGAGGCCCGAATCCCTGAACGGCTCCCGAGAGCCGGCGGCCATCAACGTTGAGGTTCAATGCGTCCCTCGGCAATCCGTCCACCGTCAATGTCTCGACCGGGTCTGCCCAGCGCCCCTCCTCGCGACTCATGGCGCCGACTCCAACGCCGCGCTCTCGTCGTCGTGGACGGCGATGGCCTCATTCAGTCGGGTGAGATCGAAGATCTGTCGGTAGTGGTCGTCGAGCCCGTAGGCACCCAGTTGTTGCCCGCGACGTTGGGCTCGCACGAGCAACGTGACCAGAAGGCCGATTCCGGAGCTGTTCATGTAGTCCATGTCGGAAAAATTGAGCAGTAGCGTCGACGCGCCGCCGCTGGTGGCGGTGGTGTATGCGTCCATCAGTCGGTTCTCTGCAAACGAGCTCACGTCGCCCGCGATGTCAAGGATTGCGACGCCATCGCTCGGCGTTCGGACCCCGATCGAGATCGGCTCTTCAGGCATGGCTGCCTCCCACGTTGTTCTTTGTCGTGCTCTCGGATGGGGCTTCTTCGGGCTCCTCGATGTTCATGAAGTCCGACAGTCGCGTGATGGTGAAAATGTGGCGGTGGTGGTCGTCGAGACCGCGGGCGATCACCAAGACCCGCAGGGCCCGAGCGCGACCGAGCAGAGACACGATCAATGCAATGCCGGTGCTGTTCACGAATGACGTGCCCGAGAAGTCGAGGACGAGCTCGGTCGGTGGACCGGCCAAAGCCCGCTCGGCGGCAGCTTCGAACGAGTCGTGAGCGAGGGCATTGAGCTCGCCGACAATGCTCAGAGTCGCCTGATCAGCTGTGTGTCGAACCTCGGCAGAAAACGTCATCGGTTCACCTCGAGACGAATTCGGCAGCGCTCGCCAACGGTGTCGACGGTCATCTCGTCAACCATCTGCTCGATGAGAAACAGACCCCACCCTCGTGGCGACTGGTCGCCGGCGAGCTTGGCGGCGAGGTCTGGGGTCGTCACGCCATCGAGCTCGGCCTTGCCGCCCTCATCGAAGACCTCGACCGCGACCACCTCATCGGAGGCGAGAACTCGAATATCGACCGCGCGGTCTGCTTCGAATCCATTGCCATGTTCCATCGCGTTCATCACCGCCTCGGCGACTGCGGTCTTGACCCGCTCGACCTTCGGTTCGTCGAGCCCGAGCGGCTCGACAGCTTGAGCCACTCGCAACCTGGCATCGCGTTCGTTGCCGAGCACGCTCGCCACCGAGAAGTCCTCGAGCACGCGAAGACGATCCACAGCGTGGCCATTCGGCGGCCTGGCGTCTCGTTCGACGGTCACGAGCGTGACATCGTCGTCGATCGCAACCGGGTCGGCGGCGAACCCGCTCAGGGCGGACAGCAGGCCGTCGATCAGCTCGTCGCCGCGCGGGTGCTCTGCCGCCAATTCGCGGATCCGCGGAAACCCGAACAGGTCGCCCGCGGTGTTACGGGCCTCCGCCAGACCGTCGCTGTGCAGGAGAAGGCAGCTGCCCTCGGCGATCATGATGTCCTTCTGATCGTAGATCGAGCCTGCCATGAGCCCCAGGGGCATGCCCGTCACGTACACGTCTGCGACGTCCCCGAAGCTCCGGAGGTACGGGAGATTGTGGCCGGCGTTCGCCATCGTCAGACGGCCGGTGGCAGGCTCGAACACGGCGTACTGACAGGTGACGAACATGTTGGGCGGGATGTCACCGACGAGGCGTTCATTGACCCGCGCGAGCACTTCGGCCGGCTCGACCGCCTGATGCGCAATCTCCCGTAGAAGACCCTGGGTCGTGGCCATGACGAGCGCCGCCGGAACGCCCTTGTCGGTGACATCCCCGATGACCACACCGATTCGGCCGTCAGGCAGATCGATGAAGTCGTAGAAGTCGCCGCCCACCTCGCGCGCGGGACGGTAGTAGGCACCGATACGCCAGCCCGGTACGTCCGGCACACCGGTGGGCAGGAACTGCTCTTGTATCAATCGGGCCACCCGGAGCTCCTGGGTGATCCGCTCACGTTCTTGCACCTCGCCGGCCTGGGCCTTCATCATCTGCGCCAGCCGCAGCGCGGGCGCGGCGTGATCGGTGAGTCGGGCCAGGAGGCGCCGATCGTCGGGGTCGTAGGTGTGCCCGTCACGCCGAGGGCCGACGGAGAGCACACCGACGAGCTCGCCGTGAGCGACGACGGGGACGACCAATTCGGCGCCGGCGGCTCGCATCTTGGCTACCAGCGGCGTGTCGATGTCGACCGTCCGGACGTCGACGGGTTCGTCGACCGCAAGCAGATAGGCAGCGAACGGGTCGCCGAGATCGATCTCTCGATCCGCGCTCATGCTCGCGTCTCCGGAAACAGCCAAAGCTCTGAATGCTCGGGGTGGAAGACGTCGTCGACGGCGGTGAGTAGCGCGCCGGCGACGTCGTCAGGGCGGGCATCGCGCACGACGCTGGTCTCGAAGGTCTCGACGAGCCGATCGACGTCGTTGCGCCGTCGGTCGAAGAGCCGGTCGACGAGACGCTGCAGGCGAGAACGCAGAGGCAGGATCGCCGCGGCGATCAGCGCCGTCGACACCATGAGGGCGAAGGTGTCTCCCTCGGCTCCCGAGACATTGTTCACGATCGCCTGGACGACCGCGACGACGCTGAAGTATCCCATCACGAGAAGCGTGGTGAGAGCGGCGTAACCGACCGAACTCTTGAGCTGTACGTCCATGTCCCAGTGACCCCTTCGCACCAGGATCCACAGGACGGCGAGGCCATAGGTCAGCGGTACGGCCATAGTGAGCGTTTCGAAACCGATACGCCACGCCAGCGAACCGAGGCCAGTACGTGACCCGCCGATGCCCATCACGTTCTCCGACAAATATTCCGAATCTGTCGAGAACATGAGCGTCATGAAGACGATCATCATGGCGACCGTCAACAGCAGGAGGTCGCGGGCGGTGCGATCGCGGCTGCGAGCGATGCGGGTCACCTGGAGACCCAGCCCGACGACGGCCAGCGCCGCGCCGACGTAGACGGCGTAATCCCACAGCCAGCCGACGTTGTCGGTGACGATGGTGAAAAAGAAGAGCGCAACGACCGCGAGGCATAGGCCGCCCACCCATCGAGCCGAGCGGTAGTCGGGGAAGACGAGTAGCAGGCCAAAGAACGAGAAGATCGCGCTAGCGAAGAGGATGAAAAGCGGAAGACCGAGCCAGCCCGGCACGCGGTCGGCCACGTCGCCGCTGAACGCTGTGACCAGCAGGCTCGTCAGCAGGAACCATGCCAAGAAGAACGGTGCCCAGGTCCGTGCTCTCCGCCACAGCAGCGCCGACACCGTCAACGCGGTCGCCACGACGAGCACGAGTCGAATGCTGATGAATGCGGCGTGCCAGTCGGGGCTGAGACCGATGTCCTGAAGGGAGGCGGCCTGACCCGGGGAGAGCCGGTACTGCCCATCGCAACCGAAGCAATCAGGCAGGCCGCCGACGGTTCGGCCCTCCGTCCACGCGTGACCGAGGCTGGCGAAAGCGACGAAGAACATCACAGCGGCAGCGACCACCCAGGTCCGCCGGGCCCATCGCAGACCGTTCGTCATCGGACGTCGCCTCCAATCGGCCAGAACTCCACATGCTCGGGATCGAGGTGGGTTTGAACCACTGTGCGAAGGCGGTCGGGCACGGATTCCGGGGTACTGGTCAGTCGCAGTTCGTCGGCGAATGAGCGGGCGGCGGCGTCGACCTCGGCTTGTTTCGGGAACCAGCGGTGATCGACCCACGGCCTGACCCGGCCGAGTAGCGGGCCATAGGCGAAGGCCACCGCTGCTGTCGCTGCGACGACTGCGACGACCCGCTCGCCGGTGTCGGCGAGCGGGGAGGCGATGAGGGTGACCAGGCCGAAAGCTCCTCCGTACAAGGCACCGAGTGCCAGCAGGCCGATGCCGTAAACGGCGGTTCGATTCCACAGGGTCTGGAAATCCCACCAGCCCTGCCGGCGAACGAGGAACAGGATCCAGATCCCGAATACCACCGGCGCCGCGACGTAGAGCGTCTCGTGGATCTGCTCCCAGACGAAGCCCGACATGTTGTAGCGGCCCACGTCGGTGTCGCTGAAGAGCTCGTGGAGGGCCTCGAACGGCATGATCCACAGCGGAATGGCCACCAGAACAGCCAGATTCCAGCGGGCCAGGCGTCGATCGGACAGCGGTGTGTTCCGGTAGCGCCAGACCTGAAGCGAGATTCCCATGACGGCCCAGAAGAGAACTGCGGCGAGGACCGGGAGAAAGGCGACGGTGCCGACAAACCCGCCCACGCTTGCGACGGAGTCGTCCCCGACCATGTCGC
>JBPCTR010000132.1:0-4470 GCA_051011575.1 Acidimicrobiales bacterium | reverse complement strand
GCGAGAGCCTTGACAACCGGGCCCATCGAACCCTCGGCATCGAAGGTGACGACCGTGTTCCCCGACTCGTGGTCGAACACGGCATCGAGCCCCAGAACCTCAGGTGCGTTCGCGAGGTGCCACACGTCGGCGGCATCGGCGACGGTCACTGTCACCCGGCGACGCACGCTCGCCCTGAGGTCGGCGATGGCATCGACGCTTCTGAGCCGACCATCGACGAGGGTTCCGACGCGGTCGCAAATGTCCTCGACTTCGGCCAGCACGTGGGAGGACAGCAGCACCGTCATACCAAATGTGCTCGCCTCCCGAACGATGCGGCGGAACTCGCGCTTCACCACCGGATCGAGATTTGCTGTGGGCTCATCCAGGATGACGAGTTCGGGGTTGCCCATGAACGCCTGCACAACGCCGACCTTCTGGCGATTGCCGCTCGAAAGCTCACCAATCCGTCGGCTCAGGTCGAGGTCGATGCGCTCGGCCAGCCGGGTGACACCTTCGCGATCATGTCGACCCCGGAGGCGGCCGAGCCACTCGAAGAGCTCCGCCGCCGTCATGGCGTCGAAGAGTTCGAGTTCAGCGGGCAAGTAGCCGATGCGAGCATGGATCGCGACCGCGTCACTGTTCGTATCGAGCCCGAAGATCGTTGCGGCGCCGGACGTGGGCCGGATGAGGTCGAGAAGCATACGAATCGTGGTCGTCTTACCCGATCCGTTGGGTCCGATGAGCCCGAAGACTTCGCCCCGCTCAAGTTCGAGGTCGAGTCCGTCGACGGCCAGCGTCGATCCGTAGTACTTCGTCAGGCCTTCGACCGCGATGATGGGATCCACAACTCAATCGTGTCGAGAAGAGGCTGCGCCCAGCAGGGCCCAAGGTCCTCTACACCTCGACACTTCCGGTCGAGAACCGAGGGAGCTCGTCATGGTCGCTACGCGCCGCTTCGCTCCGGTCAGCGGCTATCGGCGTGCGTGACCGAAGAGGCGCTCGAGAACCCGGTAGCTCGAGAGGGTGAGCGTGCCGGTGAGATCGATCGCAACCGATCGGGAGAAGAAGACATCGACCGGTTGGTCGATGGCGATGGCGCCGATCTCCACCACGCGCTCCCGCTCGATCCGATGGACGACGTTTCGCAGGTGCGACTCGAGAAACGTCTCGCCGTTCGCGTTCATCGTCGCCGCCTCCATCGGAGCACCGTCGCTCAGGACAACGAGCAACTTGCGCGGTTCGGGACGGACGCGCAGCCGTCGATAGGCCCAGGCGATCGCCTCCCCGTCGACGCTCTCGCGATAGTGCTGCGTCTTCATCATCGCCGCGATGCCGAGCCGGCTTCGCTTCCACGACGTGTCGGCATCCTTGTAGACGATGTGATCGGTCTCGGCCAGCCGTCCGGGGGCCTCGGGTTCGCCGACACGCCGCCACTCACGCAGCGATTCGCCGCCATTCCAACTGCGGGTCGTGAAACCGAGAATCTCGCTGCTCGCACCGGCGAGGTCGAGGGCGCGGGCGATTGTGTCGACGAGAACAGTCATCGCCTCGTAGCGCTGTCGCTTCATCGACCCGGAGTTGTCGACCAGGAACGACACCACGGCCGGAGCCACGGGGCGATACCGGATCTGGCGGAACACCGCGCGGTTCGCGGGGTTGGCGACGATCTGGGGAAGGCGGTGAGCATCGAGGACACCCTCCTCCTCGCCCACCCGCCAGCTGTCGGCTTCAACGCCGGCCAGCAGACGCTTCAGCCGGCGGGCCAGGGAGTAGACACTCACGGACTGAGCAGCGATCTGTTCGTCGAGGTCGAGCCGAAGATCACGACGTACGGCTTCCGGGTACAGGGTGTCGCCGATCGTCTCGCGGTCGTATTCGCGGGTGAACACGTGGTAGCCGCCCACATCGTCGAGTGAGCGTTGATCGACGCGGTCGATCGATGTGTCGCCCGTACCGATGAACGCGTCGTCGGTGTTGAGGTCGTCGTCGTCTCCCCAGTGCGGGGGCACGAGGAGTGCGGCTTCGACGGACTCCGGCGCTCCGCTCTCGGCATGGACCTCGCCGGCGACCATTTCGGCGATGGTTTCGCCGATGGCCCGCGCGTGCTCGGCATAGGCACGTTGATCGCCAACCGACTCGCCGAGGGACTTGAGCGCGACTCCGATCACGGGTGAGATGTTCGCGCGGGTGGCCTCGAGCACGTCCTCGATCGTCTCGTTCTGGATCGGGTGCACAAGGCGCGAGCGGGCCATGTGGAGCACGGTGTACACGAGCAGACCGAAGGCGGTGTCGCTGAGCGTCTCGCGGGCACACCAGGTACGAAAGCTGTGTTCGATGTTGTTCCGCACGCCCGGCAACGCGTCTGGCACCAGGGCCTCGCAGCGGATCTGTTCGAGCATGTCGAACACGATGCGAGCCACCACGTCGGTCGGGCTGAGCTCGTCATGCAGATCTCGATCGCTGAATCTCAGACGAACCGCCAGGGCGTCATAGCGCCCCCGCAAAGCGACGTCGTCGAAGTCGGTGGGGTCGACGGTCAGGTACGGGCTGGAGACGGCGACCGGTTGGTCGTCGATCTCGAGCTCGAGGGCCAAGTACTCGGCCCGGGGCTCCTGCCCAACCGCTCGCAGCACAGCCGCGCCGCGCCGCTCGCGCCGACGAGCCGCAGCCCGATCGGTCATGGCTCGATCGCGAGCTCTTCGTCGAATGCGCGCTGGTAGTACTCGGCCACGATTGGCTGCTCGACCGGATCGCATTTGTTCACGAATGCGAGTCGGAACGACGCTGCCGGATCTCTAAAGATCGCCTCGTTCTCAGCCCAGCTGATCACCGTGCGAGGCGACATGACCGTGCTCAGATCGCCGGCGGCGAAACCGTCACGGCTGAGCGCGGCGACCGCCACCATCTTTTCGACGGTGGTCCGATCGGCGCCTGGGACCTGGGCCTGAACGATGTCGGCCTCCACGGAAGGGGCGAGGTAGTTGAGCGTGGCGACGATGTTGAAGCGATCGATTTGAGCCTGATTGAGCACCTGTGTGCCGTGGTAGAGCCCCGTGAGATTCCCGAGGCCGACCGTGTTCGCAGTGGCGAACAGCCGGAACGAAGGGTGGGGGGTGATCACTCGGTTTTGGTCTAGCAGCGTGAGCCGGCCGTCCTTCTCGAGCACCCGCTGGATCACGAACATGACGTCCGGTCGGCCCGCGTCGAACTCATCGAACACCATCGCCACCGGGTTTTGGAGCGCCCAGGGGAGCATGCCCTCGGCGAACTCGGTGACCTGCACGCCCTCGCGCACCACGATCGTGTCGCGGCCGACGAGATCCATTCGACTGATGTGCCCGTCGAGGTTCACCCGTACCGCCGGCCAGTTCAGCCGAGCGGCGACCTGCTCGATGTGTGTCGACTTCCCGGTGCCGTGTGCTCCCTGCACCAGGACGCGCCGGTTGTGCACGAACCCTGCGAGGATCGCGAGCGTGACCTCCGGATCGAACTGGTAATTCGGGTCGATCTCCGGCGTCCACTCGGTCGGTTCCTCGAATGCGCGCACTCCGAGGCCCGTCTCGAACCCGAACACCGCCCGGGTGTCAACAGAGACCGAAGGAATCGACGCGCTCATGGGACTTAGACGTAATCCTTGTACTTCGGCAGGTGACGAACCGGCTTGCTGAGTGCGTCCTTTCGAAACGGATCACCGAGCTCCTTGGTGCACATGATCTCGATGATGGTGGTCTTGCCCTCGTTCATCTGCGCATCGACAGCAGCCTTGAGCGCGGGACCGACCTGGTTGATGTCGTCGACGCGCACGCCCTCGGCGCCCATCGCCTGGGCAATCTTGGCGTAGTTCTCGCCACCTTCGAGTTCGCCCGCCACAAAACGACGGCCGTAGAAGTCGACCTGGTTCTTCTTCTCCGCACCCCAATGGCGGTTGTGGAATACGACGGCGGTCACCGGGATGTCGTGGCGCACCGCGGTCATCAGTTCCGACATGCTCATCACCCAGGCGCCGTCGCCAGCGTAGGAGATCGCCGGACGATCGGGAGCGGCTGCCTTTGCACCCATGATCGTGGGCAGCGCATACCCGCAGTTGCCCCAGCTCATGGGTGCGAAGAACGAACGCGGCTCCTCGAAGCGGAGGTAACTGTTGGCAACGGAGTTGATGTTGCCGATGTCGGTGCTGACCATGGCGCGGGGCGGCATGGCTTTCTCGAGTTCGCGAAGGACCTGGCGGGGGTGCAGCCAGTTCCCGTCTTCGTTCTTGGCCTCTTCGATCATCTCGAGGCTGTATTCATCCTTCTCGTGGATCCACTCGTCGAGCTCGGCTTCCCACAAATCCTTCTCGGTCTGGGTGGTGGCGGCGCGGTCGTCGCGGGTGCTGTCGCAGGCGAGCGTTCGCCCATCGAGGCGCTCGATCAGAGCCTTCGCCGCGGCGCCGGCATCGCCGTGGATGCCCACGTGCACCGGCTTGACAAGTCCGAGCATCTGGTGGTC
>JBPCTR010000131.1:0-14875 GCA_051011575.1 Acidimicrobiales bacterium | reverse complement strand
ATGCGCGACCCGGCGGTCGAGATCCGGTCGATCCACCAGATCGACGGTGGGACTCATTTCAACGAGGTCTTCTTCACCGACCTTCGCGTGCCCGCCGAGAACCTGCTGGGTGAGCTCAACAACGGCTGGAACCAGGCGACCGCCATGCTGATGTACGAACGAGTCGCCATCGGTTCGATGGGCGCCGGGGAGATCTCACAGCCCCAGACAAAGTTGTTGATGCGGGCGGCGATGGCGAACGGTTCGCTCGACGATCCGGTGGTGCGCGACGAACTCATGCAGCTGTACGCCATGGAGACCACCAAGTCGCTCGTCGCCATGCGCACGAGGGCCGAGATGAAGGCGGGGAAGGCGCCGGGACCCGGAGGATCGCTCGGCAAACTCGGCGGTTCGGTGATCCTCTGGCGGTTCCGTGAGATCGCGCAACGGATCCACGGCATGGACTCGATCGCCTGGTCGGGCGACGGCGCCGGACGCGATTTGTCTCAGCTCGTACTCAACAGCTTCCAGGCAGGAATCGCCGGTGGCACCGACGAGATCCAACGCAACATCATCGGCGACCGCGTCCTGGGTCTACCCCGCGATATCTCGGTCGACAAGGGTGTGCCCTTCAAGGACCTCACCGTCGGGAGTGTGGAACGCTGAACGTCATGTTTTCGAGTCGAGGAGGTCGAGGAGCGCAGCGACGGATCCGAGCCCTGGAGCGAGGAACGAGCGGGAAACACTGGAGGAAGCAGAGCCAGGTCCCATTACGCTGTTCCAGCATGTATGCCGTGATCAAGACCGGCGGTCGTCAGTACCGCGTTGAAGAGGGCCAGGTCCTCGAGGTCAACCGAATTGGTGAAGCAGGCTCGACCGAGTCGCTCACGCCCGTCCTTCTCGTCGACGGCGACAAGGTACTCGCCACTCCCGACCAGCTGAAGAAGGCATCGGTGAGCCTCAAGGTGATCGAAGATGCCAAAGGCAAGAAGATCAACGGGTTCACGTACAAGAACAAGTCGAACCAGCGCAAGCGTTGGGGACACCGTCAATCGCTGAGCCGCATCGAGGTCACCTCGATCAAGGCCGGCTGAAGCCTGAGGAGCAACCATGTCGAAGACCAAGGGTGGCGGATCCACGCGGAACGGCCGTGACTCGAATGCACAGCGCCTCGGCGTGAAGGTGTTCGACGGCGGGCGCGTGTCGGCCGGCGCGATCATCGTTCGCCAGCGCGGCACGAAGTTCCATCCGGGCCACAACGTGGGTCGCGGTGGCGACGACACGCTTTTCGCGACCGCCGATGGCGTCGTGAAGTTCGGCTCGCGGCACGGCCGCAAGCTCGTCGACATCCTCACCGACTAGGACAACCGGCAACCCTTCGGTTTGTCGGGAGTTGCTGCGCAACTCCGTTGTTTGGGAGGGGCCTGGGGGAGCGTAGCCTCGCGTAGCACCCGGTAACCCTTCGGGTTACTTGGGAGTTGCTTCGCAACTCCACTGTTTGGGACAGGCCGAGGAGGACAAGTGAGCAACTTCGTCGACGAGTGCAACCTCAATGTGCAGGGTGGCAACGGCGGCGCCGGCTGTGTGTCCTTTCGCCGTGAGGCCCACGTTGCAAAGGGTGGACCGGATGGCGGCGACGGAGGCGACGGCGGAAGCATCTGGCTCGTAGCCGATCACAACGTCGCCTCATTGCTCTCGTTCCGCGACCACCCTCACCGCAAGGCCGGCAGCGGGAAACATGGCAGCGGCAACAAACGTCATGGTCGGGCGGCAGCCGGCCTGGAGATCTCCGTTCCCGAGGGAACAGTGGTCTATGACTTCGACGGGAATGAGCTCGCCGATCTCTCGAACAACGGAGACCGCTGGCGCGCTGCCGCCGGAGGCGAGGGAGGCAAGGGCAACGCCCGCTTCCTCTCGAACAAACGACGGGCGCCGGCGTTTGCCGAGCAGGGCGAAGAGGGCGAGGAGCGCTGGCTTCGCCTCGAGCTCAAACTCGTGGCCGACGTGGCGTTGGTCGGGTTCCCGAATGTCGGCAAGAGCACATTGATCTCGCGAATCTCGGCGGCCAAGCCGAAGATCGCCGACTACCCGTTCACCACGCTCGAGCCGAACCTGGGTGTTGTGCGCCTTGCCGGCGAAGAGTTCGAGATGATCGTGGCCGACATCCCCGGCCTCATCGAAGGCGCTGCCGAGGGAAAGGGCCTCGGTCATCAGTTCTTGCGCCATGTCGAGCGCGCCCGCGTTCTGGTCGTTCTGCTCGATCTCGCTGCCTGGGATGGAGTGTCCGCTGCCGATCAGGAGGCCGCGCTGCTCCACGAACTCGGCGCGTACCGTCCCGAACTCCTCGACCGCCCGCGCATCGTGGTCGGGAGCAGAGCCGATATCGCTCCTCCCGAGGTCGACTTCGATGGTCTTCGCATCTCGTCGATGGACGGCACCGGCCTCGACAAACTCGTAGGGCTCATGGCCGACGAAGTAAAGGACGCCCGCGCCCAGGCGGCAGAGCTCGCCGACACCGAGTTCGTGATTCATCGCCCGCTGCCAGAATCGATTCATGTGGAGGCGCTCGGCGATGGCGAGTTCGAGGTCCATGGGCGAGCTGCGCTGAAGGCCGTTCGGCTCTCGGACCTCACCGACCTGGGTGCACTCGATCATGCGCACAAGCGTCTCGACTCGCTCGGCGTGAACAAGGCGCTGCGAGCTGCGGGCGTACGAGAAGGAGATCTCGTACACATCGGTGATCTCGCGTTCCAGTACGAGGACGAATCGTGAGTCGCATCGTTGTGAAGATCGGCACGTCGTCGCTCACCGACGAGTCCGGAGCCATCGATTCCTCCGTCATGGAACGGGTGGCCTCGGAAGTTGCTGTCCTGCGAGCCCGCGGGCACCAAGTCACTTTGGTCACCTCGGGTGCGATCGCGGCAGGTCTCCCTCGGCTCGGGATGGACTCGACCCGCCGGCCCACCGACGCGGTCACGCTTCAGGCGGCATCATCGGTTGGGCAGCCACTGTTGCAGCAGACCTGGTACGAGGCGTTGTCGGCTCACGGCCTGGTCGCCGGGCAGATCCTTCTCGCACCCCACAACTTCGGTGATCGTGCTCAGTACCTGCATGCTCGATCCACTCTTCAACGACTCCTCGAACTGGGCGCCGTACCGGTGATCAACGAGAACGACGCAGTGACCGACGACGAGATCCGCTTCGGCGACAACGATCGGATCGCCGCCCTGGTCGCCACGTTGGTTGGTGCAGACACACTCGTGCTGCTCACCGACACCGACGGTGTACTCACGGCCGATCCCAAGCTCGACCCTCAGGCCTCACTGATCGAAGAGATCGTGCACTTCGACCATCAGCTCGACGAATTCGTGGGCGGTGCTGGCACCGCGCGCGGCTCGGGAGGGATGGCGTCGAAGCTCCTGGCCGCCCGAATCGCTGCATGGTCGGGTGTTCGCACCGTCATTGCTCATGCCGGTCGTTCCGACGTGATCGCCGCTGCAGTGGATGGTGTGGAGGGTGTTGGCACCACCGTCGTGCCTCGCGACACGAAGCTTCCGTCGCGCAAGCTCTGGATCGGATTTGCGATGCCTGCCGTGGCGACGATCACTGTGGATGCTGGAGCGCGAGCTGCGCTGGTGGCCGGCGGCCGTTCGCTTCTGGCTGCAGGCGTCAACGGCGCGGATGGCACCTTTGAGCGGCGCGATCCCGTGGAGATCGCCGACGAAACGGGTGAGGTCTTCGCCAAGGGGATCAGCCGGATGACCGCGGTCGAGCTCGAAGCGGTGAAGGGCACATCGGGCGCTGCCGCCGCCAACGACGAACTGCCGCGGCTTGTCGTACATGCCGACGATCTGGTCGTTCTCGGCTGAGCCCGAACGCTCAGCGCCCCGAGGAGATCACGGCTTCGAGATCGATGACCTCAACATCGAGCTGCTCATCGAGCGTCACCGTCTCCCAGAACACCGGACCGGGCTGCGCTGCATTGTCCCACCAGACGAAATCCCATTCGCTCGACGCCGTGATCGTTCGTTGGGCAGCCTCGGTGAGATAGGTGTGCGCACACGCTGGCTCGTCGCGCCCGCGCTGCCATTCCACTTGGCGACTGCAGACGATTGGGGCGACACCGTCCTCGGCCATGTCGAACACGGTCTGTTCGAAGCGTGCCTCGACGGTCACCGTGAGGCCTCCGGCGCTGGCGCTGGCGCGCACTCGATCGAGGGAGCCGTCGGGCCACAGCCAGGTCTCGACGCCGGTGATCTGCACAGCCGACGGACTTACGCCTACGAGGAGAGGATCGGGCCGCACCAATCCTTGATCACGGACGAAGTCACGGACTTCGAGGCTGGTGACGTGCCCCGGCACGGGGTCGGCCGGGTCGTACACGATGATCTGGTCGTCCCAGTCGGGCTCGTCGGTTCCGTCGAGGGGGTCACACGACAGGTAGTAACGCGAACCCTCGACGAGAACCACGGTTCGACCGAGCACCACATCGGTGTTGGCGAAGACCGACGCCCACGTACACACGAATCGGCCACCGGAACCGCTCCCGCCCGAAGGGCCGGGAACGATCGAATCGCCGGCGATGACCGTCACCGTGGCTTGGGAGCCGTCGATCACGAGTTCGGAGGCCGGATCGTCCTGTGCCGCGACAGGAGAGGCCACGAGCAGCGTGGTGGAAATGGCCAGTACGACTACAAGACGGAGGCGCCGAGCGACGCCGCCGCGCATCATCCTCACCCAAACAGTATGTACTCACCGATCTCACCACGTCGAGTGAGATTCCATGAAATGTACGAAGGGGGTCTGACCCCTTCCGGCAAAAGGGGTCAGACCCCATCCGGCGATTCGGTGTCTGACCCCTCGTCGCGTGCCGACTCCGGCGTGGATGTGTCGTGCGAGCCCACGCCCATTTGCGACCGGATTTCGGCGAGCTTTGCCTTTGCCCGTGCCTCCGCCGCAGCTTCCTCGACCATCGCCGTCGCGCCACTGAGATCGGCTCCGGTGTCGGCCTCCTGCACCTCGGCCACCGCCTCGGCCTGGGCGATCCGCTCGCCGATCTTGTCCTTGACTTCGTCGTAGGACGGAACACCCTCGGCCGCGGTCACGCCGAGCTTCGCCCGTTCGAACTCGGCCCGCAGCTCGGCGCCCTTGGCCTTGGTTTGTGCCATCGAGATTGCGGAGTTGCTGGCGACCGACTTGGCCTCCTCCGATGCCTGGCGCGCCTCGATGAGTTCGATGTCGACCTGAGCGATCTGCGTATCGATCGAGACGATGTGCTGCGCAAGCACTTCCGCAGAATCGTTGAACGATGCGGCCTTGGGTGCGTCGCCCTCGCGGCTGGCCTCCTCGGCCATCATCA
The DNA here is from genome assembly GCA_051011575.1 of Acidimicrobiales bacterium. Classification (GTDB taxonomy): domain Bacteria; phylum Actinomycetota; class Acidimicrobiia; order Acidimicrobiales; family SHLQ01; genus SHLQ01. Next base: position 9,537 of record JBPCTR010000131.1, on the reverse strand, counting down.
CCGCCTGCCGGGCATTGGTGTTGGCGCGCTCGAGGTCGTCGTACAGCTTTGTCCGTTGCGCCTCGAGCATCTTCTCGTGGGCGATGATGTTGGTTGCAGACTCCCGCAGCGCTCTCGCCTGTTCGGGCGTCATCGTGCGCTCAGCCCTCGCTCGTGGCGGTGGTGCCACCGGTTTCAGGGGCGGTCTGCGGTGCCGCGGTCTCGGCGGACCCGACACCCAACTGGCTCTTCAGCTCCTCGAGACGCGCCTTGGCCTGGGTGTTCCGAGCGGCAGCCTCGATCTCGGCCATACGGCTCTCGGTCGACGTCTCCTCGAGGTCGGAGGCAGCTTGCGCCTTGGCCAGCCGCCCCTCGATCTTGGCGCGGACTTCGTCGAGTGAAGGCGTGTCGCCGCCCACGGCTTCATCGAGCGACGCCATCGCGTCGTTCATCTGCTCTTTCATCTTGGCCTGGTCGAGCTGACTCAGCAGCTTCTGCCGTTCCGCGAGCTTGCCCTGGAGGCGATCGGAGTTCTGCGATACCGCCGATTTGGCCTCATCGGACGACTGGGTCGCCTGGAGGTGGAGTGCCTTGAGGTCCTCGACCTCGGCCTCGACGGCGATCAGCCGTTGAGCGAAAGACTCGGCGGCGCTGGTGTATTCGACCGCCTTGGCCTCGTCGCCCCGCTTCATTGCCTCGTCGGCCATAAGGACGGCCTGGCGGGCGTTGCCCGTGAGCTTCTCCAGCTCGGCCATCGACTTCTCGAGGCGCATCTCGGTCTGCTTCTGGTGGGCGATGACGTTCGCCGCCTGTTCCTTCAGACGCTGGTGCTGCTCCTTCGCATCACGAATCGCCTGTTCGAGCTGGATCTTCGGATCAGCGTTCTTCTCGAACTCCGCATCGGCGCGTGCCGTGAGGTACTTCCACCACTTCTTGAGGGTCTGAATCATGGTTCGACATCGTAGTGCAGCCCCGGCGTGCCCGGGGGAGTGTCATCCCTGCCGGAAACGGCGGAGCGGGCCGATGAGAACCAGGTCGACTTCGCGTACGCCGTTCGCCCGAGCGGCGAGCAGATAGGCAACGCCGGCGGCTCCAACAGAGAGGACCATGGCGAGCGGCGGCCACACATCGTCGGTCAGGAAACGGAAGACGAGCGCCACTGCGGCGGCTGCTCCGAGCGCCGGCACCAGCTGTCGGAGCGGACGCAGGGGAGACACCCCGGGAACCGCTGTTCGAGCGAGCCTCCACAAAAGAATGGCCTCGATCCATGCGGCCAGCGCCGAGCCGAGGGTAATTCCCATGGCCCCGAGGCGGAGGTCGTCCTTCACACCCGTGTCGTCGTCGAGTGTGGGCAGAGCATCGCTCACGTCTGCGGTCGTGATGTCGTCGAAGAACCACATCACGGCCACGGCGATGACCACCGAGATGACGACTCGCACGATTGCGATCCGCGCCGGTCCACTCGTGTCGCCCTGTGACCACAGGGTGTTTTGGGTGAGCCGGGAGGCAGCGCTCGGGATGAGTCCGAGCGCGTAGGCGCCGACCGCGAACCAGACGAGCAGGGTGTCGTCGGCGGTGAAGAAGCGCCGCTCGTACAGCGTCCCCACGATCTTGTCGCCCAACAGCAGGTAGGCCAGAGCGGTGAACGAGACGAAGAACAGGATGCGGCGGAATCCGTCCTGGGCGCGATCGCGGATCTCACCGGTGTCGGTGAGTCGCGAGAGCTCTGGCAGCTCGGCGGCCGCCACGCTGATCGCGAAGAGACTGATGGGCAGGATGTAGAGCACCTGTGCCTTCACGAGTGCCGTGACCGCACCGGTGACGAGCAGCCCGGCGAGGAACGTGTCGATCAGCGCCGAGATCTGGACGACCCCGCGGCCGAGGACCGCACCACTGAAGCGGCGAATGACCTCTCGCACACCCTCGCGGCCGAGGTCGAGGCGGAACCGCAACCCCCTCGCCAGCTGGCGGACCCTGGGCACCTGTACGAGGAACTGGAGGGCGGCGCCGGCGAAGAAACCCCACGCCGCAACCTGTGCGAGATCGCCGAGAGCATCGACGTTGGCGGTCGGGTCGGTGAGTGCCCGTGCATCGAGGTCGACATCGCCGACGCCGAAGAAGACCAGGGCCCCGACGACAGCCCCGATCTGAGCGATGTTCCACAGGACCGGAGCGACGTACGACAGGAAGAACTGCCGGTGGCTGTTGAGGATGCCAAGGCACCATGCGGACAACACGAGCAGACCCGCTGCCGGGAAGATGATGCGCAGGAGCGTGACTGCGAGGTCGAAGTTGGCTTCGTCGCGGAAGCCGTACGCCATCACCCAAGCGATTGGTTCGGCGGCGATGATCGAGACGACGACGATGCTGGCCGCGGTGAGCGCGAGGAGGGCGGCGACCGCGCCGGCGATCCGGCCGGCTTCCTCCTCGTCCCGGTCGAGTTCGGCGGAGTACACCGGGATGAACGACGCCGACAGCGTGCCCTCGCCCAACAGCATCTGCAGCACATTGGGGACGCGAGTGGCAACGCCAAGTGCGTCGGCTACGGCACCGACGCCGAAGAACGCGCCGAACACCGATTCCCGCACCACGCCCGAGATCCTGGAGATGAGAATTCCCGCTGCCACGAGCACCGAGGCGGAGCGCGTACGCGGGGCTTCGGACATCTGAGCAACGCTAGTGGCGCGCCTCAGCCGGTACGGTTCTTTGCTATGGCCAACTCGCACGAACTCAACGAGCTGACTGCCGGAATGCCGATCGTTTTCGGCGGAAATCGCGTGACAACCGTGCCCGCTGATATCGCTGACGCGTTTCGTTCAGGCGATCGGCTCGTCGTGGTGCAGTCGACGGGCGATCTGATTCACATCACAGCCGACGACTGGAAACGTGCCACGAGCGCCGTCAATGCAGCCTCGGATGCCTTCGCTCGTATGGGGGCCGTCTCCGACGAGCAGATCTCGGCGTTCTTCAACGCTTTTGCGGCTCGCCTTTCCGACGATGACACCTTTGGTCCGATCGCTGAGGCAAACGCCTCCGACATCGAATCGGCCCGGGCTCGCGGCCAGAGCACGACCCGGCTCGAGCTCACCGGCCGGATGCGCGCCGACATGATGGCCGGACTACGGGGCTGGGCGGAAGCCGAATCGAGTCGGGGTGAGATCGTCGAGTCGATCGAGCACGCGGGCTGGCGCGTCGACCAGATCCGTGCGGGTCTGGGCGTGGTCGGGTTCGTCTTCGAGGGTCGCCCCAACGTGTTCGCCGACGCCTGCGGTGTTCTCCGGTCGGGCAACACGGTGGTGTTCCGCATCGGTTCCGCCGCACTCGGAACGGCTCGGGCGATCGTCGAGCATGCGCTCGACCCTGCCCTTCGTGAAGCTGGTCTGCCGCCGGGCGCAGCAAGCCTGGTCGACTCGGCCAGCCGGGGGTCGGGCCACGCGATGTTCTCAGACGATCGCCTCGCGCTCGCGGTCGCGCGTGGCAGCGGTGCTGCCGTCGCCCAGCTCGGCGCGGTCGCCCGCCAGGCGGGGACCTCGGTCAGCCTGCACGGAACCGGCGGAGCGTGGATCGTCGCGTCCGATCACGCCGACTCCGGGCGGTTCGGGTCGGTGGTGGCCAACAGCCTCGACCGGAAGGTTTGCAACACGTTGAACACGTGCTGCATCGTCCGAGATCGCGCCGCCGAGCTGGTCCCTGTGTTCCTCGACGCGCTCGAACGGGCCGGCGAGAGCCGTGGGGCCATCGCAAAACTGCATGTCATCGAGGAACAGCGCGACACAGTCCCGGCCGACTGGTTTGCCGACGCGGTCATAGGCCGGGCCGAGGGCGACGTCACGGAACCCCGAACGAGCACGCTCGGCTGGGATGAGATTGGCAACGAGTGGGAATGGGAGAACTCGCCCGAGGTGACGCTCGTGATCGTCGATTCGGTCGAACACGCGGTCGACCTGTTCAACCGACTGTCGCCGCATTTCGCCGCGAGCATCGTCTCGACCGACCCTGGCGAACGTGACCGGTTCTTCGAGCGAATCGACGCCCCCTTCGTGGGCGATGGCTTCACCCGCTGGGTCGATGGTCAATACGCCCTCGATCGACCCGAGCTCGGCCTCTCCAACTGGGAGAACGGGCGTTTGTTCGGACGCGGGGGAGTGCTCTCGGGTGATTCCGTCTTCACGATCCGTAGCCGCGCCGTACAAAGCGATCCCGACTTACGACGGTAACTTGAGCTGATGGATCATCGCTTCGAAGACGTCGACCAGGTACGTAAACAGCTCGCATCGGTCGACTATCTCGCCGACGACGCCATCGCGGGCACCGTGTACCTCGCCGACCGTCTCGAAAAGCCTGTTCTCATCGAAGGGCCGGCGGGAACCGGCAAGACTCAGCTGGCCAAGTCGGTTGCGGAGATGACAGGCGCCCGGCTCATCCGGCTGCAGTGTTACGAGGGTCTCGACGAGGCCAAGGCGCTCTACGAATGGAACTACAAGAAGCAGCTCCTTCGTATTCAGGCCGACCGCGGCCACGACACCGAGTGGAACGAACTGGAGGACGACATCTTCTCCGATGAGTTCCTGCTGACCCGCCCACTGCTCGAGGCGATCCGGGCCGACGAACCCGTCGTGCTACTGATCGACGAGGTCGATCGCGTCGAAATCGAAACCGAGGCACTTCTGCTCGAGATCCTGTCGGAGTATCAGGTGTCGATTCCCGAGCTGGGCACGGTCACCGCCAATCAGATCCCGCTCGTGTTCCTCACGTCGAACAACACTCGTGAACTCTCCGAGGCACTCAAACGCCGCTGCCTCTACCTTCACATCGACTACCCCGACATGGAGCGCGAGAAGCAGATCGTTCTCACGCGCGTGCCCGAGATCGGCGAGCACCTCGCCAGCCAGGTGGCCCGCGTGGTGCGCTCGATCCGCCAGCTCGAGTTGAAGAAGCACCCGTCGGTGAGCGAGACGATCGACTGGGCCCGCACGTTGGTGCTGCTGGGCATCGATCAGATCGATGCCGAGACCGCCACCGACACGGTGAACATCCTGCTCAAGTACCGCACCGACATCGAGAAGGCTGTGAAGGACATGAGCTCCAACGCCGAGACGTACAGCGCCTAGGGCATGACCGCCACCCCCACCCCGGCGCCGGCAGCGAGCGATTCGCCGCTGCTCGATCTGCTCACGGGGTTCATCGTCGAGCTCCGCAACGCTGGTCTTCCGGTGAGCCTCACCGAGAATCTCGACGCGATGGAAGCGGTCCAACACATCCCGATCGAGGATCGCACCGCGCTCAAATACGCGCTCGCGGCGACCCTGGTCAAGAACCATTCGCACTGGAAGGCGTTCGAGATCGTGTTCGACGTGTACTTCTCGCTGCGCGGCGACGAGTACAGCCTCGACGAGTCGGAATTGATGGACGACCCGTTCACCGACGACGACGAGGACGATCACGCCAACCGCGGCGCCGGCGAAGGCGATGGCAAGGGTTCGGGCGGATCGAACTCCGGGCTCACACCCGAGGAACTCGCCGAGATGCTCTACAACGCGCTCCAGCGCGGCGACCAGGCGATGCTTCGATCGATGGCCCGGGAGTCCGTCCGTCGGTACGCCGGCATGGAACCGGGCCGGCCGGTGGGCGGCACGTACTACCTGTACCGCACGCTGCGGAATCTCGACCTCGACGGTGTGCTCGAGAAGCTGATGCAACAGGAACAGGACGCGTCAGAAGACATGAGCCAGTTCGAACAGCGTCTCCAACGCGACGAGTTCAAGGACCGCATCGAGGCGCTGAAGAAGGAGATCGAGGCCGAGATCCGCCGGAGGCTCGTGGCCGACCGGGGGGTCGAGGCGATGGCCAAGACGCTCCGAAAGCCGCTGCCCGAAGATGTCGATTTCATGCACGCCAGCCGCGAAGAGATGGCGAACCTGCGCAAGGCGATCTACCCCCTCACCCGCAAGCTGGCCGTGCGTCTCGCGCGGAAACGTCGCCGCGGCCGGAAGGGTCCTCTCGATTTCCGGCACACGATCCGGTCGTCGCTGAGCACCGGCGGCGTTCCCGCCGACCCCAAGTTCAAGAACCCCCGGCCAAAGAAACCCGAGATCATGGTCGTTGCCGACATCTCCGGTTCGGTCGCGGCCTTTGCACGATTCACCTTGCATCTCGTGTACGCGTTGTCGAACCAGTTCACCCAGGTTCGTTCGTTCGTCTTCATCGACGGGCTCGACGAAGTGACCGAGTTCTTCGAGCAGACCGAGGACATCACGGAGGCCATTCACCGGGTGAACAGTGAGGCGGACGTGGTCTGGGTCGATGGCCACAGCGACTACGGACATGCCCTCGAGGTGTTCTGGAATCAGTACGGCAAGGACGTGGGTCCAAAGACCTCGGTGCTCATCCTCGGCGACGCACGAAACAACTATCACGCACCGAACAGTTGGATCATCCAGGACATCGCCGAGCGCGCCCGGAACGTTTTCTGGCTCAATCCCGAGCCGAAGAGCTACTGGGACACGGGCGATTCGATCATCGGCGAGTACAGCCAGTACTGCGATGGCATCTTCGAGGTGCGCAATCTGCGTCAGCTCGAATCGTTCGCCGACAACCTCGCCTGACGTTCGGCGTCAGTCGTTCTGGCGTGACGCAGCGGCAGCGGAGATACGTGACGCGAGTGCTGGGTTCTTCAGGATCAACTCGCTGAAATCCCATGCCATCATCTTGGCCACCCGACACGTGTCGATTGCCTTGACGGTGGCGTTCCGGCGGTCTCCGGTGACAAGAGCCACCTCGCCAAAATGGTCGCCGGGGCCGAGTTCGGCAACGGCTTCCTCGTGCACCTTCACCCGCACCTGGCCGTCGAGCACGATGAAGAACGTGGCCGCGTGCTCGTGCTCGTGCGTGAGTTCGTCGCCGCTGCGCACGTGTACCTCGTTGAAGTGTGATGCCACGTCGTCGAGTTCGGCCGTTGTCATGCCGTCGAGCAGAGGGACTGCCGTAAAGTCCGTCGAATCCATGGTTGTTCCTCGTCTCTCGTCGCTCTCCGACGTGTGAGGGGCACGCTACATCCTGCTGTCTGATCGTGGCCAATAGGGCGTTGGCGTTCTCGATGATCCACAGTGACCGGAATGAAAGACGTGTCCGGCTCTGCAGTACTCGCAAAGGTGCTGTCGGCGCTGACGATCGCGACCCTTCAGGTAAGCATGGCGATCTCGTTCGCCGCTCTCCTGTTCGCCGGGTCGTTGTCGGACGGCACGCCGCGGGCTGCTGCCGGTTTCATTGTGGGAACCGCAATCGTTGTTGCATGGGTTGGGGTCTCGACGCGTACCGAGGTGGCCATCGGAGGAGCGCAGGACACAGGGGTCGTTGTTGCAATAGCGGTCTTGGGGGCGATCGCTGTCGACACCGCCGAGGACGAGCGACTTCCGACCGTTTACGCCGCTATCGCGGTGGTCACGATCGTCACCGGAATCGTTTTCTTCATCGTCGGGCGGCAGCGCCTGGCCGCGATGGCGCGATCCATCCCGTTCACGGTCGTCAGCGGGTTCGTGGCGGGGACCGGTTGGTTGCTCGTCCGAGGCGGCTTCGAAGTCATGGTCGGGCGCGCCCTCGAGTGGGGAGATCTCCGCGATCTGTTCGTTTGGAGCGAGATGCAGCGCTGGCTACCCGGGGTCGCACTGGCCCTGGGACTCACGATCATGCTCCGACGAGGCGCCCCTCCGCTGATCGTGGGAATCGCTCTGGCGGGCACGGCGACGGCGATTCATGTTCTTGCGCGGACGTTCGCCACAGGTGCCTGGCTTGACGACCACAATTGGCTACTCGGACCGTTCTCGGCCGCAGAAGGTTGGGCGCCCATCGGCCCCGACATCCTGCGGGCGGCCGATTGGTCGGCGATCGGAGCCCAGTCGGTCGGCTTGGCGGCGATCGTCGTCGTCTCGCTGATCGGGCTCCTCCTCAACTTGACCGGCCTGGAATCGGCGACGAATACCGACATCGATCTCGACCACGAGCTCGAGGTCGCCGGATGGTCGAACGCGGCTGCCGCCTTTGGCGGTGGCATCGTTGGCTACCACCTCATCGGTGATACGACGATCGCTCGGCAGATGGGCGCGCGTGGCCGCGGGGTGCCTCTTATGGTCAGCGCATTGTGCTTCGTGGCCGTGATCGTCGGGACGGAGTCGGTTGGGCAGGTGCCACGTGCGATCGCTGGCGGTGTCCTCGCCATGTCCGGTCTGAACCTGTTCGCCGACTGGGTTCGTCAGGTTCGTGCCGACCTCAATCGGCTCGACGCAATCCTGAGCGGTGGAGTCCTCGTCGTGATCGTGGCGTTGGGCGTGTTATCCGGAATCGCCGCTGGAGTTCTCGCGGCGGCAATCGTGTTCGTCGTGTCCTACAGCCGTGTCTCGCCCATCGTGGCGATTCGTCGTCTGGGCGAGATCGAGAGCAACGTCGACCGGCCCGACGTCGCGAGTCGGCACCTCGAGGAGCACGCCGCAGAGGTCGCGGTTATCGAGCTCGACGGATACCTGTTCTTCGGGTCACTCTCCTCCGTGTCCGCCGCCGTCGATCTGCTCCTCGCCGACTCCAACGTGAGGGTGCTGATTATCGACCTGTCGCGCGTCCAGGGACTCGATGCGTCGGTTCTCGAGGGTTTCGCTTCGCTCGCTCGCAGAGCGCGAGACGCGCACGTGCGGATCGTATGGTGCGGAATGGCGCCTCGAATCTCCGAACGACTCAGTTCGAACAGCGTCGATTGGCAGGAGTCCGACCTCGACCATGCCTTGGAGCATGCCGAGGATCTGCTGCTCGAGGAGATTGGGGAGGTGAACGACGGGTCGGGCGATCGAGAATTCGCTGATTGGATCGAGGCCATCCGCCCCCATGGTGTGGTGCGACAGCTCGTGGCCGGCGAGTCCCTGATCGAGCCAGGGGAGATGAGCACGGCGATGTACGTGGTGGAGACCGGTGAACTGACCGCCTGGCAGGGTGGTCGGTTGGGTCATCGCCGGCTACGGCGTGTCGGTCGCGGATCGATCCTCGGCGAACTGGCCTATTACACGGGCGTTGCTCGAACGGCAGAAGTGATCGCCGACACCGACGCCGTCGTGATCGAACTCGACGAGGACTCTCTTGGCGCGCTCGAGTCCTCCGATCTCGAGCTCGCACTACAGACGGAAAAACGTTTCGCGACGCGGCTTGCCAATCGCGTCGCGAAGACGTCGGCGAATCTGCGGGACGACCGCTGACCGCAGGTCGGCGGCGCTCTGCGATCTAGCGGGTGGCGAGGATCTCGGCGACGCGGAACGCCACGTCGAGGCCCTGGCGACCGTTGAGACGGGGGTCGCACATGGTCTCGTACGCCCGGGTGAGTTCGTCGTCGGTGAGGTTGTCGCCGCCACCAAGGCACTCGGTCACGGCATCACCGGTGAGTTCGAGGTGGATTCCACCGGCGATCGTGCCCACCTTCTCATGTGACTCGAAGAAGCCGGCGATCTCGTCGACGATCGAGTCGAAGTGGCGCGTCTTGTGTCCGTTGGGCGCGGTGTAGGTGTTGCCGTGCATCGGGTC
>JBPCTR010000130.1:0-4408 GCA_051011575.1 Acidimicrobiales bacterium | reverse complement strand
CCGAGCGGCGTGACCGTGAGGCTGGTGACTCCGGCAGCGGCGTAGGCGGCGAGCCGGTCCTTCACGAACCCTTCGGTGCCCACGAGGCTGATCGAAGCAAGGAACTCGTCTGGGATGAGCGCGGCCGCCTCGTCCTTCTTCCCATCGAGGTAGAGGTCCTGTATCTGTTCGGCTTCGGCCTCGTAGCCGTATCTACTGAACAGCGTGTTGTAGAAGTTCTTCGATTTGGCACCCATGCCGCCGATGTAGAGCGCGGCGTGGGGGCGACCCATGTCGCGGATCGCTCGGGCCTCGTCGTCGGTCTCGGTGATGGCGGCGATTCCACCGGCAATGATCTCGAGCTCGCCGAGTGCAGGATCGCGCTTTGCCATACCCGCGTCGAGCGCCGGGCCCCACGCGTCGCGAGCCTTCTCGGGATGGAAGAAGACCGGTAGCCAGCCGTTGGCGATCTCCGCCGTCATCTCGACGTTCTTCTCACCGATCGAGGCGATGACGATGGGGATGTCTTCGCGGAGCGGTGTGTTGATCAGCTTGAGCGGCTTGCCCAGACCGGTGCCCTGATCGGCGGGAAGCGGCATCTGGTAGTTGCGACCCTGATGCTCGAGCCGTTCTCGGCGCCAGACCTTGCGGCAGATGTCGACCACCTCCCGAGTACGCCCGAGCGGTCGGTCGTAAGGCACCCCGTGCCAACCCTCGATGACCTGCGGGCCCGATGCACCGAGCCCGAGCGTGAAGCGCCCTCCCGACAGCGAGTCGAGCGTGGCCGCGGTCATCGCGGTGAGCGTGGGAGTTCGGCTGTAGATCGGCAGGATGCCGGATACGAGCTCCATCGTCTCGGTGTGGGCCGCCAGGAAACCGAGCGTGCTGACCGCGTCGAAGCTGTATGCCTCAGCGACCCACGCCATATCGACTCCCGCCGACTCCATCGCCTTGGCCCGTTCAGCAGCCGTGCGGGGATCGTCGGTGTAGTCGATCGTCATCGAGATTTTCATGGGATGAGGTTACCGATCGGTACACGAGAGCGGTTTCGGGCCGATCGCGGTCGGTCGCCGGGCCCGCACGCAGCCGTTACCCTCGGCGACGTCGGTATCGGGCCGACCACGGCCAGAGGACGAATGATGCAGACGAAGCTCGTGATCGACGGAGAGCGTCGCGACGGATCCGACGGCGAAACGATCGATGTGATCAACCCGGCCGACGGTAGTGTCGTCGCCACCATCGCTGGCGGCTCGGTGTCCGACATGGTCTCGGCCTGCGATGCCGCGGAGGCCGCACAACCGGGGTGGGCCGCCACCGCTCCCCGCGTTCGAGCCGAACTGCTCCGCGGCTGCTACCAGGCGATGGTGGACAACGCCGATCGGCTCGCTGACATCATCGTGGCCGAGCACGGAAAGCCCAAGAGCGACGCACTCGGCGAGATTGCCTACGCCGCCGAATTCTTCCGGTGGAACAGCGAAGAGACCGTTCGCCTTCAGGGCACGATCGGTCTCAACCCAGCCGGAACCGCTCGCATGATCGTGCACCACCCGCCCCTCGGCGTGGTGCTGATGGTGACGCCATGGAACTTTCCTGCCGCCATGATCACCCGCAAGGTTGCGCCGGCCCTGGGAGCGGGAAACGCGGTCGTGGTCAAGCCGGCCAAGGAGGCTCCGCTGACAGCCCTCGCGCTCGCCGACATCTTCGAAAACGAGGTCGGCATCCCCAAGGGCCTGATCAACATGGTGCCGACCAGGTCGGCGTCAGGACCTGTGCGGGCAGCGATGGACCATCGAGCCGTCCGTATGATGTCGTTCACCGGCTCGACCGAAGTCGGCCGCGTCCTCCTCAAGCAGGCATCCGATCGGGTTCTCAAGGTCGCCATGGAGCTGGGTGGAAACGCACCGTTCATCGTGTTCGCCGACGCCGACCTCGACCTCGCGGTAGAGGGTGCGATCGCCGCCAAGATGCGACACTCCGCCGAAGCGTGTACGGCCGCGAACCGCTTCTTCGTGGAGGCGCCGGTCATGCAGGAGTTCGGCGACAAGTTGGCCGCCGCGATGAGCGCGATGAAGGTCGCTCCCGGCACCGAAGACGGATCACAGGTGGGCCCCATGATCAACGCCGATGCGGTCGCGAGCATCGATGGCCTGGTCACGTCAGCAGTGGCCGAGGGCGCCGTCGCCGTCACCGGCGGAGCGCCCCTCGACGGTCCCGGATTCTTCTATCCGCCCACCGTCCTCACCGACGTCGCGCCCAACAACCCCATCACGACCGAGGAGATCTTCGGCCCGGTTGCGCCGCTCATAAGCTTCACCGACGAGGCCGAGATGATTCAACAGGCCAACGACACCGAGATGGGCCTGATCGGCTATGTGTTCACCCAGGACCTCTCCCGGGGGCTGCGGGTCAGCGAGCAAATCCAGGCGGGCATGATCGGCTTGAACCGTGGCGTGGCCAGCGATCCCGCCGCGCCGTTCGGCGGCATGAAGCAATCGGGCCTTGGCAGAGAGGGCGCCAGCGAGGGCATCTACGAGTTCTGCGAGACGCAGTACATCGCCACCGACTGGTAGCCGCTGCTCGACCCGAAGTGTTAGTGCGAGAGCGTCGAGCGGGAACCGCCCGCGCGCTTGGCTTCGTACATCGCCTCGTCGGCTGTTCGCATGAGCGTCTTCACGTCGGTCTTGAGACCGGCGGCCCTCGCCGCGACCCCGATGCTGCACGTGATATTGGCCTCGAGCCCATCGACGACGTCCTGGATTCGGCTGCAGATTTCGCGTTCGTACTCGCGACCCGTGGTGCCGGGTGTGAAGATCACGAACTCGTCGCCGCCGAGCCGACCAACGAGATCGTCCGGTCGAAACACGTTGCGCACTGCCGACGCGACCTCGCGCAGAACCAGGTCGCCGGCCTCGTGGCCGTTGCGGTCATTGACACCCTTGAATCCGTCCAGGTCGACAAAGAACAGCGTTGCCGGTTCGCTGGCATCGACCACTCTGGTCGAGTCGACAAATCCCATCCGGTTCAGCAGCCCGGTGAGTGCATCGGTCGAAGCGAGCGTCCGAGCATGTTCGAGTTCGAACGCCGCGAGGTCGAGCCGGCGCCTCGTGATCTGTCGTGACATGGCCGCAACCGCCGCGAAGACGGTGATCCCGAGACCGATCAGCCAGGTGCGCGATTGATCCAGGAGACCGGTGCCCGGACCGAAGGTTCCGTCGGCACCAGCGTCGATGGTCCAGAGGAGGCTGCCAGTAGCTATCGCCGTCTGCGTCGAGAGCACGGTTTCATTGTCCGAGGCGGCCTCCGGCCCGATGTGGAGAATCGACCCAACCATTCCGGAAAGCGACAGGTTGGCGCTCATTCCCTCCGGAACCGTTATGTCTCCTCGAAGCCGATCGACGTCGATGAACGAGAGCGCCCATCCGGTGAGTTCTCCCCGGTCGTCGTGCACCGGTCCCCCCAACGTGATGATCACCGTCGCGAAGCCCTCGCCGAGTGGCGTCGGGTCGCCCTCGACCCGCTCGGAGACGGTGTCGAGCACAACGTTGGAGTCGAGGCCCCAGATCTCGATTCCGTCGGTGGGAAGGGCGCCCGGGACCAGTCGCTTTCGAGCGAGCGACAGATCGAGACCTCGCGCCGGGAAGCCCAGAAGGTTCAGGTCGCGAACCGTGCGGGTGATGATCAGATGAGGCTCCCCGGGTACACGTCCAAGCCCGAGAACGCCGAAGTCAGGCTGACCGAGTCGCTGTTCCCGGTCGATCAATGCATCGAGGTCCTCGGGTTCGACCCGCTCGAGGAACATGATCGAGAGATCCAGGCCCTCACCCTCACCCTCACCCTCGGCCGAGCCATCATTGGCGAGAAATCGCTCGAATTGTCGAAGCGGGCTCGGGTGGGTAGCGGAGATGAAGTTGATCGCGGACTGGAGCTCGGCGACCTCCTCGTCGACGGCAACGATCAGGTCGTCGCTGACTCCCTGAACGGCGGCATCGAACAGAATCTCTCGCTCGCGCACCGCCGAATCGCGTTTCGTCCCCGCAAATGCGAAGGTGACGAGGAATCCGACGACGAGCACGACGAAGGGGAACGACCAGCGACTCCCCCGAAAATCGGGGGGCGCAGTGGTGTCCGCACGTGCGCCTTCCACCTCGAAAACATCGGCATTTCCACGACAGGTGTTAGGCGACGGAACCCCGCCAGATCAGGTTGCAAGAGCCGCCGACACCGCTGCCTCGGCGTGGATCCTCGTGGTTGGAAACCATGGGATGAACACGTCGTCGTCGGTGACGAGCAGCTCCACCTCTGTGCAACCCGCAATAACACCTTCGGCACCGGCGCTCCCGAGCCGATCGATCACGTCGAGGTACTCCTCTCGCGATGACCGATTCAACTCCCCCTTCACCAACTCGTCATAGATCACCCGGTGCACCAT
>JBPCTR010000129.1:0-3881 GCA_051011575.1 Acidimicrobiales bacterium | reverse complement strand
CTTCGGCCGACACTCGATCGAGCGTGCTGGTGCTCATGCCGCCGCCTTGACCTGGTCGACGCCGCCGACCGAGGTCAGCTCGCCGACGATGAACTCGATGTCGGTCGGGGTGATTGCGAACCGGTTCGTGTACACCGAGCGGTGCAGGCCCCGGACGTAGAGCGGCATGTTTCCGCTGCCGGCGATCCGGGTTGTCTTGTTCTTGTTGGTGAAGATGTTCATTGGTTTCCCTTTCGTTCGTTCCGCAGTTGCGGGCTGTCGTGGATTCACCATGCGGGAGCCGCCTCGAGCGGTCTTGGAGAGGAAGTGGAGAAGGTCTGGAGAACATCTCCACAGGTCCTCCAAGTCTTGAATCCCATCGATCTGGATGCTTTGTGGACAACCGATTGCCACAAGGAGCGGGCAGATGATCACGATCGAACACACCCACAACGGTCCCGAGGGCCGAGGCCACGGAGGAACTGCGGCCGGCCGTTTTGCCGAGTTGGTGAATCCCCGGGCCGCGACTGTGCGCCTACATGCACCGGTCCCGCTGGATACCCCGATGCGCTCGCTCGAGAGCTCGACACGGGCGAGCATGTATGCCGGCGGGGACCACATCGCCACAATTCGTCCATTGAGCGCTCCGCTCGATGTCGGCCAGGTCGGCCGTCTCCCATCGCTGATGGTCAACAACGCGGAGTCGTGCTGGCTCGATGCCCGAGACGGCGTGCACATGGCACCCACCTGCTTTGCATGCGGGCACGAACGCGAGATCGGTGGTCTCGGGCTGCGGCCGGGACCGATCGCCGAGACGGGACTTCACGCCACCAGCTGGACTCCGGCTGCCGACGATGCTGATCCCGACGGAGACGACGTGGAGCCGTGGATGGTCTGGGCCGCCCTCGATTGCCCCACAGGGTTCGCCGCACTGTCGAAACTCGATGCGAGCTGGGCCGCCGTCACCGGAGAACTCTCCGTGGAAATCCGTGGCCCGGTCATCGCCGGGCTGGAGCATCAGATCATCAGTCGCCACCGGACGACTTCGGGTCGCAAGATCGGAACCGAGGCTGTCATGGTCGGACCGCTGGGTGTCACGGTGGCCGTTGCGGTTGCTACCTGGATCGCGGTGCCGCTCACGACCGTTCGTCCGGCGTTGGCCGCAGCCTGAGCAGAGGCTTCGCCGCACCTTCTTGGACGGACCGGCCACCGTGTTGAAGACTCTCCGGATGGCGATCCGGTGGAGCGACTTCGAACTCGACGTCCCGGCACGAACGCTCCTCGGACCCGAAGGGCTCGTGCACGTCGAACCGCAGGTCTTCGACGTGCTCACCTACCTGATCGAGCATCGCGACCGCGTCGTGCCAAAAGAGGAGCTGCTCGACTCGGTGTGGGGCGACCAGTTCGTGTCCGAGTCGGCCCTCACCACCCGGATCAAGAACGCCCGGCGCGCGCTCGGTGACGACGGACGGACCCAACGTTTCATCCGAAACGTGCACGGCCGGGGCTATCAGTTCGTGGGGGAGGTGTCGCGGAGCGGTGACGGCGATCGAGTGCCCGGTTCGGCGAGCGCTCGGTTGCTCGATCCACGTCCGATTGCGCTCGCGGCATCGATCGCGGTCGACGACGAGTTCTCATTCGTCGGCCGACATGACGAGATCGACAACGCGCTCGCCCTTCAACGAGCCGCGGCCGGGTCATCCCAACTATTCCTCGGCGGAGCACCAGGGGTGGGAAAGTCCCGGCTCGCGCTCGAGATCATGAATTCGCTCTCCGGCGCCGGCGCCCTTGTGTGCGCCGGTCGATGCGAGCCCTACATGACGTCGTCGCTCCAGTCGGTGCGCGACGCGCTCGCACAGCTGGCACTCGCCATGCCCGACGACTTCGTCCGATGGGGTGAGGGAATCGAACCGCAGCTACTCGGGCTTCTTCCCGGCCTCGTCGATATGTTCGCCATCGAGCCGCAAGCGGTCGACTCGTATGCGGGAGTCCAAATCCTTCTCACCGTCGTCGACCGGGCCAGTGCCGACCAGCCGCTCGCGATCCTCATAGACGACCTGCACTGGTCGGACGAGCTGACGAGAACGTTCCTCGCGCGCCTACATCGACAACTGGCTGAGCGACCGATCGCAACCGTGGCAACCTTTCGTACCGGCCCGGTCGACCTCACAACCGAAGCGAAGCGATTCATCGGCGATCAGGTCAGGGCCAGGGATGCTTCTCGTATCGATCTCGATCGGCTCGGCGACGACGCAGGGCGCGAGCTCGTCTCCGCAGTCCTCGGCGTGGATCGAGCTGACGAAGCCGACGGCGTCATCGCGCACACCGGCGGTCACGTGCTGTTTCTCACCGAGACGTTGCGCGATCTCGCCAGGGGCGGAGGATCGTCCGGGTCGGTCACCGAGCTGGTGGGCTCCCGCCTGGAGCCTCTGTCCGATGAGGTCAAGAACCTCGTACGCGCCGGAGCTCTACTCGGGCCCGAGTTCTCCTTCACGACCGCCTCGACCGCGGCCGACCTCGAGCCCGCGACCGCAATGGCAGCCATCGACGAGGCGGTCGGCGCCGAACTCCTGCATGAGACCTCCAGCCCCGAACGGTTTCGCTTCTCCCACCAACTCATTCCCGAAGCGATTCTCGATGGGATGTCGGGGCCGGCGCGATCCCTGGGTCATCACCGCTGCGCTCTGGCGCTCGAACAGGAACAGGCGGCCGAGGTCGAGATCTGCTTCCACCTCCTGGGGGCGGTTCCGCTCGTGAAGATCGAGGACGCGCTGACCCGCAGTCGAGCAGCAGCCGACACCGCGCTCGGAAGAAAACAATTTGACCGTGCGATCCGGTTGCTGACCCGTGCAATCAACTCCGGAATCCCCACCCGACAGCGCGCCGAGATCCTCGTCCAGATCGGCCGGGCAATGGTCGATTCCGGCCGAAGCGAGGGTGGTGTCCCGTACTACGAGGACGCAGCCGAACTCGCCCGGCGGAACGGATGGACCGACATCCTTGTGGCTTCTGCGCTCGGCCACTTCGGTCAGAGCCCATTTCGCAAGCCCACCGACCACCGAACACTGCAACTACTGGCCGAGGCCGAAACGGCGCTCGGCGATGAATCATCGGTCGAGCGCGCTCGAATTCTTGCCAAAACGGCCGCTTTTTCTCTCTTCTCGACCCGGCTCCCCGACCGCAACGCGATGATCGAGCGAGCGCTCGCCATGGCCGCCGACGCCAGTCCCCACGAGCGACTCGAGTTGCTCGAGTACGAAACGATCGTTCGGTCGTGCCCAGCGGGAATCGACGGGGTCGAGTCCCTCGATGCCGAGATCGAAGCACTGCGCGACGAGACCGATCGCTACTTCTCGGACGCGGCTGCTCCCGAAACCGCCCTGCTCGCCCATGGCCGAGGTAGCGAGCTTCGCCGCGCCGGGATGATGGACCCGGCGCGGATACTCGCCCAACCGATCGCGGAGTGGCGCGACCTCGTTCTGAGATCGACGTTCGCTGCGTTCGAGGGCGATGTCGACCTGTCCCATCAGCTGTGCGACCAGGCCGGAGCGATCGGCGAACCGTTCTGGGGTGATTCGGCGTTCGTGCTGCAGACCTTCGGCCATCTGTTCACCGCACACCTGTCGGCCGAATGGCACCGGGCACGCTCCCTGTTCGAGGTCCTCACGTCGCTCACCGATTCCCAGCTGTTCGTGTGTCCGGCTGCGCTCGCCCACGCTGGATACGGCGACCTCGAGGCGGCTCGTGCCGAGCTCACCCGAATGAACCGAGCGAGTTTCGACTGGTTCGGCGAACACATCATGGGCGGCAACGTGCTCGCCGCGGCGGCGGAGCTGGCGTTGCTGATCGATGATGACGACCTCGGAGCGCTCGCCGAGACCCATCTCCGCCCGTTCGAACAC
>JBPCTR010000128.1:0-27230 GCA_051011575.1 Acidimicrobiales bacterium | reverse complement strand
CCGGTCGAGAAGCGAAGCGACGGATCCGGACCGCCGCGAATCAGCGAATCTCCTCATAGTTGGCGACGTGATGGTGGGGGGTGTCGAGATGGATCTTGGCCTCGGGAACGCCGCCGAAACGACCGCGACTCCAGCGAACCTCGATGTGACCCTCGATCGGTCGACGGGCGCCCCGCAGTTCGGCCCGCCATCGAACCATGGGTTGCCCCATGGCGTCCGCCCACACGTCGAAGCTCCGGATCGCGTACTGGCGGCGGAAGTCCGACGGTGTGCCGACGCGAAAGCGCAGCGGCGTGCCGTCGGAGGCGGCTCCCAACACGTAGTACGGCGCCGGTTGGAATCGGAGCAGGCGCCACAACATGAGTTCCTGGTCTCCTCGGTCGGCGAGGTTGTCCTTCCAGCGATGCGCCGTGGCAACAGACACGGCATTCACGAAGTCGCGGTAGGGGCTGGTGAGTTCGTGCGGCCAGGTTCCGCGGGTCGGGAGGGCGTCCTTGAGGCGCTGTCGGCTTTCGCCGTCGAGGTCGGCGACCGAATCAGGCATGGCCGACACGCCGGTCGCCACGACGCTACGACGGTAGAGGTCCTGATAGGCCTCGGGTGCGATCTCGAGAAACCAGTCGGTGCGATCACCGCGGCGTTCTGCCAGGAGGCGATCGAACACGTGAGCGGGTGCGGCGTTGTAGAGAATGTCCGAGCCGTACTTGCAGCTGACCAGGAACACATGGTCGACGCGGAGATCGGCCGGAATCTGGTCGTAGCCGGGAGGCTTTCCGGGACCCTGCCACTCGACCCGGTCGGGGACGCGGCCGCGAAGTCCGTCCGGGGACGCGAGGAATCGCACGCCGTGGTCCCACGCGGTTTCGAAGTCGGTGTCGAAGTCCCCGTTGGTCCGTTCGTCTGCGAGGAGGTCGTACTCGTCGTCGGTCACATTGTGGAACCAGTCGGGGCGAACCGATAGTGCGCGGTCGACGTTGGGAAAGCCCATCATCGCCAGGCCGGTCACGATCTCGGTGATCTTGGTACGAGAAGAGGCCATGGGCGGTCAGTCTGGTCTCTGGGTTACTCGTCGCGAAACAGCGGCGAGAACTGGAGTTGGGCCCCGATCAGATCGTTGGGCAGGTCGAGCTCGGAATACACGTGGAGGTGTGTGTACACGTCGATTGCGATGCCGGTCGTGTCGATCCACTCGACCACGGCGTCGGCCCATCGCTCGGCGAGCAGCGCCTTGCGCATGCGTTCTCGTGCGGCATCGTCGAGACGCGTGGGCGCTGACCGCGCCACCACTTCGAGGGCCAGTAGTCGCTGGAGGGCGTCGACCGATTCGGCCGCGTACACGGTGGGCGGGTCGTCCCGCACCACCGCATAGGCAACCGAGGTCATGCCCCCGTGGGATTGAAGCGATCGCGAATGTCGGCTTCGGTCCAGAATCCGGGCAGCGGTTCGGCCGCTCCCCCGCGGGCGTAGGTACGAAGCCGCTGCACACCGGGCGCCGGACCGGTTGACAGCTCGAGACCATCCGCGGGTTCGTCGAAGATCTCGATGGCGTCGAAGACGCTCCAGGGGCCGACGGCCCGAAGGGCCCGGTCGCCCTCGCTGCTCTTACGTGGCAGATGCGAAGTGAGCACGAGCAGACGATCGGCGGGACGAGCGGTCTTGAGCACGTTGGCGCGCCCGAGCATCTTCCACAACGTGTCGGTGCGCATGAGACCCGGTCGGCTGCTCGTGAACGCACCCGACATGTCGACGTAGTAGCTGTACTCGCCTTCCTGATCCGTGACGAGGAAGTTGAGCTGAAGGCCGGTGCCCTTGACCTTGACCTTCTCGTCGATGATCTCGAAGCCGGCTTCTTCGAGGACCTCTTTCGCGAGGTCCTGGGCTTTCTTGCCCTCCTTGGTGGCTCGAGCCTGAAAGTGCTCGACGCGTTCTTCGACCGAGTCGGGGACCTGTAGTAGTGGCAATGGTTCATCTCCTTCTGATTCGACGGGCCGATGACGACGACGGGCCCGTTCGGCGGTGACCCGTTCCCGGGCCAAATCGATGTAGTTCTGATCGAGATCGAAGCCCACGCCCAGGCGGCCGGTCCGCTCGGCGGCGACGACGGTCGATCCGGATCCGAGGAACGGGTCGAGCACGACATCGCCCTCGAAGGTGTAGAGGTCGATCAGCCGGCGGGGCAGTTCGACCGGGAAGGGTGCAGGGTGGCCGACGCGGCGAGCACTTTCGGGATCGATGCGCCAGACGTCGAGCGTGGCCTCCATGAATTCGTCGGCGCTGACGGTGCTCTTGTGGGGCATGTCTTCGCCTTCGCGTTTTGCCGGCTTGATGGCGCGGTCGAAACGGCCCTTGCTGGCGATGATGACGCGCTCGGTGATGTCGCGCAGGACCGGATTGGTCGCCGAGCGATACGAACCCCATGCGAGGCTGCCGGTTGCACCCTCGGCCTTGTGCCAGATGATCTCGCCTCGCAAGAGCAAACCGAGATCGTCCTGGAGAATGTTGATCACGTCGGCCGACAGGCTGCGGTACGGCTTACGCCCAAGGTTTGCGACGTTGACGGCTATGCGGCCACCCGGTTCGAGGACCCGAACACACTCGGAGAACACATCGCGCAGCATCTGGAGATAGTCGAGGTAGGTGGTGGGGATGGCCGGGAGCCGATCGCGGTCGCCCACGACGGCCTGCTCGTACTCTTTGCCCACGAAGTAGGGCGGTGACGTGACCACGAGGGCAACCGCGTTGTCGGGGATGACCGACATTGCGCGGGCATCGCCGTGCACACACCAGTCGTCGAGGCCCAGCGCGGCCGGCTCGGGAAGCGCGTTGACGTCTTCGTCGTTCGCGATGACCGGTGGCGTGAACCGCGCATAGAACTCGCTGGCGTCGTGGCTCTCTCGGCGACCAGCACCGAAGGCGGTGGTCGAGGTCGACCCTCGCCTTTGCGAGGTGGTCGGATCTTCGTCGGTTGTTGCGATCGGATCCACGAGGGAGCCTCCGGTAAAAGGGACTTCTGGCGTCGTAGCCAGTCTCCGACCGCTGGTCGAACATGCTACGAACTCTGTGCCCACAACCTACGGATGGGGTGTGACAGCCACCCCAGGAGCGAGGGACGAGCGACGAGCGACGAAGGCACTAACACCGATTGACCACGTGGATTGGGCGGAAATGTGTCTACCGACCGCCCGGAGCCCCGACGATGCTGGGGTCAAGCCGGTTGGTGCGTGGGACCGCAGCTCACGTACCACATCGCACGATCGGGCCGACGTGGCCTCGATCGTGCCGGCCGGTGGGATTTGCGAAAGCCGGTTCGGTTCAGTCCACCCGCTTCTGGACGGGACCGGCTTTCGTGTCACAGCCATGCGTTTGACTGTACGGGCGTACCTCTCGCAGCTCTGCATGGCTGCCTCCGACTCGAATGAACCGGACCGCAGCCAATGCGATCACCCATAGCCACTCCCGCGCTCGAACTCCTGGCGTCCTGGTGCCTGTCGGGCATCGGCATCAACACGCCGAACGCGCCGCCGGCACTCATCGGGGTCGTGCCCGATCTCGACGTTGTGCGATTTCACGTGATCGATCTCGATCCCGGTGATCCCGTCGGCGATCTCCGTGACATGGTCGCTCCGCCGCACTGGCCCATGGTGGGTGTCGTCGCACGCGTCATCGAGGAGGACGGCCATGCACCGGTCGCCTTCGCCCACATTCGAAGTCGCACGGGCACCACCTTCACCGATGTTCGCTCCCGCACCGGCGCAGGACCGAAAACCCGAGCCGCGATCACTCGGGTCGAAGGGGCTGCTTTGGGTTTGCTCGAGCCCGATCCGCTGCACATCGGCACGTGCCAGCGCCGCAAATCGGCGTATGGCCCCAGCTAGCCTTTGCTCTCGTGCCGGATGCACCCCCCAATCCGCGGCCGAAGCCGGGCCCCACACCCCACGACGGGCCCACGAGTTACGTGGTCGATCGTCGCAAGGTGGTGTTCGGCCTGGGCTTCGGTGTCGTGGCGGCTGCGGGGCTCGGAGCGCTCGAGGGCATCTCGCTCCCCCAGTCCTCGGCGCTCACTCTCGACACCGTCGGCACCGATACCCAGCCCGACGGCACCGCCGAGAGCGACGAGCTCACCACGGTCACCGAGCCCGTCGATCTCGGGCCCTTCGAAGCCCCGATCTTCGACGAGACCCGGCGTCTCGCCACCGGTCAACCGGCCGACTTCGTTCTCACCGGCGGTCGAATCATCGACCCCCAGACCGGCTTCGATCGCATCGGCAATGTGGCGGTGGTGGGCAACACGATCGTCGAGATCTCCGACCAACCGATCGCGGGCGCGAGCCAACTCGATGCCGCCGGTCTGGTGATCTCGCCCGGCTTCATCGACATCCTCTCGTATCAGCCCAATGGGTATGGCGAGTGGTGGAAGGTGGCCGATGGGGTGACGTCGAACGTCGGGATGCACGGCCTCCGATTCGACGCGGCTGCGTTCACCGCGCGCTGGGTAGGCGAGGGGGTGCCGATCAACTTCGGCGGTGCCGTACACAACTCGCACATCCGTCAGGAGGCCGGTCTCCAGATCGATCAGGAGGCGTCGAGCACCGACATCGGCGAGATCACCACGAAGATCGAGGAACAGCTTGCGCGCGGGTACATCGGCATCCACGTGCAACCCGAGTACTCCCCCGGAGTGAGCCCCACCGAGCTGCGCGACATGGGCGAGATCGCGGCCACGCACGACGTGCCGCTCTGTGTACACGCCCGCTTCTCCGACAATCTGGCTCCGGGCCTGCAATCGGATGCGACCGCCGAGCTGGTCGCAGTGGCCCGCGACACCGGATGCCACGTACACATCGAACATCTCAACTCGACCGGTGGAACCGGCCGCATGGCCGACGCCCTCGACGAGATCGACTCGGCCCGGGCCGAGGGCCTGCGAATGTCGAGTTGCATGTACCCGTATGAATTCTGGGCCACCACGCTCAAGTCGGCGCGCTTTCGCGACTGGCAGGAGAAGTTCGGGCTCACGTTCGAGGACCTTCAGGTCGCAGGTACCAACGAGCGGCTCACCGAAGCCACATTCGCCAGCGCGTACGACTCGAATCTGCTCACCGCGGCCTTTGCCATCCCACCCGGCGACATCGAGTTGGGCTTCGGTCGCGACTTCATGATGATCGGGTCCGACGCGATCCTCGAACGACCGCACAACAACCATCCACGATCAACGGGATGTTTCTCCCGCGTCCTGGGAACGTTCGTCCGCGACCAGCGGGTGGTCGACATGGTCGACGCTCTCGCCATGATGACGATCCGACCTGCCGAACTGCTCGGCTTGGGCGCTCCGGCGATGCGCAATCGCGGCCGGATGCAGATCGGGGCACACGCCGACATCACCGTGTTCGACCCGTCGCGTATCTCGGACCGGTCGACGATCGCCGATCCCGCGCAGGAGTCGGTGGGAGTGGAGTACGTGATGGTGAACGGCACCTTCGTCCGCACGCCGGCTGGGACCGACCGTACGGTGCTCCCCGGGCAGGCGATCCTGTCGGCGCTCGCGTGACCACTCGGCGCCCGCACCCTCCCCGCGAACCCATGGTCGAGCGCGTGAGTTGGTATCTCATGCTGGCCCTCATCGCGGTTGCGCTCGTGGTTCTGATCGGTCCGGCATTCACGGCCGAAGGCGACGGCACCGCGGTCGCGGGCGCCACCGAAGACGCCGCTGGCCGCATCGTCGGCTCGGTCGACGGAAGCCTCAGCGCAGCCGAACCAGAGAGTGAAGGATTCACCGTGTCGGTCTCGGGTGACATCCTCATCCACCGTCGGGTCGCCGAGGCCGCCCAGACCGACGACGGGTGGGACTTTGTCCAATTGCTGTCGCCGGTGCGCAACCTCATCGAGAGCCGCGACTTTGCGATCTGTCATCTCGAGGTGCCGCTGTCGGGCACAAACCAGGACCTCGCTTTCGGCGAGTCCGCCGACGGTGGCGCATTCCGATCGCCAAACCAGCTCGCCGACGCAATCAGCGAGGTCGGGTTCGACTCGTGCAGCGTCGCATCGAATCATGCATACGACTCGGGTGAGAGCAGCGTGCTCAACACGACCGAGCAGCTCGATCGGGCAGATGTCCCACACGTGGGTATCGCCGCCACCTCCGAGGAGGCGCGCAGCTTGTGGCAGTTCGACGTGAAGGGCACGACTGTGGGCCACCTGTCGTACACCTACGGCCTGAACGGAAGGGAGCCGGGCTCGGTCCCGACCGAGCAGGTCGCACAGATCGATGAGGCCACGATTCTCGCCGACGCCGCCCGCCAACGGGCAGCGGGATCGGACTTCGTGATCGTGAGCATGCATTGGGGCAACGAGTTTCAGACCGAGCTCAATGATCAGCAGAACGACCTTGGTGCGCGGCTCCTCGCCTCGACCGACGTCGACCTGGTCGTCGGCCATCACGCCCACGTGCCCCAGCGCATCGAGGAGATCGACGGCGAGTACATCGCATATGGGTTGGGCAACCTCCTGTCGAACCAGTCGTCGAGTGCGCCCGAGTGTCCCAATGTCTGCCCACTCGAGAGTCAGGACGGCATGTTCGTCGACTTCGTGGTCGATCGCCGCACCGACGGCACCCTCGGCGTGGTCGAGGTTCGCACCAACCCCACGTGGGTCGACGTGGGCGGAACGTGGAAGGTGATCGACACCCAGGCGCCGCCGGTCGTTGGCGTCGACATCGACACCGCTGTGCTCGATGCATCGGCGGAACGCACGTGGTCGACGACCGGAATCGGCCGCCCAAGAGCATGACGGCCGGCGGCGGTCGGCGCGTGCGATCGCGCGGAGAGCGCACAAAATACCGCATCGCGCTTTGGCGTTTGGCGCAAGCGATGGCATCCTTGGAAGTGTTCCGCCCTTGCGTCCTGGTTTGAGGTTTTTGCATGTTCGATGTTGGTGATCGTGTCGTCTACCCCCACCACGGGGCAGCCATCGTCACGAAAAAGGAGATGCGCAAGGCGTTCGGTGAGAAGACCGAATACCTGGTTCTCGAGATGGCCCACGGCGAGATGACGCTGTCGGTTCCGGTCGACAAGGTCGAAGAGGTCGGTATGCGCTGGCCCATCAGCACCGAAGACGTCGAGGACCTGTTCGAGGTGCTCGAGAAGCGCGGTATCCGCGAACCACCGAACTGGAGCCGCCGCTTCAAGAACCACCAGGAGAAGCTCAAGTCGGGCGACGTGTACCAGGTGGCCGAGGTCGTTCGGAACCTGGCGCTGCGCGAGGCCGACAAGGGTCTGTCCGCGGGCGAGAAGTCGCTCTTCACCAAGGCGCGCAACGTTCTGGTGAGCGAGCTCAGCTTCGCCCTCGAGATCTCGGAAGAGGACGCAACCAGCCGCGTCGAATCCGCGTTGGTGTAGCGGCGGCGGTTCATCGCGCCTTCATCTGATCGAGCGTCGGGCGAGGTCGGTGTCCATGATGTGACCATCGCAAACCGATGCTCAGGAAATGTTCAGACCGCCGTTGGATTGTTGACTCGGCTCATGAGAGTACCGATCGGTTGACCCCGACACGGTAGGCCGCCGAACCACGATCGGACCGCTCTCGACGTCGGCGACTCTTGGTGACGGCATCCCCGTCGCCAGCTCAAACAGGTCCAACTTGTCGCCGAAATGAGCCATCAACATGGGCTGGATCGCGTCGGGCTTGAGCCCCCACTCGATGGCGTGGGCGAACTGCTCCACCCCTCGTGCCGGATGAGGAAGTTCGTACGAGTTCCATTCGCTGGCCCCCGTTTCGGCCATGAACGCCGCCCTCGTCTCGTCATCGACGTTGTGATACTCCCAGGCATGGGCCAGCTCGTGAACCACGAGTGCCCGTGAGGGAATGCATAGGTCGACGCGGTGGGGATCACCACCTTTGCTGTAGAGACCAGGGGCACCGTTGCACGCATCGGTATTCGGGTGCACGTGGATGTTCAACGGAGGGAGCCCGAGGCCCGCCGCTTCGTACATGTCCGTGACGTCCTCGATGATTCGTTCGAGTTCCGCATCGGCGCCATGGGTGCCGAACGTCTCAGCCGGGGGCAAAGGTGATGACTCGACATCGGGGGGTGTCGCGGATGCAGCTGATTCCGCAAACGGTGTAGCCCAAAAGGCGATGCCCAAGATGATGGTCAGGGTGGCGGTGAGGTGTGTTCGGATCGACATGACCCGAACATCCGATTTTGATGTTCGGCGACCGTCGAGAGACCGTCAATGCGGTGCTCACCGGTTGTTCAGAAAACGTCAAGAGCACCGAGAGAACCCTGTATTTACGGCGAATATTGTCCGCTCTTTCGAAGCCAACCGATCACAGCGGCAATGAACCACGTGGAGCCGAACACGAGGACGGGGCCCCAGAAGAGCCAGCTGCCCTGATCCTGGAGTTCTGCGTACATACCCCGACCGACCGCTGGGGCGAGAATGGCGGTCACGATCGTCTGCCGGCGGGCGTCGTAACGCCACCAACCGATCTCGCCGCCCACGAACTCGACGGTCGCCGGAATCGAGAGCGCCCACACAAGGGTCTGATCCCACGACGCCGGCCAGGGCGAGATGCCCGCAAAGCCGAGGGCGGCGACCGCGAACGAGATCGAATAGAACCAGAAACATCGCCGACACACCGGTCGGCCGCCAATAGTCATGCAGCGGTCGTAGCGATGGGGCCAGTGATGGGTTCGCCAGAGAACCCGCTTGGCCTCGGCGTGCTCGGCTTCGGATGCCCGGCGCTCAGCAACCCGATCGAACGCCGCATCGACGGCGGCGGGAGACGTACTCATCGTCATCCCATCGGCCCGGCCCGCCTCGGGCGTTAGAGGTCGGTGCCTCCAAGCTGGGTCGCGTAGGCCTCGAGATTCTCGATTCCTTCTCCGATCGAGACGTCACCGTAGGAGAAGCGGATCGGCTGCCCCGGCATGACACTGACCTCGGCCACCTCGTCGGTGGGCGGGCCCACATGCAGGATCCGTTGTTTGTTCCACGAGCTCGGGATCGTGGTCGAGATCTCGCCTCGGCGGCGAACCACCTGCTCGAGGGCGTTCGCGACCGCCGTGACGTCGGCCGGCGCGTTCTCGCTCAGGGCGACGCTCTCGATCGCGTGGGCGAGAAGTGCGTCGCGGAACCGCTCTGGTTCGTCGAGGCGGGTCTGGTCGAGGGCCATCGACACGAGGATCCTCGACTCGGTACGAACGGCAGGCGCGACGACCTCGAGCCACGAGTCGAGTGCCGCTGGTTCGACACCGGCCCGGCAACACGTGGCGATCGACTCGGTCGGTATGAAGGCGGTCGCGAGAAATGGCTCGGCTTCGGCAGCGGTCACGCCGGCCGCAACGAGTCGGGCGATGTCGACGGGGTCCCACGTTGCTGTGAAAGAAGCGACGTCGTCGGGTGTGGCGCCGGCGTCGTGCAGCCGCACCACGTCGATCTCAGAGAAGTCAGCGGGATATGCGTTGGCCATACTCGCGGACACGCCCGCGTCGGCGAGCATGGCTGCATCGAAGAACCGTTCTTCGTACTCGGTGTCGTCGAGCGCCACCCCGAGCGCCAGGAATGCAACGATCGCACTCGGGGTGAGGAGCGGGTCGATCGACCGAACGGCATCGGCGGGCACGCCGGCCGCCACCAGCTCGGCCACACCTCGAACCCCGAACCGCTCGGGGTAGGGGCGGGCGACCGAGGGGTCGACCTTGAGGTCGCGCAACACGGCCAACTCGCTGCCACTGAAGTCGCGATCGACCGGTACCGCCGCCATCTGTTCGTCCGTCACGGAGCGAACTTAGCGCGCGACAACGACGACCTCCGCGCGGAATGGCGAGTGATTTCGACCTGGTCACCCAGGGTGTGCAGCGTTCAACGGGGAGCGACAAGCGGTAGGATTCCAAGTCCGGGAAGTGGCCTAGTCTGGCTAAGGCGCCTGCTTTGGGAGCAGGAGATCGGGAGTTCGAATCTCCCCTTCCCGACAATTTTCTCCACACCGCTCCGGTCGTCCGCCCGATTCCTTCGTGATATGGGCAACTCGCCCACAAGCGACCATGACGGCTTCCGCGGATGTCGGGCGGAAGTCCCGACACGTCACGGCCGGGAGCGCAGCTCGCGAAGCGACCATGACGGCTTCCGCGGATGTCGGGCGGAAGTCCCGACGAGTAAAAGCCTCAGCGGCCGACGACCGAGGCGCACTCGCCGATTGGTGCCGGCAACGGATAGGCCGTGCCCCAGAAGACCTGGACCACCCAGGCGGCACCGTTTGAGTCGACGTACGCGCCGAGCCCCACGTCTATGGCGGCGGTCTCGAGGATGTTGCACTTGTGGCCCGGGCTCGACATGAAACCGAAGCCGTTGGGGCTGTAGAAAAGCCGGTCGATCACATCGTTCGGCGTTTCGCCGCCGCCCACGGTCGAGTAGCCAACGTTCTCGAAGGCCGAGGTCCACTGCACCGAGTTCGGGATCGACTGGAACGGGTACGAACTGCCAGTGAACGGCGGTGAGTGATGGTTGGCCGCGTTCAGCGGAAGCGGGAATTGGGACATCTCGACCGCCCACGCCTGGGCGTAGGAGTCGAGGTCGGGGTGACGATCGATCGCCGCGAGGCCACGGTTGGTGCGCTCGACGTTGATCAGGGTGAGCATGTGGGACTCGTAGGCGGCCAGACCGGTGGGGCCGGCAACCTGCGGCAGCTCGCAGCCGACGAGGGTGTCGCCTTGCGAATCGCAGAAATCGGTGTTGGCTTCGCCGTGGAGAACGTCGATGCCGTCCTGACCGAACATGCGGTCATTGCCGTCACCTCCCATCAGCATGTCGCTACCGCGCCCGCCAGCGAGCTTGTCGCGACCGCTGCCGCCGTACAGCAAATCCGCACCAGCCTGACCGGCGACGACGTCGTTGCCGTTCCCGGCGAAAAGATGGTCTCGGCCGAGATCACCCTTGATGCGATCGTTTCCGCCGTTGCCGTAGACGACGTCGTTGCCGACTCCCGCCCAGATCCTGTCCGGGCCGGGACCCGAGCAGATCACGTCATTGCCGTCGTGGCCGAAGATCACGTCAGCGCCGGCGAGACCCACGATCACGTCGACACCGTCGGTGCCGTGCAGGACGTCGTCCCCGGGCGTGCCTACGATCGTGGCCGACAGGCCGTTACACGTGTGCGAGGAGGCGCCCACATCGCTTGGAAACACGACGAGAAAGGCGGCGACGAACGAAAGGATCGCGGCGACGGCCACGATTCGTCGGTTCAGGTCGATCGCGCCGGTGACGGTGGTTGTCGGGGTGCTCATGGTGCACGAAGTAACGGCACGCTGATGGTTCCGATTGACCAAAAAAATGGGTCATCGGACCGGATCTGAGTCTTTTGGCCCGGTTGTTCCCCGCCGTCCGACCCACGACTCCTCAATCCCGAGCGCCCACTGCCGACCCGGAATGACGATGAAGCACACGACGGAAAATTCAGCGGCGCCCGAAGTCGACTCCCTACATCGAGATCTGCGGACACTGGCCGAAGCCCTCGTCGAAGAGATCGACGGTCCGACGGTTGGTCGGTCGACCGTCGTCGACGGTCTGCTCGACATCAGAAACCTGGGCAGCGGTAGAGACCTCGGCCTCGAGCTCACCGTGGACGAGATGATCGAGAGCATCCCCGCCGGTCGCACGATCAGCTCAGAATGGTGGATGCATGGCCTGTCGACGTTCGTTGATCACGCCACCTTCCTCGCCGCCGGCTACCCCGCGGTGATCCCCGAACTCGAAGCTGCCTGACACCCGACGTAGCATCACGCTCGCCAGCTACCGGGGAGCGAAATCGTGGACAAGGAACGGGCAAAGGCCTTCATGGGCACCATGATCGGGCTGTTGAATGGCAGCTCGCTCGCAATGATGTGCAGCATCGGCCACCGAACCGGCCTGTTCGACGCAATGGCCGGTCAGCCGCCGACCACCAGCGAAGAGCTCGCAGAACGGACCGGACTGAACGAGCGATATGTGCGCGAGTGGCTGCATGCGATGGCCGCTGGTGCAATTGTCGAGTACGACGCCAGCGGAAATCGATTCTCGCTTCCCGAGGAACACCAGGCACTGGTGACTCGAGCGGGCGGTCCGTTGAACATCGCGAACACTCTCCAGTTCATGGCGTTGATGGGCGCTGTCGAAGACGACGTGGTGAAGGCATTCGAGACCGGCGAGGGCGTCCCCTACAGCCGATATCCCGCGTTCCAGGCCCTCATGGCCGAGCAGAGCGCCACCCGGTTCGATGCCGCTCTGCTCAACGAGATGATCCCCAACATGCCGGGCGCGGTCGACAGGCTCACCGCCGGAACGGACATGGCCGACGTCGGCTGTGGAAGCGGGCATGCGCTCCTTCTGCTCGCCGAGGCCTATCCGAACAGCCGGTTCACGGGTTTCGACTTCTCGGCCGAAGGTGTGGCCACCGCGAATGCAGAAGCTGCAGATCGGGGCCTCTCCAACGTGACGTTCGTGGAGCGCGACGCAGCCGCGCTGGGCGAGAAGGATGCGTTCGACATCATCACCACCTTCGACGCGATTCACGATCAGGCTCACCCAAAAACGGTCCTCGCAGAGATCAACCGTGCGCTCCGATCCGGTGGCAGCTACCTGTGCGTCGAACCCAAGGCCGAGTCCGATCTGGCCGACAATCTCGCGGATCCGATGGCCCCGTACATGTACACGATCTCCACCATGCACTGCATGAGTGTGTCGATCGCAGGCGGTGGCGAGGGGCTCGGCACCGCATGGGGAACGAAGCTCGCGATCGAGTATCTCTCCGAGGCCGGATTCACCGACATCGACCACAGCGAGGTGCGCGCCGACCGCACCAACACCCACTTCGTGTGTCGAAAGCCCTGACGAATCGGGCTGTACGGGGGTGGGAGATTCTCGACGGGTTCGCTACGCTTCGATGGTCCTTTCGGGGATGGTGTAATAGGTAACACATCTGGTTCTGGTCCAGACATTGGGGGTTCGAGTCCTCCTCCCCGAGCCAGCCGGAGATGTCCGGAAACAAATCTGCGATGCGTCGCAGCACAGTCCCGCCCCGTTCGTCTAGCGGCCTAGGACGCCTGCCTCTCACGCAGGTAACACGGGTTCAAATCCCGTACGGGGTGCCAATGTTTCACTGCTCAGCAGGTTTGACGCGATTTTCGTGCGTCGCCAGCTCGCTCGCTCTCGCCACGAGACCCGTCTCCGTCACCGATCCCAGAATGGTTCGGTCTCTTCGGGCGGGGTGTCGACCCGCCCTTCCGGCGTAGGCGCCCGGTTTGGTTTCGGTGTCTCGTCGTCGTCGTCGTTCAAGACGCGGCGCGCCTTCTTGAGGCCAGCTCGGCCCACTTCGCGGTCATGCTCGTTGATCGCGGTCATGGCGTGGCCGCTCCCGCGTTCACGATCGGAGGAGTTCTGTGAGCTACCACGGCGACCCGAGCTCCCTCCTCTCGTCGTTTCAACGACCTGGAAGAACCCTAGACGTACAGAACTGACAGCGTGCGAAAGTGTGCGAGAAGAACGAGCGGCTCCTAACGCCAGGCGCTGAGTCGACGGTAGCTCACGATGCGGCCGAGGCCGACCGCCACCGATTCGCGGAAGAGCCGGCCCATGCTCATGTCGTCGCCAGCGGCCACAACGGTTGCGTCGAGACCCACCTCGGCAGCCGTCTCCTCCGACCGTTTTGCGTGGTACGCATCGGTCACGAGCAGGATTTCGGCATCTGGTCCGAGCTGGTTCGCGGCGGCGAGAAGCGACTCGTAGGTATCGCCGCCGTCGATCACGACCACGATCCGCTCCTCGGGAACTCCTGCCTCGCGCAGCCACGCGAACCCAGCAAAGCCCTCGGTGAATGTGTCGCCCGGCTGATTCGCGCCGGTCGTGACGATCGATCCGGCCGTGTCCGCCTCCCATAGACCCACGGCCGTTTCGAGCCGCCGCTCGAAGACCGGCGAGGGCACGCCGTCGTACTGAGCCGCGCCCAGTACGACGATCGTGCCGGGCGGAGCGGCGCGGTCCTGCGCACTCTCGGCCGCCCGCGCAACCGAGACGAACACGGCGAGGGCATACGCGACGGATCCCACGATCAATGCCGCCGACGCGATCCGCAGGATCCGCCCGATGCGAGGTCGGCTCACCCGTCCTGTGTAGCCGATCGGGTGACCCGTCTCCAGCCGGGCCGCGTACGCTGCCGCCATGGAAGAACCCAAAAAACTGTTCGATCTCGTGGGTGAACACGCCGGCCGCGGCTATGCGCTCGGCACGGGCCTTGTCGTTCCGCGACCGATCGGATGGATCGGCTCGATCTCGGCCGACGGCCATGCCAACCTCGCCCCGTACTCGTTCTTCAACATGGTGGCGCACACCCCGGTCACGTTCGTCGTCGCGCCCGCGCTCGGGGCCCGCAAGGACACCCTCGACAATCTCGAGTCCACCGGTGTATTCACCGTGAATGTCGTCACCGAGCAAACCCTCGAGGCGATGAACGCCTCATCGGCGACGTTGCCAGCCGAGGCCGACGAGTTCGCCGCCACCGGTCTCACCGCCCTCACCTCCGACACCTGCGCAGCCCCCCGCGTCGCCGAGGCAGCCGCCAACTTCGAATGCCGCGTCGTGCAAGCCATTCCCGTCGGCACGCCAACGGAGTCCGCTCCCGGGTCTGGCATGGTTGTGATCGGCGAGGCCGACCGCGTCCTCATCGCGGGCCGCGTCCTCGACGACGATGAGCGCGTCGACGCGCGCAAACTGGCAGCGATCGGACGGCATGGCGGGTCGTGGTACAGCACCACCGCCGACAACATGCTGAGCGTCGAACGTCCCGACTGACCCTGCCGTTCAGATCAGAGCAGCGAGCGAGCGGCGCGAAGACGGCCGAGCACGACATCGCGGTCGAGTTGTGCTGTCGCATCCCACATGGGGATTCCAGCGTTCCGGCCCGTGATCGCCACCCGCGCCGGCACCTGCGACCGCGCTCCCAGCTCGTCACCGACCGAACCGACAGCCTCGTTGAGCGCCTCGGCGGTCCACTCGACGTCGGCGAAGGCCTCGATGATCCCGTCCAGGATCTCGGGTACCTTCTTGCCCTTCTTCATCGCCTTGTTCCAGCTTCGCTCGTCGTAGTCGACGGCATCGATGAACAACCAATCGAGATAGTGCGGGATCTCGTTCAACACGTTCACTCGCTGCTGCACGTCCGCCGCCACGAGCTCGAACACGTCGGGCCGGTAGTCGGCCGTGTCCCATGAGATTTCGGTGTCGACCCCATACACGTAGGGCTGCGCCAACTCGACGAACTCGTCGATGGGCAGCATTCGGATGTACTCACCGTTGATGTGATCGAGTTTGTCGATGTCGAAGAACGCGGATCCCTTGTTCACGTTCTCGAGCTTGAACAAGTCGATGATCTCGCCGATCGGGCGGATCTCCTTCTCGTCGGGAGGACCCCACCCGAGCAGCGCCAGGTGGTTGACGATGGCTGCGGGCAGGTAGCCCTTGCCGAGAAAGTCGAGCAGCGATACGTCGTCGCGTCGCTTGGAGAGCTTCTTTCGCTGGGCGTTCACGAGGAGCGGCAGGTGCGCGTATTCAGGTTTCTCGCCGAGGTCGAGTGCGTCCCACAGCAACATGACCTTGGGCGTCGTGTTCAGAAGATCCTCGCCACGAATCACATGGGTGATGCTCATGTCGGCGTCGTCGACGGCGTTGGCCACGAGGAACGTCGGCGACCCATCGCTTCGGCGGATGACGAAGTCCTCGAGGTCACGGCATGCGAACCGCACCTCACCACGGATGATGTCGTCGAAAACGATCTCACCCTCGTCGGGCGCACGAAATCGCACGACACAATCGGGGCCATCGGAAATGTTCTTGTCACGAGACCAGCCGTGATAGCCGGCGGGCAACCCGGCGTCGGAGGCAAGCTGATCGGCTTCGGCACGCGTGAGATTGCAGAAGTAGGCATAGCCGTCCTCCACCAGCTGCTGCACGGCATCGACATGGAACTGCTTGCGCTGCGACTGGTAGTACGGACCCTCTTCCCAGCTGATCCCAAGCGTCTGGAGCGGACGCACGATCGCATCGATGAACTCGGGTTTGCGCAGGGCGGCATCGGTGTCCTCGATGCGGAGGATCATCTCGCCGCCGGTCGACTGCGCGAAGAGCCAGTTGAACAACGCCGAACGCGCCGACCCGACATGGAGGAAACCGGTGGGAGCCGGCGCAAATCGAACTCGGTTCGTCATGACTGGCCGAGCTGCGTACGCCAGTCGTTCCGATAGGTGAGAGTGATCTCGTCCGGCGTCTGCCTGAGCACGTCGTCGGCTACGAGGTCGGCGATCGCCCGGCGTTCGAAGTAGTGGAAGGAGTAGTGAACCTGTGCGAACAGTTCCTTGCGGAACTCGATCAGATCGATGGGGGCATCGTCATCGATGAACCCGAACAGGGTGTACGCGACGCGCATGTCGTGCACGACTGGAGCGCGCCCGTAGAGGGACGCCCGCTTCAACGCAACGGCGATACAGCCGGCATCGACATCGCTGCGATGTTCGCCGGCGCCAAGCCGAATCTTCGAGTCGAAGACGCCTGTCAGCTTCATCGCGAATCCTTGATCAGGGCCAGGAGAGCCGAGCGCGGCGCCGCCGGTCTCTTCGCCCACGGTTTCACCCGGACGGTCGGCGGTCCACCCGCGCTCACGCTGTGGCGGCGAGCTGTAGTGCTGGGCCGCGTTCGGAGCGACGGGTACGTGATTCGGTGCTGCCATAGCGGGTCAGGTTACCGAGTCAGCGCCAATCCGTGGGCGTGCCGACGATGCCTGTGGGTTGGGGTTCGGCCCGGGCCGGATCGATGAGGAACAGCTCGCCGTTCTCGCCGTCCTGATACGCAAGGAGCGCGCCGTCGGGAGACCACACCGGCGGGCTTGCGGACCCCGATATGGGCGTCACCCGAGTGAGCGCGGTGCCCCGCGCGTCGATCACGTAGAGCGCCACGTCCTCGGTGCCCGGGTCGGCACCGAAGAAGGCAAGCAGCGAGCCGGTCGGCGACCAAACCGGTCGCGACATTGCGATCCCGATATCGGTGAGTCGCCGTGGCGTCGTGTCGTCGCCGGGCACGATCCACAAATCCAAGATCGCATCGTCGGACTCTGCGTAGGCGACGACCGCGATGTCCACTCCATCTGGAGCGAACGACGCCCAAACGACCGAGTACTCAAACGCCAACGCGGTGGGGTCAGCACCAACCGGCTCACTTACTACGATCCGGCCGTCCGTGAAGAGAAGACGACGGCCGTCCGCAGAGAACTCTGGCCGGCGATCGAGCACGAGATCCTCTGATGCATCGACCTCTCGATCGCCTGCGCTCAACCGCTCGGTTGCCCCGGTCGCAACGTCGATCGTCAAGACCGCCGACGTTGCTCCGCTGTCGCCGATCACCGTGACCTCGGTTGCAGCGATCATCCCGCCGTCGGGCGACCAGCTCCAAGGGATGAGAGGTCGATCCAGATTCAGAAGGAGTCGGTCGTCGGTGAGGTCGATCGAGCCGATGCGCAACTCTCCCCGATCTTCAAACTCGCTGACATACACGAATGAGGAGAGATCGGGAGAGACAAACGCGAAGCGAGCGTTGTCCGATAGCTCCGAGACCAACCCGGACTCGGGGTCGAACAGAAGCGTCGAGAAGCGATCGTCCACGGCCTCGACGGAAACAAGAATTCCGAGTTGTTGTGCCACCCCGGGCACTGCCCCCGTGGTGGACGTGGCAGCCTCTCCCGTGTCAGGGGTTGGGCTGGAGGAGGTGGGGTCAACCGTCGGTACGACACTCGTCGTTGAATCGACCGACGTCGTCGTCGAGTCGACAACAGCCGGGCCGTCGTCCTGCACACAAGCGACGGCCAGCGTGGCAACGATCGCGGCCACCACCAGCTCTCGGTTCACGCTCCTACGGGCGGGTGCAAGAGGCCGTAGACGATCGAGTCGGCCAGCGCTTGCCAGCTCGCTTCGATGATGTTCTCGGAGACACCCATCGTGCTCCAGGTTTCGACGCCATTCGTCGACTCGAGCAAGACACGGGTCACCGCGCCGGTACCCCTACCAGTGTCGAGGACGCGCACCTTGTAGTCGGTGAGCGCGATGTGGTCGAGTTGCTCGCCGTAGTGGCGTCGGAGCGCGTGACGAAGTGCCGCGTCGAGCGCGTTCACCGGGCCGTTGCCCTCGCCGGTGGCGACGATCCGTTCGTCGCCCACCCACACCTTGACGGTGGCCTCGGTCTCCACCTCGACCGCCACGTCGGTCCACGCGCGCGCTCCGGACCCCGACCGATGATCGAGGTTTACCCGAAAAGACTCGAGCCGGAACCACTCCTGATCCCATCCGGCTGCAGCCCGCATCAGCAGTTCGAGAGAGGCGTCGGCCGCTTCGAAGTGGTAGCCCTCGTATTCGAGGCGCTTGAGCGTTTCGGTGACGTCGCCGAGCACCTTTCCGTCGACGTCGATGCCGAGTGACTCGGCCTTGAGTGCGAGCGTCGAGCGGCCCGCCATGTCGGAGACGAGGAACCTCGTGCCGTTACCGACCGATTCGGGGGCGACGTGTTCATACGCGTCGGGCTTGCGCGCGATGGCAGATG
This sequence comes from Acidimicrobiales bacterium, assembly GCA_051011575.1. Classification (GTDB taxonomy): domain Bacteria; phylum Actinomycetota; class Acidimicrobiia; order Acidimicrobiales; family SHLQ01; genus SHLQ01. The sequence continues at coordinate 8,619 of JBPCTR010000128.1, read as the reverse complement.
TGTGCAGCCCGGCCTTGTGCGCGAACGCGGTCGCACCCACGTAGGGCTGCTGCGGATCGGCCGCGAAGTTCACCAGATCGGCGATGTTGTGCGCAACCGCCGTGAGACTCTTGAGGTTCTCCTCACCGATCGTTTCGATCCCCATCTTGAGGGTGAGGTTGGCGATTACCGGAACGAGATCGCAATTGCCCACGCGCTCGCCGTAACCATTGATCGTTCCCTGCACGTGGGACGCACCACCGCGCACGCCTGCCATGGCGTTCGCCACACCGCATCCGGTGTCGTTGTGGAGATGCACGCCGATTGCGCTGGATCCTTCGGTCCCGCCGAGATGGTCGTAGACCTCGCCCACCATCCGTTCGACGTCGGCGGGCAGCGAGCCGCCATTGGTGTCGCACAGCACGAGGCAGTCGGCGCCCGCCACGGCGGCGGCCTCGAGAACGGCGAGGCTGAACTCTGCGTTGCGGCGGTAGCCGTCGAAGAAGTGTTCGGCGTCGAAGAAGACGTCGCGGCCTTCACCTTTCAGGAACCCGATCGAGTCGGCGACCATCGCGATTCCCTCGTCGAGCGTGGTTTGCAGCGCCCCGGTCACGTGATAGTCCCACGTCTTGCCGACGATGCACACGGTGCCCGTACCCGCATTCAACAGATTGGCCAGCGTCGGATCGCTGTCGACCCGGCCCTTCGCCCGCCGGGTGGAGCCAAACGCCACCATCGACGACGTGCCAAGCTCGAGTTCGTCTCGGGCGCGCGTGAAGAACTCCTCGTCCTTTGGGTTGGCACCGGGCCACCCGCCCTCGATGTAGGGCACACCCAACCGGTCGAGCTGACGCGCGATCTTGAGCTTGTCCTCGACCGTCAGCGAGATGCCTTCGAGCTGACTCCCGTCGCGCAGCGTCGTGTCGTAGATGTCGACGTGTTCGGGCTGGCGAGCGGTCCGTTCAATCCCGGTGAGGTCGCTCTGAACGCTCACAGCCTTCCGATCACCAGGTCGCCGACGTCCCTCGTGGGCATGCCATCGCTCTCGGCGGCCGACAGCTCCGACGCCTTGCGAATGCGTTCGGCCGCTGCGGTCTCGCCGAGGTGGTCGAGCATCATCGCTCCCGAGATGATGGCTGCGATCGGATTTGCGATCCCCTGCCCGGCTATGTCGGGCGCCGAGCCATGCACCGGCTCGAACATCGACACTCCGGTGGGGTTGAGGTTGGCCGTGGGGGCCAGCCCGATGCCGCCGGAGACCGCACCGCCAAGATCGGTGAGGATGTCGCCGAAGAGGTTGTCGGTCACGATCACGTCGTACCGCTTCGGATCCTGCACGAAATAGATACACGCCGCATCGACATGGCTGTACGCGGTGTCGACCTCGGGATATTCGGCAGCCACCTCGTTGAACGCGCGCTCCCACAGGTCGCCGGCAAAGGTCAGCACGTTGGTCTTGTGCACGAGCGTGAGGTGGTTCTTGCGCGTCTTGGCGAGCTCGAAGCCGTATCGAATGGCCCGCTCGACGCCCAGACGCGTGTTCACCGAGCCCTGGGTGGCGATCTCGTGCGGCGTGTTCCTTCGAAGAAATCCGCCCTCACCCGCATAGGTGCCTTCGGTGTTCTCGCGAATGACGACAAAATCGTGGCTGCCATCGGCCGCGAGGAAGGGGCGCAGGTTGATGTACAGGTCGAGTTCGAATCGCATACGAAGCAACAAACCCCGCTCGATCACACCGGGTGGCACGTCGGGGCTGCCGACGGCGCCCAGGTACAGCGCGTCGAGCGCCCTCCACTCGTCGAGAATCTCATCGGTGAGGATCACGCCGTCCTTCAGGTAGCGGGCGCCGCCCAGGTCGTAGTGCACCATGTCGAGTTGCACGCCAGTTGCCTCGATCACCCGCAGACCCTGCTCGATGACCTCGGGACCGATCCCGTCGCCCCCGACGATTCCTACCTTGTGCGCCACGATCAGCCCTTCGTTTCCTACAGCGTTACGAACCAACGAGTCTACGGCCTTCGGAGCGGTCCTCGGAATCCGGAACGTACGCCGACCGTGACGAACGTCATCGCCGATTCGACCATTCGGCGCCAGTAGTGAACGGGTCGATCTCGCAAGCTGTGAGAACCGGCGGCGAGAGGAACGTGGCATGAGCGCCATCCAACACACTCGAAAGATCTGGGTCCCGATAGCGTCCGGCACCCGACAGAACACTCAGACACCTCGGTGGCTGTCGACTGTGCGATCGGCGTTTTCCGACGTCGCGTCTCGACGAGCCGACCGTCGGGCGTGGATGCGCGAACAACGCGGAACCACGCAGGCGATGTTGATCGAAGGGGCGTCGCGATCCGCGGCGCACCGTCACCCGCGCCACTGACACAGCCGGCATTACGGGCACCTACTGTGCTCGCATGCAGCTCGGGGTGCACATCGGCCAGCAGAACCTGTCGATGGCCGAGCTTCGGTCGACGTGGACGCGGTTCGACCGCGCAGGAATCGACTGGATCTCGCTCTGGGACCACCTCTATGAAGCGCCTCCGGCCGGCGGCACGATCGACCACTTCGAGGCCGTGTCGACGCTGGGGGCACTATGCGCCGACACCCTGAACGCGCGGATCGGGTGTCTCGTGTTCTACGTCGGGTACCGCAATCCGGCGCGGCTCGCCAAGGCATCGGCAACACTCGACCACATCAGTGGCGGCCGATTCGAAATCGGCCTCGGAGCCGGATGGCACGAACAAGAGGCGAACGCCTTCGGGTACCCGTTCCCGCCGCTCGCAACCCGCTTCGACATGCTCGAAGAGGCGGTGGAAATCGTCACGGGGATGCTTCGACAGGACCGCACGTCCTTTGCTGGCGAGCACTTCCGCGTCGACGACGTGTCGAATCGTCCGACGCCCGTGACACGCATCCCGTTGTGGATCGGCGGGCTCGGAGAGACGCGAACCATACCGCTCGCCGCGCGCGCCGCCGACGGTTGGAACGCCGCCTACGTGGGACCGGACGAGTTCGGCCGACTGAACCGCGTTCTCGACGACGCGTGTGAGCGCATCGGCCGCGACCCGTCAGAGGTCGAGCGGTCGGTCAACCTCCAGTTCGTCGTGGGGCTCGACAGCGCCGATGCCGATCGCATGCTGGCCGAGACATCCGAGTTCTGGGGCCCGATGGCGGAACGTACAATGCGAGGAGTGCTCGCCGGCACTCCCGACACGCTCGTCGATCAAATCGATGCCTATCGAGCAGCGGGTGCCCACGGGGTGAACATCGCGCTTCGGGCGCCATGGCGAGAGGAAGCGATCGACGCCTGCCTCGAGACGGTGCTTCCCGCATTCAGTAGCCCTTCGACACCATGAACCGATTCGCGAACAGGGGAAGCACACACCCCTCTGACGGGGTTGTCCCCCTCGTGTCCGAAACGATCGCGGCCGAACCGGCGGTCGCTGACGCTCCTCCACCGTTCCGTTCGGTTTTTCGACAGCGGCTCGTATGGGGTTTGCCCGCGCTGTTCACCGTTGGCTGGTTCATTTACGTGACCGCAGCGGATCACTGGGGTCGAGTTGCCGACACATGGCGTACCGCACTCACGATGTTGTTCGGCAGCTTCGTCGCGGGCTCGACCCCCCAGGGCGGCGGTGCGGTCGCTTTTCCGGTGTTCACCAAGGTCCTGGAAATCACCGCACCGGTTGCCCGCACGTTCTCACTCTCGATCCAGGCGACGGGCATGGTGATGGCGTCGGCCACAATCATTCTTGCGGGCCGAGCCATCGACAAAAGAGCCATCGCGTACGGGACGGGCGGTGGTCTGATCGGTTTCGCCATCGGGGCCTTCGTACTGAGCGATCCTTCGAAGGCGTGGTGGCCGTCGTACATTCCGGGACCGTACGTGAAGGTGGGATTCACCGTCGCCATCGCCGCGATGGCCTACATCGTGTTCCTCTGTTTTGCCGACGGAGCGAAAGGCCACAGTGGAATCACGACATGGGGGCTGCGCAGCCGACTCACGCTCATCGGTTTCACAACGCTCGGCGGGATCGCCTCGGCGCTTGCCGGGTCGGGGGTCGACGTGCTTCTCTTCCTGTTCGTCGTGCTCGTGGCGGGTATGCATCCCCGCGTCGGAATCCCCACGTCGATCATCACCATGGCCGTCGTGTCCGTAGCCGGGTTCCTCGTGTTCGGGATCTACGACGGGCAGTTGGCGATCGAACTAAATCACGCCGGCGATGTCGTCGCCGCCGGCGACAACCAATTCTCCGAACCGCTCGACGGCGAACGATTCGACCTGTTCGGCATCTGGCTCGGCGCCACGCCCATCGTGGTGTGGGGTGCTCCACTCGGCTCGTGGGTCGCGAGCGTTCTCCCCCAGCGTCGACTGATCCAGTTCGTGGCGTTCATGGCGGTGGCCGAGGTGCTGACGACGATCATCTTCCTCGATGCTCTTCGGAGCGACCTCGGACTGGTGCTCTTCGGTATCGGTGGCCTTGTGTTGGCGATGGTCGCCATTCGCGTGCTCGTGCGAACACGCGCGTGGATCATGCAGACCTGACGGACCTCACCGCTATTCGGCGGGGATCAGGTCGTCGTCGGCCTCGGCCGCGTCGATGTCGCCGCCACCCGCAGGTGCACCGATCAAGTCGTGTGAGGGACCCTCGACGTTGATCTGGGGCAGGATCCGATCGATCCACTTCGGTAGCCACCAGTTCTTCTCGCCGAGCAGCTCCATCGTGGCCGGGACGAGCAGCATGCGGACGAGCGTTGCGTCGAGGAACACGGCGAGGGCGAGGCCAGTACCCATCAGTTTGATGTTGCGATCGTCCTCGAGCAGGAAACTGCCGAATACCACGACCATGATCGCGGCCGCCGCCGAGATGACTCGGGCCGTACTCGCGAGGCCGTCGGCAACCGACTCGACAGCATCGCCGGTGCGGTCGAACTCCTCCTTGATGCGACTGAGTAGGAAGACCTCGTAGTCCATCGACAAGCCGAACACGATCGCGAACAACATCATCGGGATCCACGGCTCGATCGGTGCCGGTTCGATCCCGAACACTCCGCTGAACCATCCCCACTGGAAAATGGCGACCAACACGCCGTACGCCGATGCGATCGACAGCGTGTTCATGATCACCGCTTTCACCGGAACGAGCAGCGATCGGAAGACCGCCATCAGCAACAGCAGCGATATCAGGAGAACAGCTCCGAAGAAGAGTGGTGTACGCCCAGCCATGTAGTCGGAGAAGTCAACCGCTCCCGGTACCGCTCCCGTGACCTTCACCGACAGGTCGGCATCGCCGATCGCAGCGGGGATCGCTTCTTCGCGCAACGTGAGCACAAGCTGCTCGGTTGCCTCGTCCTGGGGAGCGGTCGTCGGAATCAACTGCATGAGGAACGCGCCGGGGTTCACCTCGCTCGGGAACGGCGGCGAGACCGCCTGAACGCCGTCGACCGACGCAAGCGCAGCGGGGAGAGCCATGACCACGTCAGTGGCGTCGGGGGAGCCAGTCTCCATCGCGATCAACATGGGCCCGTTGAAGCCGGGACCGAACCCATCGGCGAGCAGGTCGTAGGCCTTGCGCGTGCTCGTGTCCTCGGGGAAGTTGCCCTCGTCGCCGAAGGCCAACCGCAAATCGAGGAGGGGCGCGGCGAGGATCAAAAGCGCCACCGCACTGGCGATGAACACCGTCCACGGGCGAGCCTGGAGCTGCCGGCTCCACTTGTACCAGAACGTGTCTCGCAGGGGTTTCGGAGGCCGGTGCGGAACCTCTCGGCCAAGGAATCCAATTCGGCCGAACGCAAGAACGACGATGGCGAGCACCACAAGCGCCGCCGCCGGAATCCGAGAGCCCAGGCCGAGCAGGAACAATGCGATCGCCATGAATCCGGCAGCGATGAGGCCGCGGAATCGCGTCAGCTCGATGCGGTGGCCGGCGAAGGAAATGAGTGCCGGCAACAGCGTGAGCGCGGCCAGCAGCGTGACACCGACCGTGGTCGCGGCGCCGACGCCCAAGCCAGAGATGAACGGCAGACCGATGAACAACATCCCGAGCAGCGAAAGTACGACCGTGATCCCAGCGAACAGAACCGCACGCCCGGCAGTATCCATGGCTATGAACATCGCCGTGTCGCGGTCGTGCCCGGCGTGCTCCTCAGTGCGGTACCTGGTGACGATGAAGAGGGCGTAGGCGATCCCCACGCCGAGGCCGATCATCACGCCAATGAGCGTGGTGAAGTCGGGCATCTGCTTGATGTGGCTGATCAGTCCCACAAGCGCTGACCCGGTGATCACGCCAGCGAGTGCAACGCCGATGGGCAGACCCATCGCAAGCACCGATCCGAAGCTGATGATGAGGACGACGATGGCGAACGCGAGGCCGATCAGCTCGGTCTCGGGGGGCTCGAACACGGAGAGGACCGCTCCGCCGATCTCGACCGTGAGCCCGTCGATCTCCGGTCGGTTTTCGAACAACTCCTCGCCCATGGCGCCGCTCTCGGTCTGGTCGATGTCGAGCGTCAGGTTCACGGAGGCAAAGGCGACTCGACCGTCAGGCGAAATCTGTTGGGCGCCGAAGTCCGAATAGGGCGAAATGACCGTGAGGCCCTCGTTCTCCTCGGCGAGTGCAAACAGCTCCTCCATCGCCGTGACGACCTCGGAGTCGGCCACACCCTGCTCGGCCTCGAAAACGATCGACCCGCGATTGATACTCGCTCCCTGCTCGGGGAAGCTCTCGGCGAGGATGGCGAAACCCTCGGTGGACTCGCTGTCGGGACTCGTGAACTCGCCGCTGAATGCCGAACCCGCCGCTCCTGATATGACGATGATTGCAACGACCGACGCGATCCAGATGCCCACCGCCTTCCGTCGATTTCGATAGGACCAGATACCGATACGAGCGACCATGGGTGTGAGCATACGCTGTAAGTTTTGGACATGTCACGAGTGACATGCGACTCACCGTCACGAGTGACATGCGGCTCAGGTGCTGCCCGCTGGCGGGGTCAGTCGAGGAGGGCGTCGCTCCGAACGCGCGCGTCTTCAGCATCGATGTGTGCCTGGAGCACACGGCCAAACAACTGCTGCGTGCGCTCGAGCCGACCGATTACACCAGGTCGTTCGGTATAGGCGAATATCGCGGCGTGGCGGGGCTTCGAATCGACAGCTACCCGCGATACCGAGTGCAGCGAGTAACGACCTCGGAAGATCTGCATGTCGCCGGGCCGGAGGTCGAGCGTGTTCACGCCAACACGACCCCCTTCCAGAATCGCCTGGATCGCCTCGAACCCCTCGTCGCCGTCGGTTCGGATGTTGGGCACGTATTCGAACAGACCACCCTCGTCGGCTTCCTCGACGAGCACGGTCACCGCGAACTCGTTCGTGTCGAAGTGCCAGGTGAACTGCTGTCCCGGGTCGAGGATGTTGGCGGTGAGCCCGGCCAACGGATCGGCATAGGGATGCAGTTCTGGGATCTCCAGGCAGTCGGCCAGGAACCGGGCCAGCGCGGAATGCTCGAACAGCACCCGCATCGCTGTTGTGTTCTCCCAGGAGTCGCCCGGTATGAACCCGCTCGATCGCTCGAGAAACGTATTCATCGGGTGCAGGTCCGGCCAATCGGGATTGTGGGTGTAGTGGAAGTACGGGTTGATCACTTGCGTCGAGAAGTGGGTCGTGTCCTTGCGTTCCCAGATCTCGGCGCCGAGAGCCGCGACCGCATCGGGCTGCACCAGATCCTTGATGACCGCGCAGCCGTCGGCGCGCAGTCCCGACCGCGCCTCGGCGACAACTGCGCGGTAGCCGGCCGACGCCGGGCGATGGATGGGATATCGGTCGAGGTCGACCATGGCGGCGAGACTGATCATCGTCAGGCCTCCCAGTGCGGGACCCAGTCGCCGTCGAGACGGAACGACAGCTGAGCATCGTCCTCGATGCGCTTCGCGACGTGCAGCTCACCGGCCTCGTTTCCGTATCGCTCGGTCGCGCGCTCGAACGTGGCGTACGCCTGCTCGGTCATCGGCAGGTCGGTCACCACGTTCTCGCCCAGCTCCATCGTGAGCCCGAGGTCCTTCATGCAGAGGTCGAGCGTGAAGCTGGGGTCGTAGTGGCCCGCGAAGATCGATGGAGCGTCGTGTCTGGCGACAAAGCTGTCGGCGACCGAGTCCTTGATCGCATCCCAGAGAACGGGAAGCTCGACGCCGTTCGCCATGCCGAGTGCAAAGGCCTCGCCGAGCGAGGCAGCGTGTATGAACCACAACTGGTTCGTGACGAGCTTGGTCACATTTCCGGTGCCGAGCGGACCGCACCGGATGACTCGCCCGAGATTCTCGAGGATTGGCACCACCCGATCGAGATCGCCTTCGCTGCCGCCGGCGAAGAGCGTGAGCGCTCCGTTGCGGGCGCCGTCGACCGCACCGGTCACAGGCGAATCGACCACGGTGACACCCTCGGGAACCTGCGCCGCGAGCTCGGCCACGAACGCCTTTCGATTGGTCGTGAGGTCGGTCCACAACGTGCCTGGACGCAGCTCGGCCAGGGCCCCGCCGTCGACCATCACCGCCCGCACGTGATCGGGGCGCGGCAGTGACGTGAGGAGGACCGTGGCTTTTCCAACGCCCTCTTTGGCATCGGCCACGGCCTTTCAACCGGCCCCC
>JBPCTR010000127.1:0-2632 GCA_051011575.1 Acidimicrobiales bacterium | reverse complement strand
AGCCCTGCGAATGCAAGGCTGGATCTACGCCACGATGTTGGCGACCGTAGCGGTCTGGCTCCTCCTCGTCTGAGAATGCCGTCGAACCGAACATCGCGGAACCCAACCCCCGAAATTTTGTGAGTTTGCTACCTGTGAGGGGGCGAACTCACAAAATTTCGAGAAGGTGTTGTCGTGCGTTAGTGGGCGAGGTCACCGTCGATCGATTCGCGGATGAAGTCGGCGTGGCCGCAGTGCCGGGCGTACTCCTCGATCATGTGCACCAAGATCCAACGGAGGTTCCAGTGTTCGCCATCGCGACTCGGGAGGGTCGAGGTGGCGTCGAGGCCACCACCGTCGGCCGACAGCGCAGCAGCGGTTCGCGCCCGGGAATCGTCGACCGCTTCGTCGAACCGGGCTCGAAGTGCTTCCGGTGACCAGCCCTCGGCCATCGTCATCTCGGCGTCGGCATCGGCGTCCCAGTCGAACCCGGTCCACGGTGGCGCGAGTTCCTCGCCGTCGAACCGTTCGGCGAACCAGGTCAATTCCACGTACGCCATGTGGCCGAGCAACCGGCCGAGGCTCAACGTCGACGGCGGGAGCGTCTGGCGGAGCTGTTCGACGGTGAGGCCGTAAGCGCGATCGACGAGGGCAGCGCGGTAGTAGTCGAGGAACGCCAGGAGCGTCGTCGCCTCATCCGCTTGCAGCGGGATCGGCGGCGGTTCGGGACGGGTCACGACGCTGACCGTAGGCGTTCGGTCGGATGCTGGCAGACGATTTTACTGATCGAGCCGTAGCCGGTCGGCAACGCGACTCCACGACCGTTCGGGTTTGGCGATGTCGAAGTGGATCGTCTCCAGGCCGACGGCTTCTGCCCCTGCAACGTTTGCCGGCTGGTCGTCGACGAACAACATCCGATCGAGCGCAACCCCGATCTCGGTCGCAGCGTGTTCGAAGGCCCGAGGGTCGGGCTTGAGGACTCCCGTATCCGAGCAGTCGACGAGGTGATCGATGAGGTCGAGAAACGGGATCTGCTGTTGCCATGATGAGCCGTGGAACGCTCGTAGATCGTTGGTGAGAACCGATACGCCATACCCCGCTGCGAGCGCTCGCGTCGCGACGTCGGTGGCGTCCGATCGAATCATCTGCGGAGTCGGTGGGTCGTAGACGAGCCGCATGTACTCACGGGTGTCGAGCGGTCGGCCAGCGGCGGCGCCAACCTCCGCTGCTCGTCTAGCCCAGTAGTCACGTTCTGTGAGGCTGCCAGCTAGTAGTTCTCGCCACAGGTCATCGGTCGCCGGATCGATGGGCCCTAGCCAGTCGAGGGTGCCAGCGGCTAGTCCGAGAACCGACTCGGCGCGGTCATGGAGCTCAACAGGGTTCAGTAGGCAAACCCCGCCGAAGTAGAGCAGGAGCACATCGAAGCAGCGATCGCTGGCGCGCCACTCGTCGGTCATGGTCGATCCCGTCGCCACGACCGGGCGTGCCGGAGCTGTCGCTCACGGAACGTCTCCGCCGGCGCCTCGAAAGGCAACCGAACCCAGACCTCGCCTCGCAACTCCTCGACCTCGAGCGAGATCAGATCTTCGGGTTCGGTCATGCCAAGGCCCGTTTCTGCGTCGAACCGCCAGAAGTGATGCGGGCAGGTGAGCACGCCATCGCGTATCCAGGCACCCTCGAGCGGCAGATCGTTGTGAGGGCAGCGGTTCACGTATGCCCGAGGCCCTTCGTCGGTGAGCAGCAAGACGGCTTCGCCAGAACCCACCATCAGACACCGGTCGCGACGGAGTGACTCCGTCCGTCCGACGGCGATGCGGCGACGATCAGGCTCGGTCACACCGCTTCCGCCCGATAGCCGAGACGCCGAGAGACTTGGGCTGCGGTCTCCCTGACCTCGTGGATGAGGCGATGATCGGTGGCATCGACCCGAGTCATCGGGCCAGCGAAGCTCAACGCAGCGATCGTGCGCGTCGACCGCTCCCGAATGGGAGCAGCGACGCTCACGACGCCCGGCTCCGCCTCTCCGTCGTTCGTCGCGTACCCCCGACGACGAACTTCGGCCAACTCGATTCGTAACAGCCCGATGTCGGTGATCGTGCGAGCAGTCCGTTCGACGGGGTCCCAGCCGCTCAGCGTTCTGGCCAGATCAGTTGGTGGAAGTGACGCCAACAGAACCTTTCCGGTGGCGGAACAGTGAGCCCAGTTTCGCCTGCCGACCTGCTGGAACACCCGGGACGTGTCTGGGCTGTCGAGCCGCTCGATGTAGACGACCTCTCGGCCGTCGAGAACGCCGACCTGCACCGTCCCGCCGAGAAGGCTCCGCAGCGCAGTCATCGGTGGGAGCACGGCATCGTGGAGATCGAACTGTGTCGGAACGGCTGCAGCCAAATCGAACACGGCAAGGCCGAGTCGATACCGACCGGTCTCCGCGTTCTGCTCGAGCATTCCTTCGTCGACGAGGGTTGCGAGCAAGCGATGCGTGGTCGACTTGCCGAGGTCGAGCTTGCGGGAGAGCTCGGTCACGCCCCACTCCCGTTCGGTCGTCGAAAACGACTTCAAGACCCGCACTGCGTTTTGGACCGATCTCAGCGTCCCGGTTGTCGCCATCGCCAACGAGCGTAGAAGACTGTTCCACTCAGCGGGACATCTTCCC
>JBPCTR010000126.1:0-12960 GCA_051011575.1 Acidimicrobiales bacterium | reverse complement strand
GCGCAGACGTATCACGACTTCTACAGCTGGTACATGCACCAGACGTATCCGCACTACGCCGAGTTCGCCGAAGACGACGACTCCGGCAACGTGACCCTCGGTTGACGAGCCGCTGAACTAGAGCGGCACCGCCGTGCCGGAAACGACGACGCCGCCCACCGACGGCACGTCGACCTCGAGCACGCTGGGCCGACCCATGTCGACACCCTGGTGAATCGTGAACGAGAGCGGCGTCATCTCCAGACCCGAGTCCCGGAGGTAGCCACCAAGCGCCGCCGCAGCGGCGCCGGTCGCCGGATCCTCGACGACACCGCCGACGGGGAACGGATTGCGGGCGTGCCACACCACGTCCGACTCCCGGTACACGAGTTGGACGGTGGTCAGATCCGACGCCGTCATGAGCTGGCGAAGTGAGTCGAAGTCGTAGTCGAGTCGTGCGAGACGGTCGCGGGAGGCGGCAGCGATCACGAGATGCCACGCACCGGCGAACGCTCGGGCGGGCGGAATCGCCGGGTCGAGGTCGTGCCGGCTCCAGCCGATCGCATCGAGCACGTCGGCGACCAGCGGTTGGGGGTCGATCTCGTGGCGAGTGTCCACGGAGGTGAGCGCTGCCGACATACCGCGAGGTGTGGGCGCCACGCTCACCGATACGCGACCGGCGAGCGTCTCGAACGCATATGTCCCCGTCCCGTGTTCGGTGCCGAGTACTACGCCCGACGCGATGGTGGCGTGACCGCAGAACGGAACCTCAGCTTCCGGGCTGAAGTATCGAACCGTGTATTCGTTCGCGTCCGCGCGTCGCAGAAAGGCGGTTTCCGAGAAGCCGATCTCGGCGGCGATGCGTTGCATCTCCTCCTGGCTCGGGAGATGTTCACCAATCCACACCCCAGCCGGATTCCCACCGGCGGGGTCGGTGGTGAAGGCAGTCAAACGAAACAGCGATCCGTCCATGAGTTGACCCTAATGTTGCCCGCGTGGCCCGCACCTCTCTCACCCACCTGCTCTCCGACGTCAGGGCGTGCACGGTGTGCGCCGAGTCGTTGCCAGCCGGTCCACGGCCCATCGTGCAGGTCGGCTCGAAGGCCCGGGTGGTGCTGATCGGCCAAGCGCCGGGGCGACGAGTCCACGAGAGCGGCGTGCCGTGGGACGACCCGAGCGGCGTACGACTGCGCGATTGGCTCGGGCTGTCCGTCGACGAGTTCTACGACCCCGACATCGTCGCCATCGTGCCGATGGGCTTCTGCTACCCCGGCACTGGCACCAGCGGCGATCTTCCGCCTCGCCCCGAGTGTGCGCCGCTCTGGCACGACAAGCTGCTGGACCACCTGGCCGAAGACACGCTCCGCGTGATTCTCGGCGCGTACGCGCTCGAGCGGTATGTGCCCGACAGGGAGAAGACCCTCACGGCCACGGTCCATCGATACGAGGAACTGCTTCCTGATCGCATCGTGGTGCCCCACCCTTCGCCACGAAACAATCGATGGCTGCGACAGAACCCGTGGTTCGAAGCCGACGCGATCCCGATGATTCGCGCACGCATCCAGTCGCTCCTCGACTGACACGTCAGGCGATCAGTTCCTTCTGGTTCGGTGGTCGGGAACAGTAGTCTTCGCTCCGGAACGACCGAGACGAGCCACTTCGAGTGAAACAGAATCCGGGTACCCCGGCGGCGAATACGGGGCATCCCCTCCGATCCTTACGAGAGCCCAATGTGCGCATCTTTTTCGGCGGGATCGTCATGTCGAACGCGGGGACGTGGGCTCAGCTCACGGTGCTGATCCTCCTGGTCCGGCAACTGGGCGGCGAGGGCCTCGAGCTGGGAATCATCGCCGCCACCCAGTTCCTGCCGCTCCTCGTACTCGGCCTCTACGCAGGCGCGATCGCCGACCGGATCGACCGGCACAAGCGAACGATCCAACTCCAGGCCGCAATGGGTGTGCAGGCGTTGATCCTGGGTGTGATCGATTGGCTCGACTTCGAGACGCTTCCGCTGCTCTACGCCCTCAACCTCGGCTTCGGCATGCTGACCGCGTTCGACAACCCGACACGCCGAACGCTGGTAACCGAGCTGGTTCCACCCGAACAGCTCAACAACGTGCTCAGCCTGAGCACCTCGGTGATGACCGGGTCCCGTATCTTCGGTCCGGCGATCGGCGCACTGCTCGCCACATCGTTCGGAACGCATTGGGCGTTCCTTCTGAACGGACTGACCTACCTCGTGTTCCTGGCGGCCATGATGCGTCTGGACACGACCCGGTTCCATCACCTGGAGAAGTCGCCCCGCTCGGCAACGCCGGTACGCGACGGTCTGCGTGAGGTCTGGGCCGATCCTGTCCTTCGCGTGACCGTCATCGTCTTCGCGCTGATCGCCACGTTTGCCTTCAACAACTCGGTGGGGTTTCCGCTGATCATCACGGAGCGACTGATGGAGGACGACGAACTCTTTGGCTTCATGGTTTCGGTGATGAGCATCGGCAACGTGGCCGGTGCCCTCTTCGTCGCCCGACTGGTCGTCGTGAGTCAGCGCATGATGTACGTGGGCGCAAGTGCCCTGGCTCTTTCCCTCGGCGCCTTCTCGTTCTCGACGTCGACCGCGGTAGCGCTGGTGCTGGTGGTGCCGCTCGGCTTCACGCTCACGCTGTTCCTGAACTCGGCGAACATGATCATCCAGCAACGGACTTCAGCTGCGATTCGGAGCCGGGTCATGGCACTGATCGGCGTGATTTTCCTCGGCTCGACGCCCATCGGCGGCCCCATCACCGGCATCATCGGCGACACGTTCGGCGCGCTGTGGGCAAACCTCTACGGTGCGCTGATAGCGGCGACCTCGGCGCTACTGGGTCTGGTGGCCGTTCGAGCGATCAGCGGCAGTTTCAACCCTCCGGAAACCACGTCAGGCACCGACGCTCCTACCGCCTAACCGCCGTTGTTCTCGGGGCCGCTGTGCTCGGCAAGCATGTCGAGGGCCACGTCGACGATCATGTCCTCCTGGCCACCGACCATCCGACGAGCACCGAGTTCCATGAGGATGTCGCGAGTATCGAGGTCGTACATGTCGGCAGCTTTCTCGGCGTGGCGAAGGAAGCTCGAGTACACGCCGGCGTAGCCGAGGCTCAGCGTTTCGCGGTCGACGCGCACCGGCCGGTCCTGGAGCGGTCGGACCAGTTCCTCGGCCGCGTCCATGAGCAGGTTCACGTCGCAGCCGTGCTCCCACTCCATCAGATTGGCGACGGCCACGAAGGGCTCGATCGGGGCGTTGCCCGCACCGGCTCCCATACCCGCGAGCGAGGCGTCGACGCGGTAGCAACCCTCTTCGACGGCAGCGACCGAGTTGGCGACGCCGAGCGTGAGGTTGTGGTGCGCATGGATGCCGAGCTGAGTCTCGGGCTGCAGCACAGCCCGATACGCCTGCATACGCTCGCGAACCTCGTTCATGAGCAACCGGCCTCCGGAGTCGGTCACATAGATGCAGTGAGCGCCCGCCTCTTCCATGATCAACGCCTGTTGGGCAAGTCCCTCGGGGTCGTTCATGTGGCTCATCATCAGGAAGCCGGACACATCCATGCCCAGATCGCGGGCCTTGCCTATGTGTTGGATCGAGATGTCGGCCTCGGTGCAGTGGGTGGCAACCCGCACCGACTTCACACCGATGTCGTGCGCTCGCTCGAGATCTTCGATCGTGCCGATTCCGGGAAGGAGAAGGGTTGTCAGCATGCACGTGGTGAGCACGTCGGCCACCTCTTCGAGCCACTCCCAGTCGGTGTGGGCCCCGAAGCCGTAGTTGAACGACGAGCCCGCGAGGCCATCGCCGTGTGCGACCTCGATCGCATCACACCCGGCCTGATCGATCGCCTTCGCGATCTCGCGCACATGATCGAGACCGTACTGATGGCGGATGGCATGCATGCCGTCGCGAAGGGTGACGTCCTGGACGTAGACCTTGGTCATGCCGACACCCGCATTTCGGCCAGACGCTCGGCGGTCTTGATGGCCGCACTCGTCATGATGTCGAGATTGCCCGCGTATGCCGGCAGGTAATGCGCCGCTCCTTCGACTTCAAGGAAGATCGAGATCTTCCAGCCGGTGAACTTCCGGTCGAGGTCCGGGATGCGGACCGGGCTCCCGTCGTCGAGACGCTCGAATTGCACCTTCTGTTTGAGTCGGTAGCCGGGCACGTACTCGGCAACGACGTCGACCATCTCGAGGATCGACCGTTCGATCTCGTCGGGGTCGCCGGTTTCGACGAGGCAGAACACGGTGTTGCGCATGATCAGCGGCGGCTCAGCCGGATTGAGGACGATGATCGCCTTGCCCATCTGGGCGCCGCCCACTTCTTCGATCGCCTTGGAAGTGGTCTCGGTGAACTCGTCGATGTTGGCGCGGGTGCCGGGGCCGGCCGAGCGCGACGAGATGGACGACACGATCTCGCCGTACACCACGGGTGCAACCTTGTGGATCGCGGCCACCATCGGAACCGTGGCCTGTCCGCCGCATGTGACCATGTTGAGATTGGGTTTGCCGAGGTGTTCCTCGAGATTCACCGGCGGAACCACGTACGGGCCGATGGCGGCGGGGGTGAGATCCAGTACCTGTTTGCCGTGGGCAGCCAAGACCTCGTTGTGCCGTGCGTGAGCACCGGCCGAGGTGGCGTCGAACACGAGGTCGATGTCGGCGAACACATCGAGCCCGACCAGTCCGTCGATTCCCTCCGCAGTCGTTGCCACTCCCATCCGTTCGGCCCGAGCCAAACCGTCGGACTCCGGGTCGATGCCAACCATGGCCACGACTTCGACGATGTCGGACGTCCGCGCCGACTTGATCAAGAGATCGGTACCGATGTTGCCCGACCCGATCACGGCACATTTTAGTGTGTTCACGGTTTCCCCTTCGCTGCGATCTCCGAAGCGTACTCAACCGGGACCCCAGGGTTCCAAGGCCACTAGGGTCGCCGCATGGAGACGCAGCGATGAGCGGAAATCGAGTGCCGGCCGACCTCGGCCAGGACGACTTCGAACATGCACTGAAGATCGCTCCCGATCTGAGTCGGGCGATCATGAACCAACCCATTCGAGAAAAAGCAACGAGCCCCGGGCAGGCGGCGGGTTCCTGCTCGGGGCTCGTCTCGTCTGCGCCCATCCGCCCTCAAGGGACTTCCGCACGCATCACCCTTACCTTGTCGGACCACTTGGAAGGATGTTGAGGGGTTCACGAAAGAAATTTCGGACGTTTGGCATGGGTTCTCAGGGCATCATGCGCGCCCCTCTTCTGATCGTGGGATTGTTCCTCCTCCCCGGGTGCGCCGATGACCTCGAATCGACCACCCCGGCCACAAACCCGAACACCTCGTCTCCGGAGTCGCTCGGCCCCGAACTCGCGTCGATCAGCGACGAGGTGGGGACGACGATCAACCACTCGGCGGTCGTCCCGCTCGCGTGTATCCCGAGCCGCAACGATCCGGTTGGTGTGTTCATCAGCGTGCGACTCACCGGCGCAACAATCGACAGCGACTCGGTGTCGGTGAGCCTCGAGAGCACCGACACCCGGCTCGGGTCGCACCCCTCGGGGTGTCATGATCCCGAGCTGGCGTTGGCGCAATCGATGTTCCTTCTCGGACCTGATGACAACGCGATCCTCGCGGAAAGGACCACCACGTCGGGCTCCGAGGTGACCCTGCACTTCGATGTGGCAGGTCGCGACCTCGACTCGCTTGCCGCTGTCCTGCTCCCCACCCTCGCCTACCGACGCGGCGACGATTCGCCTACGACCGGTGTCTACGGATTCGTGGGGGCCTGGAGGTTGGCCTGAGCCAGCCGCGTCTGGCGGAGCGCCTCCTGCGCCGCCGGATCGGCGGCGACGACAGGCGTGCGACGCGCAGCGTGATCGAGCACGATGAGTTCACGGTCGAACACATCGATGATCTCGAGGCCGACCTCTCGGCACACGAGGAGTGCACCCAGGTAGTCCCAGACTCCGTGCGCCTCGTCGTCGAAGTCGACGTATCCGTGCAAGGTGCCGGCAGCGACGCCGCAGAGGTCGAGGGCCGATGCACCCAGGGCACGAAACTGCGCCCACCCGCCGTGACCCGGGGGCACGCCGTTGATACCAATCACCGAGTCGACGAGTGACACACGCGGCGGCGGTGCAAGTGCGATCCCGTCGCGGGTCGCGCCCTCCCCGCGGCGGGCCGCGAAGCGCGTCCCGGATGCCAGATCGAGTACGAGACTCTGGAGGGGGCCGGAATCGTCGACGACACAAATGCTGGTCGCGGACCACGGAATTCCCCTCGAGGCGTTGGTCGACCCGTCGACCGGATCGAGCACGGCGACTAGTTCACGATCGAGGTCGAGTTCGCCGGCTTCCTCCGAGAGCACGCCGAGCCCGGCACCGTGAAGAAGATCGATCAGGGGACCGTCGACGGCGAGATCGAAAGCGTACTGACCCGGTCGTTCCCCGGCAGACGAGAGGTCCGAAATCGTTGCCAACGTAGCCCGGGCGAGGTCGGCCGCGTCGTCGAGCAGACGGGTCAGCGCAGGCGTGTCCATGACAGTGGCACACGGTACAGTCCGCTCGTGGCAATCATCGATATCGCAGGGTTCATCACCGATCTGAAGGACCACGCCACGCACCACGGATTCCACGTGCACGACGAGCGTCATTTCGTCGAGACGTACTCGATGCGCCAGGCGTTCGAGGTCGATCTCCACCCCGAGCACGCATGCGGAGGCCCGCTCGACCTACACCTCTCGCTCGAGATCGACCCTCGAGTTCTGCTCGCCTTCGAGGACGAGGTGTACACACTCCCCGAACCAACCGACGAGCCGTCCGAAGACCTGCGCTTCCCGCTTCTCTTCACCTGGAGTCTCCCGCCGCTCACCAACGGACCCGACCTTCTGGTGCTCGCCACGGAGCTCGCCGGTGTGGGTGGCCCCGACCTTCCACTCGACATCAGCGCGGTCGACGGCTTCGGCGCAGTCACCGATGCGCCCGAGCGCAGTCTCAACGTGGTGGCCCGCGTCGAGATGCCATTGGCGCGCATCTACCTCGGCGAAGACGACCTGTGTGACGTCCTCGACCGGTGTCACGCGGTGAGCGACTACCTGCTCGATCGGGCCACGGTGTGGCTCGGCGAAGAGCTCATCTAGGTCGTCCGACCCCCCTCACGCAGCGCATTCAGGAAGCCACGCAATTCGAGTGCACTTCGATGTTTCTTCGTCGCTTCGGTGACGAAAGTGACAATGTGGTGACAGAGCGGTCCAGTTCAAGCATGGAAGGCACACGGAGAGTACATTTGTAGTTGGGCGAGCACACGTACCGTGGTTGAAATGGCGCGGCGGTTCACCCTCCGAAGTCAACTTCTCTCGGGAGACGCCATGGCAGTGACGGCCCCTCTTAGCACGGACATCGACATCGAGATCGACCTTACGGCGGCGCCGGTCGAGCCGGCCGTGACCCCGGCGGTTGGCGAGAACCCGGTCATCCACCACGACGTAGAGGCGCGCTTCGACATCATCATGGCGTTCGTCGTCCTCGGCCTCGTCAATCTCGCTGCCGTAGCGACGACGGCGTACTTCCTCGCCATCAACGCCGGCTGATCCGGCGGTCGTCTAGTCGTCGACCTCCACATCGATCCAGACCAGGCGGTGGTCCGAGCTCGGGAACGGGAACGTGCCCACAAGCCCGAAGTCGGGATCGCTCGATAGCGGCCAGAACACGCCTGCATCAGAGATCTTCATGTTTTTACGCGGCAGCACGTAGTCGACCCGCAGGTTGCCGGGCCCCCCGAAGATCGCCTCGCCGAAGTCGGCCGTGTCGAATGCGGGATCGCTGAGGTGGACCAGATTGTTGTCGCCCTGGAGCGCGGCTTGCTCGGGGCCGCCCGGTGACGATGGCGTGACCTTGGTGTTCACCTTGGGACTCTCAAGGAGTTGTTGAATCGCTCCCGGGATGCTGTCGCCATCGAACGGGTCGGAATTCTGATCGCCGGCGATCACGAACAGGTCGTCTCCGTCGAGCCCCCCGTCGTCGCCGTCGTCGTCGTAGATGTAGCCGCTGCGCCCGGGATGCACGTAGTCGGCCCAAAACCGTATCTCGTCGTGGTTTCGCGTGCCGTTTCGATCTTCCGGCCCGTCGAAGACTGGCGGCGTCGGATGACTCACGAGGAAATGGACGGTCTCGCCATCGATCTCGATCGGGACGTCCCAGTGACTCTTCGATGACAAGCGGAACACATCGAGCTCGGCAGGCGAGTACCAGTCGGCCGGACCTGGGAATGCAGGGTCGTCGGGGAGCAGGGCTCCGGGCATGTCCTTCCAGAGGAAGTTCTGGAAGGTTCGGATTTCGTCGAAGTCGATCGGGTGCATCGAGTACACGGCCATGCCGAACTGACCCGGGAAGAACCCGAAGCCGAACGAGTCGTTGGGTGCGAAGTCGCCGGCGCCGCCACTGTTGTCGAGATCGAAGCCGGAGAAGATGCCAGTGTTCGACGGTGCGGTGTAGCGGTACGGGTAATCGATCGGATCGGCGTCGCCGTGTGGAACTCCGAGATAGTTCGCCTGGAATCCATCGAGCGCCACATTGCCGGCGTCGAAGTCGAACTCGTTGATCAGCAGGACCTCGGGGCGGGTTCGCTGAATGATCTCCGCGATCACGTCTGGCTGAGCGCTGCCGGGAGCCGAGAGCTCGGTGGCCAGGGCGCCGGCGATGCCTCGGTTCAGTGATGCGTTGAACGTCGCGAACCGCACGCCCTCGCGATCATCGTCGTCATCGTCGTCGTCGGGGAAGTCGACTTCGTCGCTGTCGAAGAGGAAGGAGAGCTGGCCTCCTTCGACCAGGTCGCCATCGGTTATTCGCGAGTCGGCATTGAAGTCGTCCTGATCCTCGATGCCGTGGGCCTCCACATCAAAGAGGAACAGCGTGCCGTCGTCCTCATCGAAGAGATCGGAGACATCGAGGATGCCGGACGACTCCCACTCCCCCGCATTGCCGGCATCCTGATCGACCGGCGTGCCGGCGGTCGTCGGGTCGAGAACCACACTGCGATCGATGTTCGCGATGCGTTCGATCTTCTTGCCGTTCGGCTTCATCGACACGATGCCGGCCTCGTTCGGGTTGGCGGCGCCAGGACCAAAGAGTGGCTCGCCGAAGATGGTCGTCTCCTCGGCTTCATCCTCTTGGATGTACAAGCGGCCATCGTCGGCCCAGTCGAGGTTGTCGGGCGAACGGAGGGCGCGGGTTGGGTCGGCGTCGCCGTCGTAGACGATTGTGAGCTTGGCGCTCATCTTCCGGAAGTTGGTCTTGACCTTGTAGATGGTGCCGAACGAGTCGGAGCCGCCGTCGTAGTTGTCGACACCCGTCGACGCAAACACCGCTTCGCGACCGTTGTCGGGATTGGTTGCGATGTCTTCGGGGCGCGAGAAGCCGAAGGCGCCGAGCTCCTTGGCCTGGAGCCACAGGTTGCCCTGGGTGGGGTTGCCGAAGTTGTCGTACCCGGTCGAGCCGTCGTTCGATGCTGGACCAGTGCTGTTGTCAACCTCGACCCACGTTCCTCGCAGATGGCCCGAAGTGTTGAAGTCCGACGGGGTGGTTGAGCCATCGTCGGCGACCCACACGAACAGATCACCGCCCCGAAGCCCATTGCGCGCCGGGAAGTCCCCGTTCGGATCCTTCTCACCGACGTAGAGGAAGAGCGGCGCGGCTTCGACCACGCCATCGCCGTCGAAGTCAAATGGTGACGTGTCGTCGGCGAGGAGGACACCGACGGTGTCGCGACTTCCCGTGTCGATGAAGGTCACGTTCTCCCAGGCACCACGCCCGAGGTCGGGGAGGTGCCAGATGTCGCCGGTCTCAGGGTCGAGGGCCCACTCGGCTCCGCCCACCGAGCTGAAGAAGCCGCCGTCCTCTTCGCCAGCCATGTAGATCCTGTCCTCGAGTCCCTTCCCGTTGCCGAACTCGTGGGGCTCGAACAGTGAACCCGAGCAGAAACGACTGAAGCCGGCGAGATTGTTCGGTTGGAACGAGAGATCGGTGGCCATCAACCCGTTTGCGTCGTACACGGTGTTGATGGCGAGGCCGGCGTCGACGATCTGCTTGGAGTCCTTGTCTATGTCGAAGTAGCTGATCCGGGCACCGGTCATCGAGAAGCCGTTGCTCACGCTGAACGGATAGCCGCGGAAGTGCAGCAACTCGTGGTTCACGAGCACGCGTACGGTGTCGTCGTCGAGTTCGAACGCACCCATACCGTCGAGCACACCAGCCGGGGTGTAGCCGTTGATCGTCTCGCCCACGGTGAAGATCGGTTCGACCTCCCAGTCGCCGAGTCCCACCATCATGCTCTGGTCGGCGGTGGCGGCGTGTGCCGCCGGAAGCCCGACCGCCGTCATGGCCGCGACGGTGAGAACTGCCAAGAACACCTTCAGATTCAGTTTTCGCACTGGTGCACCCCTCCGCAAGTGCCCGCATTCGCCAACCTACTCTCACCCTCCGCGTCGGGCTAGTGCGTTTTCCTCGCTGCGTGTCATGTACTCCATCGCCCCCCGCTTTCGCCGATGAGAACACCATGGCGTTCAGCATGCGGGAACCCGAGCCATCGATCGATGTCCGGCAACCCGCGCTGTGGTTGGTGTTGTGGGGAGCGGACGACAACCCGCTCAGCCAGGTCGTCGGCGCCTATCACGATCAGTCGGCGGCCCTCGAGCGAGCACATGCGCTGATCGATTCCGGAGCCTCGAATGTGCGGCTCGGCGAACTCGTCGAGTTCGGCGATGGATTCTCGGGATCGAATTTCAAGGTCTGGACGATCACCCGGATGAACGACGGCTGAACCCGACCGCGTCCAGTCGTGACACCATTGGTGACATGAGGTCGGCCGTGGCCAGCGCTGTTTCGTTCACCTCCGCGCGCGAGCGCCGGCTGTGGGCATGGACGGCAGCGGTCGTCCTGGCGATCTACG
Source organism: Acidimicrobiales bacterium (assembly GCA_051011575.1). Classification (GTDB taxonomy): domain Bacteria; phylum Actinomycetota; class Acidimicrobiia; order Acidimicrobiales; family SHLQ01; genus SHLQ01. Next base: position 2,012 of record JBPCTR010000126.1, on the reverse strand, counting down.
CAACGCTCGGGCTGGCCCGCACCCTCAGCGACGAACTTCGAGACCGCAACCTGCTCGACAACACGTTCTTCTTCGCGTTCCTCGGGCTGGTCGGGGCGGTGATCGTTCGAGCGCTGCTGCGAGGCCGCGGCGGCGCCGAGATCTTTGTGATCCTGTGTACCGCGATCGTCTACCTGATGATGTTCCTGCGCATGGCTTCGCCCGTCGAGCGCAGTCACCTGATCGAGTACGGCGTGGTGGCACTGCTGATCCACGAGGCGCTGACCGAACGAGCAGGCAACGGTGAACCCGTTCGGTGGCCGGCGCTGGCGGCGATCGCGGCCGCATCGGTAATCGGCGCGGTGGACGAGCTGATCCAGCTCGTGATTCCGAGCCGCGTCTTCGACCCGGTCGATCTTGGTGTCAATGCCCTCGCCGCGATGGTGGCCGTGACCGCCTCGACGGCGATCACCTGGGCGCGCGGGCGGGTGGACCGGGCGTGATCGAGATCTACAAAGTCGCTGTGGGCCCGGCGGGGATCGAACCCGCGACCGAGCGATTATGAGTCGCCTGCTCTAACCGACTGAGCTACGGGCCCGGCGGCAGTCTAGAGCCCTCGGCTACCGGTCCCCGATGCCGGGCTTGATCGCATGCTTTCGGTGCCGATGGGGTCGGGCTCGATTGCCGCACTGGTATCATCGAGCGGGTCATTCCGGGGTAGCTCAGTTGGCAGAGCAACTGACTGTTAATCAGTGGGTCGTGAGTTCGAGCCTCACCCCCGGAGCGCAGAAGTGACGATGGGTCGCCTTCGGGGCGGCCCATCGTACGTTTTGGCCTTCGCCGACGGGGGTCGACAGCTCTAGTCGACCAGGTAGCTCTTGAGGTGTTCGCTTCGTTGGGGGTGACGGAGCTTGGCGAGTGTCTTCGACTCGATCTGGCGGATCCGTTCGCGGGTCACACCGAAGGTGCGGCCCACTTCCTCGAGGGTGCGAGGGCGGCCGTCGTCGAGGCCGAATCGAAGCTTCACGACTTCCTGTTCCCGCGGTGACAGCGAGCCGAGGACCTTGTTGACCTCGTCGCCCAACATCTTGCGGGTGGCGGCATCAGCCGGACGAACCGCCTGACCGTCTTCGACGAAGTCGGCGAGGCTCGTGTCTTCCTCGGTTCCAACCGGCGTATCGAGAGAGAGTGGGTCCTGCGCGATCTTGAGCAACTCTTCGACCTTGGTTGCCGGAAGGTCACACGCCTCGGCGAGTTCGTCCATGGTGGGTTCTCGGCCCCACTCCTGGGTGAGCCGGCGCTGTTCCCGACGCACCCGACTCATGACCTCGACCATGTGTACCGGAATCCGAATCGTGCGGGCCTGATCGGCGATGGCCCTGGTGATCGCCTGGCGGATCCACCAGGTGGCGTAGGTCGAGAACTTGAATCCTTTTTGGTGGTCGAACTTCTCGACCGCACGCATCAGGCCGAGATTGCCCTCCTGGATCAGGTCGAGCAGCGGAATGCCGCGACCCGAGTAACGCTTCGCAATCGACACGACCAAGCGCAGGTTGGCTTGGGTGAGATCGTTCTTCGCCGCATCGCCGGTGCGGACGTGCCGCTCGAGAAGCGAACGGCGGCCGGCCTCGATCGAATCGAGGGTTTCGGCTGCCGCGTGGAGCGCCAGCTCTTCCTCAGCTTTCATGCCCTTGGCGACCCGCGATGCAAGACGCACCTCCTCGGCACTGGTCAGAAGGGGTACGCGGCCGATCTCCTTCAGGTAGACCCGCGTGGAATCGGTGCTGCGCGAGGTGCGATCGCTGTTGAGCGCATGCACTCGCTCTCTTTTGCGACGGGCGGCGCCCACCTCATCGAGGTCCGGGGGCACTACCGGCTCGGTACTCATGCTGCTTCGCTCGTGTGGTTCTGTGCCACCCACTCGGCAAGCGGGATGAGCTCACCGAGGTCGGATCGTGGTTCTCGTAGGTCGATGACCCACTGCCGCAGAAACTTCACGTCGGGGAGAAGGGTCTGTACGTTGCCGGTGCTGC
>JBPCTR010000125.1:0-12096 GCA_051011575.1 Acidimicrobiales bacterium | reverse complement strand
GAGGAGGTTGACGGTGATGCCGGCGAGTCCGGGTTCGCCTGGGTCTTGGATGCCGTTGGCGTCGAGGTCGTCCCACACGAAGTCGCTGATCGAGACCCGGGTGTACAGACCCGCGTCGATCGTGTTGTCGTTCTCGCCGGAGATGACGGTGGCGAGAACCTCGCCGGATCCGTCGATATCGGAGTCGATGGTGTCGTCGCCGCCGACGTTGGCGGCGGTGATTATCGTTCCGGGTGGCGCGATGACCTGGACGGTGTAGGTGGCGGGGGTGAGTCCGGTGAAGGAGTATGCGCCGCCGCTGGCGGTGGTTGTGGTGGCGAGGGTGGTGGTGCCGGTGGCGTCGAGGAGGTTGACGGTGATGCCGTCGAGCCCGGGTTCGCCGCCGTCTTGGATGCCGTTGGCGTTGAGGTCATCCCAGACAAAGTCAGAGACGGAGGCCGCCGTCCAGAGGCCGGCGTCGATCGTGTTGTCGTTCTCGCCGGACGTGAGGGTCGTGTCGACTTCGCCAGATCCGTCGATGTCGGAGTCGATCGCGTCGTTGCCGCCGGCATCGGCGGTGGTGATGCTCATGCCGGCCGGTGCGATGACCTGAACCGTGTAGTCGCCGGGTATCAGGTTGGAGAAGCCATAGGCCCCGCCTCCGGCTGTTGTCGTGGTTGCGATGGTTGCGCCGCCGGCGTTGAGGAGGTTGACGGTGATGCCGTCGAGGCCGGGCTCGCCCGGGTCCTGGATTCCGTTGGCGTCGAGGTCGTCCCACACGAAGTCGCTCACCGAGGTGAGCGAGTAAAGGCCCCCGTCGACGCTGTTGTCGACATCGCCCGATGCCACCGTCACAATGGCGGTTTCGCCGCTCGCGTCGATGTCGGAGTCGACGGTGTCGTCGCCGCCGGAGTTCTGGGGGCTGGCAATGCGTCCGGCGGGGATGACGACCTCGATTCGGTATGAGCCTGGAGTGAGGCTCGTGAAGCCGTAGAGGCCTCCGCCCGCCGTGGTCGTGGTCGCGAGGGTGGCGGTGCCGGCGGCGTTGAGCAGGTTGACGGTGATGCCGTCGAGTCCGGGCTCGCCTGGATCCTGGACTCCGTCGGCGTTGAGGTCGTCCCAGACGCGATCGCCGATGGCCGGCGGGGAGAAAAGACCGGCGTCGACGCTCGTGTCGTCCTCACCCGAAATGAGCGTGGCCGAGACCTCTCCACTTCCGTCGATGTCGGAGTCGATGTTGTCGTCGCCACCCGCGTCGGCGGTGGTGATGATCATGCCCGCCGGTGCGACGATCTGAACGGTGTAGTCGCCGGGAGCGAGCCCGGTGAAGGAGTAGGCGCCGCCGCTGGCGGTGGTTGTGGTGGCGAGGGTGGTGGTGCCGGTTGCGTCGAGGAGGTTGACGGTGATGCCGTCGAGGCCGGGTTCGCCTGGGTCTTGGATGCCGTTGGCGTTGAGGTCGTCCCACACGAAGTCGCTCACCGAGGCCGGAGTGAACAGACCACCGTCGATCGTGTTGTTGACCTCGTTCGACACAAGGGTGACCACGGGGCTGACACCCGAGACATCGATGTCGCTGTCGATGTTGTCGAGGACGCCTGCATCTTGGATGGTGACAACAAGGCCGGCCGGAAGGACGACCCCGATCCGATAGCTGCCAGGAGTCAGACCCGTGAAGCCATAGGAACCGCCGGCCGAGGTCGTCGTGGTCATGAGGACACTCGTGCCAGTCGGATCGAGGAGGTTCACGGTGATGCCGTCGAGGCCCGGTTCACCCGGATCCTGGATGCCGTCGCCGTCGAGGTCGTCCCATACGAGGTTGCCGATGGCGGGCGGGGCGAAGAAGCCGGCATCGATTGTGCTGTCGGTCTCGTTGGAGATCAGGGTGGTGACGACCTCGCCGGAGGCGTTCACATCGCTGTCGATCGTGTCGTCGCCGCCCGCGTTCGCCGTGGTTGCGATGTAGCCGCTCGGCGCGCTCACTCGCACGGTGTATGTCGCGGGAACGATTCCGCTGAAGATGTAGGCACCGCCGCCCGCCGTGGTTGTCGTGGCGATCGTTGTGGTTCCGGTCGCATCGAGGAGAGTCACGGTCACGCCGTCGACGCCGGGTTCGCCGACGTCCTGGATTCCGTTCGCGTTGAGGTCGTCCCACACGAAGTCGCCCACCGAAGCCGCGGTGAAGAGACCGCCGTCGATCGTGTTGTCGTTCTGACCGGAGACGACGGTGGCGACGACCTCGCCGGATCCGTCGATGTCGGAATCGATCGCGTCGTTGCCCCCGGAGTCGACGGCGGTGATTGTCATGCCGGCCGGCGTCACAACCTGCACGGCGTACGTGCCCGGTGCGAGTCCGGTGAAGGAGTAGCTCCCGCCGCCGGCGGTGGTCGTGCTGGCAAGTGTGATCGTGCCGGCGGCGTTCAGGAGGTTGATGGTGATGCCGTCGAGACCGGGTTCGCCTGCGTTCTGGATGCCGTTGGCGTTGAGGTCGTCCCAGACGAAGTTTCCGATCGTGGCCGGTGTGTAGAGGCCGCCGTCGATGCTGGTGTCGTTCTCGCCAGAGATCAGAGTGGTCGTCGCTTCCCCGCTTCCATCCAGGTCGCTGTCGATGGTGTCGTCGCCGCCTGCATCGACCGTGGTTGCGACCATGCCCGACGGCACGACGACCTGCACGGTGTATGTGCCAGGAACGAGACCGGTGAAGGAGTATGCGCCTCCGCTGGCGGTTGTGGTGGTGGCGAGGGTGGTGGTGCCGGTGGCGTCGAGGAGGTTGATGGTGATGCCGTCGAGGCCGGGCTCGCCGGCGTCCTGGATGCCATCACCGTCGAGGTCGTCCCACACGAAGTCGCCCACACTCGTCGAGGCGAAGAGGCCGGTGTCGATCGTTCGGTCGATGTCGCCGCTCGAGAGAGTGATGGGGCTTCGCCCCGAGCCGTCCGCATCCGAGTCGACCGTGTCGTCGCCACCGACGTTGGCCACTGTGATGGTCATGCCGCTCGGCGCGATCACCTCGACGACGTACGAGCCGGGGGCCAGGCCAGTGAAGGCGTATGCGCCACCGCTCGCGGTTGTGGTCGTGGCGACGACGCTGACACCGAGCAGGTCGAGGAGGTTGACGGTCACGCCGTCGAGGCCCGGTTCGCCCGCGTCCTGGACGCCGTCGGCGTCAAGGTCGTCCCAGACGAAGTTGCCGATGGAGACCGGTGTGTAGAGGCCGCCGTCGATGGTCGTGTCGCTTTCGCCGGACGTGAGGCTGGTCGCCGCTTCGCCGCCGTTGTCGATGTCGGAGTCGATGGTGTCGTCTCCGCCGGCGTTGGGGGTCGTCGCCACCATGCCGGCCGGGAATACGATTTGCACGGTGTAGGTGCCGGGTACGAGGTTGCCGAAGCCGTAGTTTCCCCCACCGGCCGTCGTGGTGCTGGCGATCTGGCTACCTCCGGAATTGAGTAGGTTGACGGTCACGCCGTCGAGGCCTGCTTCGCCCGAGTCCTGGATGCCGTTTCCGTTGTCGTCCTCCCAGACGAAGTCGCTCACCGATGCGCGTCGGAACAGCCCGGCGTCGACGTGCGTGATGGCCACACCCGTACCGACGCTCACGAGTCCCGTTCGTCCGTTGGCGGTCGCGACGTCACTGTCGATGGTGTCGTCTCCGCCGACGTTCTGGGCGCTCGCCTCATAGCCCACGGGTTCGATGACTTCGACGATGTACTGCCCTGACCCCAGGCCAGCGAAGCTGTAGCCGCCCGACCCGTTTGTCGTGGTGGAGGAGATCTGGGTGCCGCCCGAGTTCAACAGGTTCACGGTCACGCCCGAGATGCCGGGCTCGCCCGAGTCCTGTATGCCGTCGGCGTCGAGGTCTTCCCAGACCGTGTCGCCGAGAGTCGAGGAGGTGAGCGGGTCGATCACGGTTCCGCTCGCCGCGGTCGACTGCACGCTCGACGCGCTGGCCGTGTTGACGATCTGAGTCTCGGTGGTGGGGTTCACCACGTCGACCTGGAAGGTCACCGTGACCGAGCCCCCCGGCGCGAGGGAGATGGCGTCGCCCGAGACCACGAGGTTCGAGGGGTCACCGTCGACGAGGGGGTTCGGTGCTGCCGGAGCGTTCGAGAGCGTGGTGGTGCCCGCGGTGCTCGCGTTCACCACTACGTTGTCGAAGAACACCGCGTCGGCGCCTCCGGTTGTCGAAGACGTGAGGAACCGGATCGCCGTGCTGTGGAGGTGCGTGTCCAGGCTCAGCGTCAGGGAGCTGTACGTGGAGCTGCTGAGCGGCCCTTCGAAGAACGCGATTTCCGTCCACGTCGTGCCGTTCGAATCGAGAACGTCGACACTGATTCGGTCGTTCGAGTTGTCGAGACCGGAGGGCCGATAGTCGAAGGTGAGCGAGGCGGTCGTGAACCCGCTGAGATCGAGGTTGCGTCGCACACCCTCGCCACCGTTGTCGTTGTCGCGCACGCGGAGGGAGCGATCGCCCCCATCGGTCATCGTGCGAATGTCGCCGCTGTTGGGCCCGTTCGACTCGCCGATCTCCAACCAGTTGGATGTCCAGGCACCGGTTCCCCCGGTGAAGCTGTTGGACTCGAAATCATCGGTGAATGTCGCGGCACTGGATGTCGAGAATGTGGCGGTGGTCGAACCGCTGACATAGGTCGTACCCGTTGGAAGTACGTCCGAGACGGTCACGCCGGTCTGGGAGGTAGCGGCGGTGTTCGTAACCACGATCGTGTACTCGATGCGATCGCCGGGTTCGAGGTCGGCCGGTGCGTCGGAGGACTTTAAGACGGAGAGGTCGGGCGGCATCGTGAAGCCAAAGTCGTTGCCGGTGTCGGAGCCCCCGAACGAGGTCGCGAAGGCGGCGACCTCGAGGTTGTCGGTCGTGAAGCTGTGGGCCGGCGGCAGGGTCGCCGTGTCGACTTCGAGCACGAACGATCCGGTGGCTCCCACCGGGAATGAGTAGGAACCGTCGCCGGCTGTCGTGTTGGTCGCCAGGGCGATGTCACCGAAGCTGACAGTCCCGTCGAGGTCGACGTCTCGGTAGAGCGTCACGTTTGCTCCGGCCGCTCCCGTGTCGGCGCCGGTGAAGGTGGCGTCGAGATCGCGATCGAGAAAGACGGATCCCGACAGAAGGTTCCATCCGTTGGTGTCGCACTCGAGCGACTCGTAGTCGCCGTATGTGAGGTTGAGCTGATTACTCGAGGCGCCTGTATTGACGTTGAAGTCCCAGAGGGCCGCGCCGAAGCCGGTGGTGCCGAGCAGCTGGCCGAGGCCGTCGAAGCTAAGACCCTCGACGTCGACCGCCGGGTTGGTGGGTCCTACATCGGTGACGGCGCCGGTGACCTTGTCGATCTGCACCAGCCGATCGTTCGATGCACCACTGTTGGCGATGCCGTACATCTGACCGTCGTAGGGGCTGACAGCGAGGTCGTCGATGTCGCCGAGCCCGACGGCGGCCGTCGCCAGGATCGGGACGCTTGTCGATCCACCCATGGCCCCCGTGATCGCCGCGCCCGTGGTCGGATCGATCTGGAAGAGGAGGTCGTCGCCGCCGACGCGAGCTGAGCCGTAGAGAATGAGTGTGAACGGATCGAAGCTCAGCCCGTCCACGTCGGAAAAGCCGGTGGCGCCGATCGAGTTGAACTCGCCCGTGGTCGTGTTGATCTCACCGAACGTTCCCGCGTTGGTGGCGTACAACCGACTGTCGACGGGATGGAATGCGATCGCCTCGATGGCTGTCGTGCCCGTGCCGTCGGTCGACGATGCGCCGCCGTCGATGCGGGTCTCGACGCCATTCACGATCTGGGTGAGGAGATCGTTGGAGGTGTGCGGGCTTCCGCTGTCCGCCACGGCCCAGCAGGTCTGGGTGGTGGATGCGGCTGCCGGAGTGAATCCGCGGAGGGTGAGTCCGGCCGCGATCAAGAGCACGCAGAGCGCGGCGTAAAGCAGGGCTCGAAATGGGTGTGATCGTTGTATGGCGAAGAGCAAGGCCTGGCATCCCTCTAATGACTGCATCCGCCGTGTCCGCCGACCCTTCCTGATCGGCCTGATTGACCGAAAAGTGAGTCGTGTGGCCTACTGTCTCGGCCATGTCAGACGCGATCGATCCGAAGTTTTTCCGCCGTGTGATGGGACAAGTGCCCACATGCGTCACCGTGGTCACAGCCATGGTCGATGAGGCCCCCCAGGCGATGGTGATCGGGAGCTTCGTTTCGGTCTCACTCGATCCGCCGCTCGCCGGCTTCTTCTGCACGACGGAATCCACGACGTGGCACGCGCTGCGCTCGGCCGATGTGTTGGGTGTGAACGTGCTGGGCGCCGATCAGATCGACGTGAGCAACGCCTGCATGCGGGCACCGGAAGAGCGGCTCGAGGGCCTCGACTGGTCGATGGTCGACGGCGCTCCGCAGATCGCTGGTTTCACCGCGTGGCTCACCCTCACCCACAACGAGGTACTCGATGCTGGTGACCACCAGTTCGCGCTGTGCAACGTGGTCACGATGGAGGCTCCGGACGAGCCGCGCGAGCCGGTGATCTTCTATGGCGGTGCGTACCGGTCGCTCGAACAGCTCGGCGACTGAGACCGACGTGAAGGTGGTGCGGAGTGTCGATCACCTTCGGCATGCGCCGGCCGGTGAGCTGTACGGGGGGCAGCTCGTGCCGCCGTTCGAGTGTCCGGAGCGGTGGAGCCACATCGTGGCTGCGCTCGATGCAGCCGGCTTCGCCGATGTGGTCGAGCCCGACCAGGTTTCCCACGAGCTTCTGGAGCGGGTGCACGACCCCCGCTACCTGGACTTCCTTGCGACCGCGTGGACCGACTGGACGGCCGAGGGTTACGCCGGCGACATGATTCCCACCTGTTTTCCGGCGCGGGGGATGACCCAGCGCGAGCCCACCGACATCGACGGACGGCTGGGCTACTTTGCCTTTGCGGCCGAGACGTCGATTACCGACGGCACCTGGGTTGCGGCCCGAGCCGCGGCGTCGCTCGCACACACGGCGCAGCGGCTCGTTGCTGGAGGCGAGGCCGCAGCTTTTGCTCTCTGCCGTCCGCCGGGGCATCACGCGGCCCGCGATCTCTTTGGCGGGTACTGCTTCTTGAACAATGCGGCGGTCGCGGCCGAGGGTTTCCGCACTGACGGAGCCGAGCGGGTCGCGGTTCTCGACGTCGACTTCCATCACGGGAACGGCACCCAGGACATTTTCTACGAACGCAGCGACGTCTTCTTCGCGTCTGTGCATGGCCACCCCAGCTCGGAGTTCCCGCACTTTCTCGGGTTCGAAGACGAGACCGGAGCCGGGGAGGGCGCTGGCTTCAACGAGAACCATCCGCTGCCGCCGGGCACGACGTTCGCAGAGTGGGTGGCCGCCCTCGACACCGCGCTCGACAGCATTGCGAGATTCGGTGCCGAGACGCTCGTGGTGTCGCTCGGCGTCGACACGTTCGAGAACGATCCCATCAGCAGCTTCCGCCTCGCGTCCTCCGACTTCGTCACCGTCGGAGAACGCATTGGTGCCGCCGGTTTGCCCACCGTGTTCTGCATGGAGGGCGGCTACGCGGTCGAGGAGATCGGGACCAACACCGTGAATGTGTTGCGGGGACACATCGACGCAAGTTGAGAGAAGCGTTGGCCACTCCGGAACGCTCGTAACCTGACGGCCATGCTTCGCACGATGCACTGGCGGTCGATGACCGAGGCCGACCGTGGCTGGCTGGCAGCTCGAGGGATGGCGGCCGAGAGCGCCGACGACTTGCGGCCTTCGATCCGCGACCTTGTCGACGACGTTCGTGTTCGCGGCGATGCGGCCCTTGTCGACGCGTTGCGAACCTTCGACGGGGTCGAGGTGCAGCCCGTCGGCTTCCGCGCGAGCGAAGCAGAAACCGGGTCGGCGCTCGATCGAATCGACTCCGACGTTCACGTCGCGATCAAGCAGATGATCGCCAACATTCGTGCTTTCAACGAGGCTCTGCTCGAGCGGAGAGGGAGCTGGACCGCCGAGATCTCTCCGGGTCACCTGGTTGGCGAACGAGTTGGTCCCATCGCGTCGGCCGCATTGTTCTGTCCGAGCGGGAAGGCCAGCTATCCGTCGGTTCTCGCACAGATCGCCACTCCGGCTGTGGTGGCCGGGGTCGAACAGCTCACCGTAATCGTGCCGCCCCTACCGGGTGGAGGCGGTGCCATCGACGACGCTGTGCTCGTCGTCGCTCACGAGTTGGGACTCACCGAGGTATTTCGCGTGAACGGACCCGCAGGTGTTGCGGCGGCTGCGTTTGGCACCGACACGATTCCTGCACACGGCATGGTCATCGGCCCGGGGAGTCCGCCGGTCGCCCTCGCTCAGCTCGAGGTACGCGCACACGGTGTCGACTCGGTTGTGTTGGGTCCGACGGAGTCGATGGTGGTTGCCGACTCGAGCGCCGACGTTCGGTTACTCGCCGCCGACCTGCTGAACGAAGCCGAGCACGGCACCGACTCCACCGTGGTCCTTGTCACTCCCGACGAGAACCTGGTTGCCGCGGTCGATGCCGAACTCGATGTGCAGGCGGCCGAGCTTCCCGAAGAACGCCGGGTAGCCGCGAAGTCGGCGCTCGCGCACAACGGCGGTGCGGTGATCGTGTCCGATCTCGCCGAGGCCGCCATCGTCGCCGACTGGTTCGCCCCCGAGCATTGCCAACTTGCGGTGGCAGACCCGGTGGAGCTCTCCGAGTCGGTGCACCACGCCGGCGAGCTGCTGCTCGGACAGGGCACGCCGTTTGCCGTAGGCAACTTCACCCTCGGGGGGCCCGCCGCGCTTCCAACCGGCGGCTTCGCCAACCGGTCCGGCGGCATAACCGTCGAGCAGTTCCTGAAGTCATCTGCGGTCGGCCGACTCGATGCCGGCGCGCTCGAACGTGTCGCCGCGAGCACGATCGCATTGGCCGATCACGAGGGCTTTCCTGCGCACGCGAACTCGATCCGCATCCGGCGCGCCTGAACCAGATCGACTCAGATCGACGGTCCTGCGCGGCGGAAAAATCCCGTGACAGCGATCCTCACGGGGAGTAAGCAGGAGGTCACGCCCAACGCAACAGGGCGATGGGCCATGAGCTGAGAGCGAGAGTGCGGAAATGTTTCTCTTCAGTCGCGCGGTCCAGGTGACCGGTTCCAATGTCGAGGCAATGCGCTTGGCGAAAGAGCTGAGACGCATCATCAACGCAAACAGCGGATTGCAGGTGGAGTTGTGGCAATCGTTATTTTCCCAGCGGGCAAACCAGATCGCGTTCACAACGATGACCGAGAGTCGCGGCGCGATGTTGGAGGACATGGCGAAGTTCGGCGAGCTCCCTGAGTACCAGGGGATGGTGACCGAGCTGCGACAACACACGAGCCCCGCTCAGGACGCGATGTTGTTCCTGATGAATACCGAGGGAATGCGTACCGAGGCGCCGAACTTCGTGTACGTCACGAACGCTCAGGTATCGGGCGACATGGGCGCAGCGATGGAACATGCCACAGAACTCGCGAGCTTCATCTCTGAGCTCACCGGAGTGCACATCCTCGTGGGTGCGAACACTGTCGGGCCGATCGGGCAAATGTCGTGGAGCGCCGGCTTTGAGGACCTCGACACCCTCGATGCCACGGAGATGAAGATCTGGGGCGACCCGGGCTATATGCAGCGTCTGTCGGAGGGTCGCGAGAAGAATCTGTTCGCGGCCGGAAGTGGCGACCAGTTCATCGCCGCCCGAGTACAGGACTGACGGGGTTGCGCTAGATGCCGGCCGCGGCCCGGAGTTGCAGCAGGCAGCGCTGCCGCTTCGGGCCGATTGAGCCGATCGGGATGTTGAGAACGGCGCTGATCTCGGCATAGGACATGGGCGGATCGACGAGCACGAGTCGCAGAAATGCCTGGCACTCGGGCTCGAGGGTTGCGAGCGCGTCGAGGACCCGCTGGGCTTCGCTGCGGCTGATCTGATCGAGCTGCACGTCGCCTCCCATCTCGAGTCGGGCGAACGCGTCGAGAGGGTCGAGCGGATCGACCGGAACCGACTTGTTGCGGCGCGCCACCAGCCGGAGGCATTCGTTGCGGGCGGTTGTGGCGAGCCACAGCCCGAGCCGCTCGGGTTCACGAATATTGTCGAGTGATTCGACCGCCCGCAGCCACGTCATCTGCGCGGCGTCGCGCGCGTCGGCCTCGGAGAGTCGGAACGACCGAACGACCGACCAGACCATGTCGGCGAACTGATCGACGATCGCGTTCCACGATTCCTGGGACCCCGCTCGGGCGTGCTCGACGAGCGCGGTCAGCTGGCGTTCATCGCCTTCGACCTCGAAAGTGCTCGCCAGAACGGACCGCATGTCGGTTCCCCTTGCCCGAATCCCACCAACGTGTGGAGCGTATCCCAGGTGGGTCGATCCCTTCCAAACGAGTGTGATGACGGGATGGGCCGTACGGACCGATCGGGTTGAGTCGGGGCTTGGCGGATGCCGATGCCCAGAACATGTTGTTGCTGGTACTGGCTGTGCCATTTCTGGTTGGGCAGGCGCTCAGTCCTCGTCGCGCCATCCTGCGACCGACGGCTCCCGCGATCGTGCTCGTGATCGCTGCCGTGATACTTCAGATCGTGGCTGCCCTCGAACCGTCGGCCGCACGGTTACTGGTGCCCTCGGCATTCGCGATCGGTACGGTCGCGGTTGCGTCGGTCGTCTGGACGTCATGTGAGCGAGCAACACCGACTGCGTTTGCGGCACTGGGCGGATTGATGAACGTTGTCCCGATCGCGGTGTACGGAGCCATGCCGGTCATAACCCGCAGTCGCGAAGCGATCAGTTCTGGCGCCATCGACGAGCCCGAACTTCTGGGTGCGAAGCATGTGGAGCTCGACCTGGCCCTTTCGTGGTCGGAACCCGCAACCCTGCTCGCCGATTGGCTGCCCGTGCCGTTTCTCTCCGCTGTGGTGAGCCCAGGCGACATCCTGTTGGCCGCGGCCTTCCTCGCTCTTGGCGTACACGCTCGCCGGGTGGCGAAGGAAGAGAGTCAGCCGGCCCCGAACGTGCCGAACATGGCGGTCGAGGGCTCCACGTCGATCAACTCAGCCTGAGCCCGCCGAAGGGCGACGGCCATCGTCGTCCCGTCTCCAAGGTTGCGGTGGAGGTGTTCCATCAAGTCGACCGCCGCTTCGTCGTTGGCCAGGCCGCTGCTCGCCACGAACGCCTTGCACCCGCGATCGATCAGGAGCGCGGCAAGCCCGAGCGGCGACTGCGCCGACGACTGGGCGACGTCGCACGATGAGAAGACCAGCCGGCTCGGGACCGACCCGGTGCCCAGCAGGTCGTAGAACGTGAGGGGTCCGTCCGCCAGCTCGATCGAACTGATCATCGGGTTGTCCGACCGGAAGCGTCCGTGGGTGGCGAAATGGACCATCCCTGCGTGCGCGAAGGAGTGGAGCACGTTCTCGGCCGTTGCCGAATCGCCCGAGAGGACGGTGGCACCGGGCATCAGTCGAGCCAGCCGAGCCGCCTCGGCGTCGGCGTGTTCGAGGCGAGGACCGGCCACGATCATCGGGTTGAGGGGTCGCTCGACCCGGAGCTCACTCAGCCGCCATTCGGCCATCGATCCGGAGTACAGGACGGCGGTGTCGGTGAGGAGCGCCCACGGAATCTGCGGCAGCGTGGGTTCGGGAATGATCACAACACTCTCGTGACCATCGATGTGTTCGAGAATTGGCTCGAGGAGCGTGCGGGTACCGTCGAGGACGCGGTCGAAGCCGTGGGCGATCCCTCCCGCGTTCACGCCGAGGGTGGTCGTCAGCATGCTCAGCGCTCGGCGCAAGGTGTCGAGGTCGATGCCTCCCACGTGCGCCTGTGGCTCACCGTCGATGATGTGGAGCGCACACAGCTCGCCGTCCTTGCTGAAGAGATAGGCCGATGCCCTCGGCGCGAGGTGGGGGGTCGCGACCGGCGCGCCTGATGCCTCGGCATTTCGGCGCCGTGCATCGCGGAGCTCCGCCTCGAGTTCGGTACGCCGCGTTTCGAGGTTGGCTCCGGCTCTCTCGGTCGTGTCGATCTCCTTCACCACCGTGCGCAAGCGATCGACCAGCTCCCGCTCAGCCATCGTGAGGTCGGGTTCGGGTGCCAGCAGGATCGTGCG
>JBPCTR010000124.1:0-11579 GCA_051011575.1 Acidimicrobiales bacterium | reverse complement strand
GCCTGATCCCCTCGGTTCGCCGGGAAGGGGTCAGGCGGCGAGTGCGTTTTCGGAGTCGGAGGTCGAGATGAGGCACCGGATGGTGGTGCCGGCGCCAGGTTCGCTGTCCACTTCCATCGTCGCCCCGACGCTCGAGGCTCTTTCACGCATTCCGACGAGCCCGTAGCTGTCGCTTCGCCCCGAGTCGCCGAGGGTGAAGCCTCGGCCATCGTCGGTGATCTCGAGAACTCCGGTGCGACCGTCACTCGTCCAGTTGATGGTCACGGTTGTGGCCTCGGCGTGTCGTTCCACGTTAACCATCGCTTCCTGTGCGATGCGCCAGAGTTCGCGCTCCTGCCTGATCGGAAGCCGCTCGCTCGAGTCCAGGTGAAGGCCGATCGACAGGCCACTGCGATCGGAGAGTCGGCCGGCAAACTCCTCGACGGTTTGTTCGAATCCGCGACTGTCGCTCACGTCGGTTCGTAGGTCCGAGAGCGTGTCGCGGATCTCGCGGATGACGGCTCGAACGTCGTCTCGCAGCTGCTCGAGGGCGGGCCCGACGTTCTGCTCCTGGTCGTGCGATTTGATCACGCGGTCCAGTTCGAAGGCCAGGAACGCCATCGACTGTCCGATCCGGTCATGCAGATCGCGGGCGATCCTGGTCCGCTCCTCGTCTGCGCCCATGGTGCGCAGTCGGCCGAACCAGCGGGCATTGTCCACGGCGAGCGCGACCGGATCGACGAAACCGTTGAACATCTGAACGGTGCGTTCGGAGTAGTGATTCGGAAGGTGGTGCTCGAGCGCGAGGAGGCCGATGATCTGGCCCCGAGCGGTGAGGGTCGTGTACAGGCCGCTCTGCGCACCGTTCGAAAGCCCGAGCGTGTCGGCGGCACCGAGGTCGGGGATGTCGACCAACCGATTCTGGGCGATCGCAGTCTTCAACGGGTTCGGCAGCATGGTCGGGCCGAGGCGGATCGGGACATTCGTTCCCTCGCTGCGCATCACATGCCAGCTGGCGTCGGTCTCGTCGAAAACGAGTAGTGCTACGGCGTCGTAGTCGAAGAGGCCACGAAGTCGACCCATCGTGGTGTCGAGCACCTCGTTCAGGTCGAGGGATGCCGGGAGGGTCTGGGCAACGCGGTGAAGCGAGTCGAGCAGCGAGTTTGCGTCGGTAAGACACTCCATTCGGTTCATTGCAATCGTGTGCTGACGATCGGCCTCACCCGAGATTCGACGGGTCTGGCCGGCGATCAGGCCGACGACGACGAGGATCAGACACCACTGTGACACCTGTTGGATCACGTCGAGTGCAAGCCCCTGCTGCCAGAAGACGAGCGTGGTTGGAACGAGAGCTGCGATGCCGGCGACGCGGGCTGCGTAGATGTGCCCGTGGGCGAAACCTGCGACGACGATCGGGATGGTGAGTGAGACTGCAAAGGGAGATGCCCAGAGGTCAGTGATCGCAACCGCGACAACCGTGAGTGTCACCTCGATGAGCAAAGCGAGGTCCCCGCTGTGTTCGTTGTCGAAGCGAATCGGTCGCACGTGGCGACCCACGGTGAGGACGAGGAGGGCGACACCGATCACCGAGACGCGCAGGTCCGGAGCCTCCGCCACCTGAGGTGTGGCCAGGATGAAGGTCAGTCCGACGACTCCCCATCGGATCACCGCGATGACGTTCTGGAACACCTCGATCTTGTCGTGCGGCTCGAACATGTCGTCGTTGTCGTGTCCGGTGAGATCGGTGCCACGCCCAACCCGCGCCATGGGTCGAAGCATCGAACGCGGTCGGTGGCCACCCGTCCGTGAACGCAGCCGCTGAGCATCGGCGCGGGTCATCTTGGTTGTGAAGTCGTTCTGATCCATTGCGCGCTCGCTTTGGCCTGGAGCCGTTTACTCCTGGGTCGTTGTACCCATCGGCACATAGTCCGTGAGCATCAAGGGACTCGGTTCCCGGTACGGTCACGGTGGTGATGGAGTTCGGGTTGACCGGTGGCATCGGTTCGGGAAAATCAACGGTCAGCGCCATGCTCCGCGCTCGGGGGGCGATGGTGATCGATGCCGATGCGATCGTGCGCGAACTTCAACGCCCTGGCGAACTAGTGTTCGATGCCATGGTCGAGCGATGGGGTCAACAGATCGTGGCTGATTCGGGCGAACTCGATCGCGCCGCGGTCGCGGCGATTGTGTTCAACGATCCCGACGAGCTGCTCGCCCTGAACGGCATCGTGCATCCCGCCGTTGCGGTCGAGACCGAACGTCGACTCGACGAGGTGATCGACTCCGATGTGCTGGTGGTGCACGACATTCCTCTGCTCGTCGACCCGAGCGGCGAGCTGCTCACGAGTCGCGACCCGGCCGAGTGGGCGGGGATCATCGTGGTCGACACGCCGCTCGACGATGCGGTCGACCGAGTGGTCGAGGCGCGAGGTATGGATCCAGCCGACGTTCGGGCGCGCCAGGACGCGCAGGCGAGTCGCGAAGACCGGCGAACCGCCGCCAATTTCGTGATCGACAATTCCGGGACCCTCGACGATCTCGAGTCGGAGGTCAACCGATGTTGGACGTGGATGAATCACGCAGACGTCGCCGAGGGCGGTCTCGTGGAAGAGAGCGGAACCTCGTGAGCGATCCAACTGCACATGTCACGACCGCCGCCCCCGGAAACCTGAGCGGGGTGGAGAACATCACCTCGCGTCCGTTCGAAATGGTGACGGAGTTCGATCCCGCCGGCGATCAGCCGGCCGCGATCGCGAAGCTGGCCGAGGGTGTGGAGCGGGGAGACGAGTTCCAGACGCTCCTCGGTATCACGGGCTCGGGTAAGAGCGCCACCATCGCCTGGACGATCGAGAAGGTGCAGCGGCCGACACTGGTGATCGCCCCCAACAAGTCGTTGGCGGCCCAGCTCGCGAACGAGCTGCGGGAGTTCTTTCCGAACAATCGGGTCGAGTACTTCGTCAGCTACTACGACTATTACCAGCCCGAGGCGTACATGCCCTCGAGCGATACCTACATCGAGAAGGACTCGTCGGTGAACGACGAGATCGATCGGCTTCGGCACTCGGCGACCTCGGCTCTCCTGACGCGCCGGGACACGATCGTGGTCGCGTCGGTGTCGTGCATCTACGGCCTGGGTGCGCCCGAGGAGTACGAAGCTCAGTTGCTCGTGTTGCGTCCGGGGCAGGACATCGATCAGCGAGACATCCTGCGGTCGCTGGTCGACATGCAGTACGAGCGCAACGACATGAACCTGGTACGGGCCAAGTTCCGCGTTCGCGGCGACTCGATCGAGGTGCACCCCGCCTACGACGAAACCGTCGTGCGAATCGAAATGTTCGGCGACGAGATCGAGCAGATCCTGCGGGTCGATCCGCTCACCGGTGAACGGCTCGAGGAGCTCGACGAGGTCGTGATCTTCGCGGCCACCCACTACGTGGCGAGCGAGGAGAACCTCCGCCGAGCGGTCATCGGAATCGAAGAGGAGCTCCAGGAGCGGCTGGCGCTGTTTCAGGAAGAGGACAAGCTTCTCGAGGCCCAGCGTCTGCGTATGCGTACGCAGTACGACCTCGAGATGATGGCCGAGGTTGGCTACTGCAATGGGATCGAGAACTACTCGATGCACATCGACGGCCGAAGGCCGGGGGAAAAGCCGTACACGCTTCTTGACTATTTCCCCGACGACTACCTGATGGTGATCGACGAGAGCCACGTGGCGGTGCCTCAGCTGCACGGTCAGTACGCGGGCGACCGCAGCCGCAAGGACGTATTGATCGAGCATGGATTCCGGCTTCCTTCGGCCGCCGACAACCGGCCGCTTCGCTTCGACGAGTGGCTCGAAATGGTGAATCAGGTCGTCTACCTGTCGGCCACTCCGGGCAACTATGAGATCGAGGTCTCGGATCAGGTCGTCGAACAGATCGTGCGTCCCACCGGACTCGTGGATCCCGAGGTAGTGGTCAAGCCGACCAAGGGTCAGATCGATGACCTGGTCGAGCTGATCAAAGAGCGCACCGAGAACGACCACCGCGTTCTGGTGACCACACTGACGAAGAAGATGTCGGAGGACCTCACCGACTACCTGCTCGAGCTCGGGCTGCGTGTCCGGTATCTGCACTCCGAGGTCGACACGCTCGAACGCATTGAGATCCTGCGGGACCTCCGACTCGGCGAGTTCGACGTGCTCGTCGGCATCAACCTCCTGCGCGAGGGCCTGGATCTCCCTGAGGTGTCATTGGTCGCGATCCGCGACGCCGACAAGGAGGGTTTCCTTCGCAGCGAAACGTCGCTGATCCAGATGATCGGTCGTGCTGCTCGAAACGTCGATGGGCAGGTCGTCATGTACGCCGACAAGATGACCGATTCGATGCAGCGGGCGATCAGCGAGACGATGCGCCGCCGGGGCGTGCAGATGGCCTACAACGAGGAGCACGGGATCAATCCGCAGACCGTGCGCAAAGCGGTCACCGACATCCTTGCGATGCTCCGGCCTGCCGAGGACAAGGCACCGATTCCGGGCGAGGGGAGTCGCAAACGTTCGCTGGACTCCGATCGACGCACGATCGATCCCGACAGCATGGGACGCGACGACCTGGAGCGTCTGATTCGCACCCTCGAAGAGGAGATGCACGAGGCGGCCACGGAGTTGAAGTTCGAATACGCTGCTCGGCTGCGTGACGAGGTGAAGGACCTCAAACGCGAGCTGCGCGAGATGGTCTGAGTTCGAGGCGGAGAAGGAAACTGTGAATGGCTGATCGATTGGTGGTCCAGGGCGCGCGCGAACACAATCTGCGCAACGTCGACCTCGACCTTCCCCGCGACAAGCTCATCGTGTTCACCGGCCTCTCGGGCTCGGGCAAGTCGTCGCTTGCGTTCGACACGATCTATGCCGAGGGTCAGCGGCGGTACGTCGAGTCGCTCAGTGCCTATGCCCGGCAGTTTCTCGGCCAGATGGACAAGCCCGACGTCGATTTCATCGAAGGTCTGTCGCCGGCGATCTCGATCGACCAGAAGAGTGCCAGCCGCAACCCGCGATCCACGGTGGGCACGGTCACGGAGGTATACGACTATCTGCGCCTGCTCTTTGCCCGAATCGGCGTAGCCCACGACCCGGAGACGGGAGAGAAGCTCGAGCGCCAGACACCACAGCAGATCGTCGACCGGGTCCTGAAGCTCGAGGAGGGGACACGTTTCCAGGTCCTCGCACCGGTGGTGCGCGGACGTAAGGGCACGTACGACACGCTGCTCGCCGACCTCGCCACCCAGGGGTTCGCGCGTGCGATCGTCGACGATCAGCTGATCGAATTGAGTGAGCTCGACGACGCCGATCTCGATCTTGCCCGGTACGAGATGCACACGATCGAGGTGGTCGTCGACCGACTGGTGCTGCGAGACGGCATAGATCGTCGGCTCACCGAGTCCATGGAAACTGCGTTGAGCCTGGCCGACGGCATCGCCGAGATTCAGATCATGCCCGCGCGCGATGAACCCGACGCCGAGCCCGAGAAGATCGTTTTCTCCCAACATCTGAGCCGCCCGAGCGACGGCAAGTCCTTCGAAGAGCTCGCACCTCGCAACTTCTCCTTCAACTCGCCGTACGGCGCATGCGTGCATTGCGACGGCCTGGGCACGGTCTTCGAGGTCGATCCTCAGTTGGTGGTCCCGAATCCCGAGGCGACGATCGAAGATGGGGCGATCGCTCCCTGGTCGAGTGGTCGCAGCCGGTACTTCAGCCGGTTGGTCGAGGCAGTGTGCGACGAGAAGGACATCCCGGTCGACCTGGCCTGGGAGAAGCTGCCGAATGCCGCACAGAAACTCCTGCTACGTGGGGGCATGAAGGACCGGGTGACCGTTCGGTACAAGAACCGCTTCGGTCGGGCCCGGACCTATCAGGCGAAGTTCGAGGGAGTGATCCCGTATCTTCAACGCCGCCACGAGGAGGCCGAGTCCGACAGTCAGCGGGAACAGATCGAGGGCTACATGCGCACCGTGCACTGCCCGCACTGCGACGGTGCCCGGCTCAATCCGTTGTCGCTGGCGGTCACCATCGATGACCACACGATTCACGACATCTGCTCGATGTCGATCGGCGAGGCGGCCAAGGCTCTCAATGCACTCGAATTGAGCGAAAGGGATCAGATAATCGCCGAACAGGTGGTCAAGGAAGTCAACGCTCGAATGGGCTTCCTGCTCGATGTGGGCCTCGATTACCTGTCGCTTGCCCGGTCGGCGGCAACGCTCGCGGGCGGCGAAGCCCAGCGAATCCGACTGGCGAGCCAGATTGGTAGCGGCCTCGTGGGTGTGTTGTACGTGCTCGACGAGCCGTCGATCGGTCTGCACCAGCGCGACAATCGGCGCCTGATCGAGACCCTGATTCGCCTGCGTGATCTCGGCAACACCGTGGTGGTCGTCGAGCACGACGAGGAGACGATCGCGGTCGCCGATCACGTGGTCGACATCGGGCCGGGCGCAGGCGAGCACGGCGGCGACATCGTGCACTCGGGCACGTACAAGCAGCTGCTCAAGAACACGAAGTCGATCACGGGTAAGTACCTCGCCGGCAAGAAGTCGATCCCGGTGCCGTCGGCTCGGCGCTCGCCTGCCGAGGGTGTGATTCGCGTGGTCGGTGCCCGCGAGAACAACCTTCAGAACGTCGACGTCGAGATTCCGCTCGGTGTCTTCGTCGGCATCACCGGTGTATCCGGATCCGGAAAGTCCTCGCTCATCAACCAGATCCTCCTGCCGAGCCTGATGCAGCGCATCTACAGCTCGAAGATGCCGCCCGGCCTGCACAAGAAGGTCGAGGGCACCGAGAACATCGACAAGGTGATCGCGATCGATCAGTCGCCGATCGGCCGAACGCCGCGCTCGAATCCGGCCACGTATACCGGCGTGTTCGATCACATCCGCAAGTTGTTCGCGCAGACCACCGAAGCGAAGGTGCGTGGCTACCTGCCCGGGCGTTTCTCGTTCAACGTGAAGGGTGGCCGCTGCGAGGCGTGTTCAGGCGACGGCACGATCAAAATCGAGATGCACTTCCTTCCGGACGTGTACGTGCCGTGTGAGATCTGCAAAGGCAAGCGGTACAACCGGGACACGCTCGACATCCTGTTCAAGGGTCGCAACATCGCCGAGGTCCTGGAGATGCCGATCGAGGAGGCGCTCGACTTCTTCGGCAACCAGCCGCCGATCGCCCGACACCTCCAGACGCTGGTCGACGTGGGGCTCGGGTATGTGCGCCTCGGTCAGCCTGCTCCCACGCTGTCGGGAGGAGAGGCGCAGCGAGTGAAGCTCGCATCCGAACTCGCAAAACGCTCGACCGGTCACACGATGTACATCCTCGACGAGCCCACGACGGGGTTGCACTTCGAGGACATTCGCCGGCTCCTGACAGTGCTGAGTCGCCTTGTTGACCAGGGCAACTCGGTCCTTGTCATCGAACACAATCTCGACGTGATCAAGACGGCAGACCACCTGATCGACCTGGGACCCGAGGGTGGTTCGGGTGGAGGCCGGATCATCGCCGAGGGAACGCCGGAGCATGTGGCCACGATCACCGAGAGCCACACGGGTCGATTCCTGAAGAGGATCCTGGCCAGCTGACTCCAGGGCCTGTCTCAGCGGCGCTCATCGGGGGTTAGACACGGCCGATTGAATCGGTATGTTCACCGATCGCGCCGCGCCTCCGCCCGACTCGGCCGCGGCCCGTCGTTCGGCGCTCGATCCGTGGCGGTTCGTGCTGATCGCATCGATCACGGCGTTCCTGATGCGCATGCTGCGTGAGGTCGTCCAGACGTCGACGTTCGGCGTCGATTTTGGGGTGTTCCACACCGGCGGTTCGCTCATCCGGAACGAGGGATTTGCGGCTGCGTACGACCCCGAACGATTCTCCGTCGAGTTCACGGAGACGGCGTTTCCGAGCCTCGCCGGCGAGTCGACCGTTTCGCACTTCATTTCGACGCCACCGTTCGGATGGGCGGCGCAGCTGCTTTCATTCGTTCCGTTCGGTCCGGGTCTGTGGATGTGGACGATCTTTGGCGTCGTCCTCACAGCCGGCACCATTCGGTCGCTGGGGTTCACTCCGGCCGGCGTCGCTTTGGTGTTGGTTGGTCCCGCGATGGTGTCAAACATCGTGCTCGGACAGAGCGCCGCACTCGCCCTGGTCCTCATCGTGGCGATGCATCGACGAATCGTCGATGGTCGCGTAGTCGGTGCGGGTGCGCTCGCGGGTTTGCTCATTCTCAAGCCGATGCTCGCGGTCGGCTATGGCATCTGGTGGCTCGCCCGGATCCGTGAGTGGAATCGCGCCATCGGTGCCGCGGCTCTGGGCGGGATGGTGCTCGCGCTTCCGACCGTTGCCGGTGGCCTCGAGCCATGGCGCGGCTTTCTTGACGCGATGCAGCATCGCGCCGATACCGAGGGTGTCTGGATGCAGCAATCCTCGTCGCTACCGGAATTCCTCAAGCTGTTGTTTCCCGGAGCGAGTGCCGTCGGCACGATGACGTTCTGGGCGATCGGTGCTGCTACCGGTGTGGTCATCATCGGAATGGCACTTCGGCGATACGGGTCCGACGTCGAGATGATGTCGGCCGTCGCAGTCGTGGTTGCCGTGTGGTCGTCGCCCCACCTGCTCGTCTACGACCTGCTGGTGCTGGCATTGCCCGTTGCTGTTCTCATGCGACGAGGTTGGATCTCGCACGACCAGATGACACGGCTCGCGGCGATCAACGCGGCTGCGCTTGCGATCGGACCGGCACTGTTCGAGGTTCAGTTTGCGTGGTTTGGACGTGGTGTCGGTCTCGAGTTTCCCGCATTCGCGGTGTCTCTTGTCCTCGTCCATCGCTGGATCGACGGACGGCGAGAATCACTCGTGGTAGGTACGGATGCGCGAGCCGTCGATCGTCAGCGCGATCACCTGATCGTCTGACATCAACTGCGTGTCGATGGCGGAGAGCGACTTCTCGGCGATCGCCGCTGGGAGGCCTTCAGCGAACCGACCGGCCAGCGTGCCCCAGCCGTTCTGAACGGACACGACGACCGCTCCGATCAGCTGGTTGTTGGCCCAGACGCCGTAGCTGCGGCGGTCGGCGGCATAGAGCGGAAGCGGGTCGGGCGGATAGCCGACGGTTGTCGGCAGCTCGGAATACGCGGCGAGGACGTTGTCGCGAGCGACGCGCAGGCGGACGTGTTCATCTTTGGGCTGTGGCTTGTCGTAGGCGAGGAACGAGTCCCACGACCGGTCGAGATCGCCGCCTGACTTCGCGAGCAGCTCGGTGAGATGTTCGAGCGACTCGGGCCCTCGCACCTGCCAATCGTGGTCCTCGTAGTCGCCCGAGGCGACCGCCGCCTGCAACGTGTAGTTGGTGGGGCGGCGATGAACGAATGTCGTGACCCCTCCGCGCTCGCCCGGTCCACTCGCCTGCTCGGCGGCGTCGAGCAGTGCGTCGGATCGGATCACCTCGACGTCGAGACCGAGCGGGTGGGTACGCAGCAGCGTGTTCGACGTGTAGTCGGCGCCCGACGATTGGTGGGCGGCGACGACCTGGGACACGAGGTGGTGGTCGATCAGTGGTGATTCGACCCGAACGCGTACGAGATGCTCGGCTGGATAGTCGGCGATCACCTCGACGAAGCGAGCCAGTAGGTCATCGGATGGACCCCGAACGACGGCGGCCCCCTGGGCCCGCGCCATCTCTTCGAGTGCATCGTCGGCCGAGAGGTCGCTGATGGCCACCACGACGGGACCGTCGGAGAATCCGCGCAGGCGACGTAACGCGACCTCGAGGACCGTGCTATCGGCGAAAGGTGAAAGTTGACGCTGATGAGAGTCGGTGCCGTCGTGTCCGGCTTGAACAACGAGCAGGGTGCTCACAATGGTTTGCCTCCAGGGACCGCCCAAGGCCCAAGTCGATTGTCGACGTTAGCCGACCGACCTCTCGGGAATGAAAATGGCCGTCCGGCACCTCCGACCTGATCGTCGCGATGGGTAGGTTGGCGAGCAATGGTATCTCGACCCCCCGCCGGCTCGATTCCCGATACGCCGGGCTCTTATCAGTTCCGCGATCGGGATGGCCGGGTGATCTACGTGGGCAAGGCAAAAAGCCTTCGCAATCGGCTGGGCAACTACTTCCAGAAGAACCTCCCGCCGCGCACAGCCCAGATGGTGCGCTCGGCCGAGTCGGTCGAATGGATCCAGGTAGAGAACGAACTCGAGGCGCTCATGCTCGAGTACTCGCTGATCAAGCAACACCGACCTCGGTTCAACATCCGACTCGTCGACGACAAGAGCTATCCGTTCCTCGCCGTCACCGAGAGCGACGAGTGGCCGCGTGCGATGGTGATGCGTGGAAAGAAGCGGAAGGGCACCCGATACTTCGGCCCGTTCGGCCATGCATATGCAATTCGGGAGACCCTCGACCTTCTATTGCGCACGTTCCCGATCAGGACGTGTAGCGACAACAAGCTCGAGCGGCACGCAAAGCTCGGTCGGCCCTGTCTGCTCTTCCACATCGAGAAGTGCTCGGGTCCGTGTGTGGGCGAGATCTCACCCGAGGACTATCAGAGGCTCGTCGAACAGCTGGTGGCATTTCTCGATGGCGAGACCGACGACATCATTCGCGACCTCGAGGCGCGAATGGACGATGCGGCGGCGAGTACCGAATACGAGCTGGCAGCTCGATGCCGCGATCAGCTGGTTTCGGTGCGCAAGGCGATCGAGAAGCAGCAGATGGTGGGCAGCCGCGAGGACGACTTCGACGTGATCGGGATTCACGACGATGAGCTCGAGGCGGCGGTCCAGATCTTCTTCGTGCGCCGCGGACGCGTGGTCGGCCGCCGCGGATTCGTGGTCGACAAGGTCGAGGACCTCGACGATGGCGAGCTGATCGATCGGATCCTCGAGGGTGTGTACTCCGACGAGCCTGCCGTCGGCTATCCCAAGCAGGTGCTCGTGCCTCACGACAGCAGTGATCCCGACCTGTACTCCGCATGGATGGGCGAGCTTCGAGGCAGCAAGGTGTCGGTGCGGGTGCCGCAGCGCGGCGACAAGAAAGCCCTGCTCGAGACGGTGACCCGGAACGCACAGGAGTCGTTCACACGGCACCGGTTGAAGCGGGCCAGCGATCACAACAGTCGATCGAAGGCGTTGAACGAGCTTCAGGAATACCTTGGGCTGGACGAGGCTCCGCTGCGGATCGAGTGTTACGACATGAGCCACATCCAGGGCACCGATTATGTGGGCTCGATGGTGGTGGTCGAGGACGGATTGCCGAAGAAGTCCGACTACAGGCGGTTCAAAATCAAGACCGTGGACGGCAACAACGACTATGCCGCCATGGCCGAGGTGCTCGAGCGGCGGCTCACCAACCACCTGTCCGATCGGCGCAAGCCCATCGAGGAACGGGGGAGGTTCGCGTATCCACCCAACCTGATCGTGGTCGACGGTGGAAAGGGCCAGCTCTCGGCATCGCTGGACGTTCTGCGCGCGCTGGGTCTCGACGACGAGATCCCCATCGTCTCGTTGGCGAAACAGTTCGAGGAAGTATTCGTTCCCGGGCAATCGGAGGCGATCCGGTTACCGCGCCAATCGGAGGCGCTCTATCTTC